>CABSJA010000048.1 GCA_902477915.1 uncultured Veillonella sp.
CACCTTTGGCTATTATCGAGTTAGTTTAATCAAACTCATACGGTGTTGTAACTTATGTTGCAGCACCGTTTTTTTATTGTCAATTTTATGGTACAATCGATTAGTATAATATCGTAATATGTTAGCAGTTATCGTAAATATTAAATGTTTATTGTTAACCTTTTGCAGAATACCTTAGATACTATTTCATTCTAAGTGTATGAACAGGATATATTATATTGATGCTAGTAGGCTCAATATAGGAATGATTGATTTGTAAATGGTTCTACGTTTATAGAAACGAAATTGACTAGAAAGATATGAGGTTATCCATGAATGAAAAAGACATTATGATTGAGGTCAATCATATGAGTCATATCTATACCGATGAAAATGGCAATGATGTACATGCCTTAAATGATGTAAATTTATCTATTAAGCGCGGTGAGTTTGTTTGTATCATCGGTACGAATGGTAGTGGTAAAAGCACACTAGCTAAGCATTTCAACGTGTTATTACAACCTAGTGAAGGTTATATCAATGTATGTGGCTATGATACGCGTGATGAAGCTCATATTTGGGATATACGCCAACATGTAGGCATGGTATTCCAAAATCCTGATAACCAAATTGTGGCGGCTGTCGTAGAAGAGGATGTTGCCTTTGGCCCTGAAAACTTAGGTATTCCTAGTGCAGAAATTAGAAAACGTGTCGATGCAGCATTAGAGGCTGTAAATATGACTGAATATAGAGAACATGGTCCTCATTTGTTGTCTGGTGGTCAAAAGCAACGTATTGCCATTGCCGGCGTACTTGCTATGAAACCAGACTGTATCGTCCTTGATGAGCCAACAGCTATGCTCGACCCTAAAGGTCGTCGTGAAGTACTTGAAACAGTTCATAAACTCAATAAAGAAGAAGGTATTACTATCGTATACATTACACACTTTATGGAGGAAGCTGTTACAGCTGACCGTGTGGTGGTAATGAAAAATGGCGTGAAGTTACATGATGGTACCCCTCGTGAGATCTTTAGCCATGTAGATACCTTAAAAGGCCTTGGCCTCGATGTACCTGTGGCGTCTGAAATTGCTTTCAAATTGAATGAAAAAGGTTATGAAGTAGGTAAGAGTATCATCAACAATGAAGAATTAGCAGAAGGTTTAAAACATTCTAAATTGGCTGATCAATTACTAAGTGAACATAACGTAGGTGCTCACAAGATGAGTTCTCCTATCAATGAAAATTCAGATGTAGTAAGAGGGGAGGGCGTACACTAATGGCGATTGTATTAGATAATATTACCTATACCTATGGTGTAGGTACTCCATTTGAAAAAACGGCCCTTCATGGTGTATCTCTTACTGTTGAAAACGGTGAGTTTTTAGGCATCATTGGTCATACAGGGTCTGGTAAATCTACCTTTGTACAACATTTGAATGGCTTATTACATCCTACTACAGGAACCGTTACCGTTAATGGTGTAGATATTAGCGCTTCTACAGAGGAAGCTAAGAAGATGCGTCATAAGGTAGGCATGGTGTTTCAATACCCAGAACATCAATTATTCGAAGAAACCATTGCCGAAGATATTGCCTTTGGTCCTAAAAACTTAGGCCTTAGTGCAGATGAAGTGGATGAACGCGTACGAGATGCCATGAAGTTTGTAGGTCTTGACTATGACACTTATGCAGAGCGTTCTCCATTCCACCTATCTGGTGGTCAAATGCGTCGCGTTGCTATTGCTGGCGTAGTAGCAATGAATCCGGACTTCCTAGTTCTTGATGAACCATCTGCAGGTCTTGACCCATTTGGTCGTGAAGAAATTTTTGAAGAAATTATTCGTCTTCATAAAGAAAAGGGTATTACAGTAATCCTTGTATCTCACAATATGGAAGATATTTCGCGCATGGCATCTCGCCTTGTAGTCCTTGATAAAGGTCGCATCGTTCTCGATGGAGAGCCGATGGATATCTTTAATAATCATCGCGATGAATTACAGGCTGTTGGTGTAGATGTACCACCAGTATCTGTCACTATGGAATATTTGCGTGAACAAGGACTAGATGTGTCTAATCGTGTATTATCTGTAGATGATGCAGTACAAGCCATTCTAGAAGGAGGTAGCCATGTTAAATAACATTACTATAGGGCAATACTTCCCAGGAAACTCCTTCTTGCATCGCATGGATCCTCGTGCAAAGATTATTGCTACTACAATATTTGTGGTAGCCATCTTCCTAGCGAACTCTCCTCTTGCGTATGGCTTGGTAGGGGCATTTACAATCTTTGCTATGCTTTTATCACGATTGCCATTACGCTTGATGTGGTCTGCTATTAAACCACTTTGGATTATCATCGTATTTACCATGGGTATTCATATCTTTACAACACCAGGTAATACAATCTTCCAATGGTGGATCATTAATATTACAGATCAAGGCTTGGCTATGGGTCTACAAATGGCGGCTCGATTAATCTTTTTAATCTTGTTCTCGTCCTTATTGACCTATACGACATCACCAATTCGTTTGACCGATGGTATTGAACATTTGCTCAATCCATTCCGTTGTATTGGCGTGCCGGCTCATGAATTAGCAATGATGATGACTATTGCGTTGCGCTTTATTCCTACACTACTAGATGAGACAGATCGTATTATGAAAGCTCAATCTGCTCGTGGTGCAGACTTTGTAACAGGCTCCATCATTCAACGTGCTAAAAACATGGTGCCCCTCTTAGTGCCATTATTTATTAGTGCTTTTAGACGTGCTGATGAACTCGCTATTGCCATGGAGGCTCGCTGTTATAGAGGCGGCGTTAATCGTACGCGCATGAAAGAACTACAAGTTACCTATGTAGATTATATCGGCGTAGGTGCTGTCATTCTAGTTACCATTGCACTTATTGTTTTATGGTGGCTTGATCTATGAGAAATATACGGATTATAGTCTCTTATGATGGCACTGACTTAGCAGGCTATCAAAAGCAACCTGACGATAAGGGCTTAACGGTGCAAGGCTGTTTAGAATATGGATTGTCAAAAATTTGTAATGAACCAATTCAAATCTACGGTGCTTCTAGAACCGATGCAGGGGTACATGCGAAGTTTCAAGTTTGTACATTCCAAACATCAGGAGCTATACCGGCAGAAAATATTCCTCGCGCTATGATTGCTCATATTCCAAAGGATATAGTTGTTCTTGAGGCGATGGAAATACCCCTCGATTGGAAGCCGCGATGGAATATATATGGTAAAGAGTATGTATATACTATCCATAATCAACTCATCGCGAATCCACTGACAAAACGATACCACTGGCACGTTAAGAAACCTCTTAATATTGAGCTCATGCAAGCTGCCGGTAATGAACTGTTGGGCACACATGACTTTACAACCTTGAAGGGAACGAATTCAACGCCTGCTGATCCTGTAAAGACTATCATGGGCATCCATGTAGAGTCCGAAGGCCCTCATGTTACTATTTCAGTAGTGGGCAATGGGTTCCTATACCACATGGTTCGCAACATTGCTGGATTACTTGTCGATGTAGGACTGGGAAGACGCAGGGTAGAGGATATTAAGGGCTATTTAGCGGCTAAAGATCGCCGTGTTATAGGTAAAACAGCACCGGCTCAAGGTTTGTGTCTAGAGGAAATCTTCTTTACCGAAGAACGGCAACAAGAGGTATTACAGAATAAATATTCTATATAATTTTGTATAGACTACATTCTCCTATAATTTATTTAAAACGATAACTATTAATACTAAAAGGATACTACTTAGCATGTAGTATCCTTTTCTCTTATAATTTTTAGTTATAATGCCTTAATTTATACCTATTATTATGTGAAATGATACATTGTAAACCCAAAATATACATGATACAATGACGATATAGACAGGTTCGTACTATAAAACATTAACATAGTAAGGTAGACTCTTGTCAGCAGTGTAATTTTTATCCTAAGGAGGGTGAATCTCTTGCAAAAACGTAAAGATTTTATCTGGAAAATGGGCGGCCAACAAGGTGAAGGTATCGAGAGTTGTGGCGAAATCATGGCGACAATCCTCGCTAAAGAAGGTTATTCCTTGTATAGCCAACGTTTATTTGCATCTCGTATCAAAGGTGGTCATACTACATTCGCATTGCGCGTTGCATTAGAACAAGTTATGTCCATTGGTGAAGGCGTAGACTTCTTGCTTTCTCTTGATCAAGAAACAGTTGATATGCATGGTTCCGAAGTTCGCGATGGCGGTTACATCATTTGTGACAGTAAAGTAAATCCTGACTTCTCTAAATTTGAAGGTTCAAAGGTTAATTGCTTGTCCTTGCCAATTTCTGAAACGGCAATGAAACAAGGTTCCATGTTGATGCGTAACATCGTTGCACTTGGTATGTCTGTTGCACTTCTTGGTTTTGATACTAAGATGTTCAAAGATGCGATTGCTGCTAAATTTGCGAAAAAATCCCAAGAAATCGTGGATAAAAACTTGGCTGCTTTTGACGATGGTCATAGCCTTGTAATGGAAAAATTAGGCGATGTTGAAATCGATACATTGCCAGCTCCTGGTAAGAAAGATCAAATGTTCTTATTAGGTAATGAAGCATGTGCTCTTGGTGCTATTGCAGCAGGTTCCCGTTTCATGGCATCTTATCCTATTACTCCAGCATCTGAAGTAATGGAATATATGATTAAAAACATGGATAAATTGGGTGCTACAATCGTTCAAACAGAGGACGAAATCGCAGCATGTATGACAGCTATGGGCGGCGTATACGCAGGTGTTCGTGGCTTCACATGTACTTCTGGCCCTGGTCTTTCCTTGATGGCTGAATCCTTATCCATGGCTTCCATGGCTGAATTGCCAATGGTTGTTATCGATGTTCAACGCTCTGGCCCATCCACTGGCATGGCTACAAAAGTTGAACAATCCGATATTGATGCGGCTTGCTACAATGCACATGGCGACTATTCTGGTATCGTAATTTCTCCAACATCTATCGAAGAATGCTTCTATGAAATTCAAAAAGCTTTCAACTTGGCAGAAATGTACCAATGCCCAGTTATCTTCATGCCTGACTTACAACAAGGTTTGAATAAACAATCCGTTCCTTCCTTCGACTTGAACCGTGTACCTATTAACCGCGGTAAAATGATGAAAGAAGCTGATCTTCCTGAATTGGAACAACCTAAATACTTCAAACGCTTTGAATTGACTGAAGATGGCATTTCTCCTCGTACAATTCCTGGCATGAAAAATGGTCTATTCCTTTCTACAGGTCTTGAACATAATGAAGAAGGTAAACCAGCAGAAGCGCCTACAATGCACGTAGCGCAAACTGATAAACGTTTCCGCAAATTGGAAACTGTAGCTGATAACTATGAACCATTCTTGAATAATGCTAAATACGACGAAGCAGATGTACTTGTTGTAGGTATGGCTTCCAGCCGTGGTGCTATCGAAGAAGCAGTTGCTGAATTCGATCAAGAAGGCGTTAAAGTTAACCACTTACAATTGCGCTTGATTAAACCATTCCCAGCAAAACAATTACAACCATTTATGGATGCTGCGAAAAAAGTGGTTATCGTTGAACACAATGCAACAGGCCAATTGACTAACTTATTTAAAATCAACATGCATAAGAAATCTAAAATTTCCAGCTGCTTGAAATACGATGGTAATCCATTCACAAAAAGTTATGTGAAAAATGCGATTAAGGAGGTCCTATAATATGACAACAGCTAAAGATTACAGAAACGATATTCGTCCAAACTGGTGTCCTGGCTGTGGCCATTATGGGGTTCAAGCAGCAATTACTGATGCTGTAGCAGCAAGAAATATTCCACCAGAAAAATTAGCAGTAATTTCCGGTATCGGTTGCTCTAGCCGTATCGGTGGTTATTTCTACGCATATGGTGCACATACAACTCATGGTCGTGCGCTTCCTTACGCACAAGGCGTTAAACTTGCTAACCAAGACTTAGAAGTTATCGCTTGCTCCGGTGATGGTGATGCATTCGCTATTGGTATGGGTCACACTATCCATGCTTTCAAACGTAATGTAAACATGACATACATCGTTATGGATAACCATGTATATGGTTTGACTAAAGGTCAAGCATCCCCTCGTTCCGACATCGGTTTTGTTACAAAAACAACTCCTCGTGGGGCATTCGAATCTCCATTGTCCGTTTGTGAAACTGCAATTGCTGCAGGTGCTACATTCGTAGCCCAAGGTTACATGATTAACCGTGCAGAACTTGTTGATTTGATTCAACAAGCAATGGATCATGAAGGTTTCTCCTTCATTAACGTATTCAGCCCATGTGTTACTTACAATAAACACAACAGCTATGACTGGTTCAAAGAACACCTAGTTGCATTGCCAGAAGGTTATGATCCAACAGATCGTGCAACAGCACTTAAAACTTTGGGTGAAACAGATGGTTTGGTTACAGGTCTTATTTATCAAGATACTACTAAACCTTCCTTCGAAAAAGCTATGGCTGCAGCAAATGGTGGTCCACATCCTCGTCCATTAACTGAAGATGTTGTAAAACCAGATCAAGCGCTATTCGATAGCCTTTGCAATCAATTTAAATAATCTTATCTAAATTGAATCATGTATGATCTGAACCCCTCTTTACTGGGTGCCCAGTAAAGAGGGGCTTTTATATTATGACATTATGAATAGTATAATTACTTTATATTGTTATGAATACTATAATTACTTTATATTGTTATGAATACTATGGTTATTTTGTAGTGTTATGGATAGTATTATTACTTTACGGAGTTTTTCTTACTTGATATACTAATTTATAATTTAGGATATTTATAATTAAGTAAAAACTTGAAAGCTTATAAGTATAAGAGGCTGTTATTTCAGAATATGAGGCATAATGGAAACGTATAGAAGTATCATTTACTATACGATTCATTAAGGAGAGGGAATGAGTAACGTGTCGAATGAATATAATGAAGCATTACTAGAGCCACTTAAGTATTATCGGGAAGAGTTAAAGGGCGCTTTTCAACAAGTAACCGAAGAATACTTTCAACAATTAGTAGATCAATCAAAGGTTGATATAGATAACAACAAAGTATTAATAGATAAGTATACTGATGTATCGGAAAATCGCGATCAATCAAACACATCCTATAAACGATTTGGCCTTATCAAAAAGGTTGATATTGTTATCGGTATAGGGGCCATTATTTATGGTATTTATCAGTTTTCACAAGATCATATTGATATTGTAGCGGTTATTGTTTCTATACTTATATTAGTTCTATGTGTAGGACTTTACCTATATTGGATTAAGCCTAATAGTAAGAGTCTTGAAGAAAAACTTAATGATTTAGATGCTACATTAGCTAACATGCGTCAAGAAGGCTATGAGATGATGGCTCCTTTAAACAATCTATTTCATAGTGAAATGACTAGTGAACTTCTAAAAAAGGCGATTCCTTTTATTCATATGGATTCAAACTTTAATATCGAACGGTACGAACAGCTTGTTAAAGATTATGGTTTTTTAGAAAAAGGTGATGTGAACCATTCCACATTGGATATTGCGTCTGGTGATATCTTAGGAAATCCCTTTGTTTTTCTTAAGCGCATAATTCATTGGATGGACGACTATACATATGAAGGGACTTTAAATGTTACTTATGAAGAGGAGTACGTAGACTCGAATGGGAATTTGAAGACCCGAGATGTTAACGAAACACTGCGTGCTGTCATAAGACAACCTGGTCCTTACTATGCGAATAGAGTCTCGTTAGTGTATGGTAATCATGCGGCACCTAATTTAACATTTCATAGAAAACCACCGGAAAAAGGATTCTTTAATTTTGGTGGTGCCAAGAGTCGATTAGCGAAAGGCATTGCTAGTCTTAGAAAGAAAGGTCAAGACTCATTGGAGGATGGCGGTAATTTCCAAGCTTTAGCCAATGAAGAGTTTGATGCCCAATTTAATGCATTAGATCGAAATAATGAGGTTGAGTTCCGCGTATTGTTTACGCCATTAGCACAAAGCAACTACAAGGATATTTTTGAAAACTCACCGTATGGCGATGATTTTATATTTAACAAAGAATATAAAATTAATGAGATTAAAGCTGACAACTCTCAAAACTGGGATTTTGATACTTCGCCATCTCAGTATTATGATTTTTCATTTGAAAAGATTAAAGAAAAGTTCATTAATTACAACTGTAGTTACTTTGATCACATGTATTTCTCATTCCTGCCAATTTTAGCAATTCCTGTGTATCAACAGATGGCATCTAATGATTATATTTATGGTAAATCTTATGCTTTCAAATATAATGATTACATTACAGAAATGCTGGCGAATAAAATGGGACTCAATTTATTTGTTCCCCCTGATGCGTCGGAGCGTAATAATGTAAAAACAATCCTTAAGACTAGTCACCATAAAAATGAAGGTGACTCGGAAGTGATTAAGGTAGATGCCTATTCGTATAGAGCGATTGAACACATAGATGAAGTACCTGTACGAGCGGGTAATGGTAGGACCTATTATGTGCCAGTCCGCTGGGATGAGTATGTTCCTGTAACAAAACAAGAATTTATAGAGGTGACCGACATACAATCCGCAGGAGATGATTTCAACCATATTAAAGGTTTAGATCATTATCAAAAATCTGAAGATAATAGGGATAGATCCTTTGCGTATGATCACTTTATGGCAGGTAAACTATATCGACAAAATCAGTCTCTAGGCGATTTATTAAATACTATTTATGAACAATGTGGAGGTACTAAAAATGGCTAATCAACTCGACGAAATGAATCCGGAAATTATGTCTGAAGGCAGAGATGTAAATGTTATTGCGAAGGTAATCCCTGTAGAAACTAGTGGTTTTGAAAAAATGTTACCTACTATTCTTATGGCTATCGGTGTTATTGGTATCGTTTTAGGCATAGTTATTGACAAGTATCTGGTATCCATTATTGGTGCAATCGTGCTAATTTATCCATGGTGGAGATTAAAACAAATTAGCTCAGAGTTTAATATGATGGAACAAAGAATCCAAAATGCTGCTTCTGAAATCGACAATTATATGGAGCAACGTGTGGTGATTCTTTCCAATGCGGCTAAATTAGTGGAAAAATCTATTGAAGTAGATAAAGATATTCTTGTAGATATTGCTAAGTATAGAAGTGGTAATTTCTCTGAAGAGTCTAGAAGTGATGTGAACTCTCAACTTAACAAGGCTACAAGAGCTCTTAATGTGGCTATAGAAAATTATCCAGAATTACAAAGCCAAGATACAATTCGCGATGCAATGCAACAAAACTCTTATTTGCAAAAAGAAATTACTGCAGCTAGAACGTTATACAATGATGCGGTAAATACTTGGAATAGAGAAATCTTTGAATTCCCATTTAAAAAGATTGTAGCTGCTAAAGAAGGTAGAACTACAAGAATTCCATTTATTGCTGATCAAGAAACTAAAGAAAAGGCTAAAGGCGTTTTCTTTTAATGGATAAGCAATGGGGCGTTAGTGTATAAAGGGAAAACTATGAAATTTGGCATTAGTATATAAGGGGATACTATGAAGTCTTATGAAAAAGGGATTAGCTTGTCCATCTGGACCTTGAGTTGGCCTATATTCATCGAAGTGTTCCTACAGATGCTGGTAGGTAACATAGACCAACTGATGATGAGTCACTACTCACCTCAAGCAGTAGCAGCAGTAGCTAATGCCAATCAAATTTTAAATATTTTTATTATGCTCATCATTGTAATGAGCACAGCTACGACGATTCTGATTGCTCAATATTTAGGGGCTCGGAATCAGTCGAAGCTATCAGAAGTGTGTACGGTTAGCTTGGTATTGAACTTTTTCTTCTCATCTATAGCGGCCGTATTCTTTATTACCTGTCACAAATGGATTTTTACATGGCTTGGCATACCTCCTGAAACGATGAGCGATACATCGGTGTATACAACCATAGTGGCAGCAGGCTTGCCAATTCAGGCTATGTACTATGCGTTAGTTGCCGTATTTAGAGGACATTCATTAACACGTGTTACTATGTACATTGCATTGGTTATGAATGTTATCCATATTGCAACTAACTATGTGTTAATCTTTGGCCATGGGCCTATACCAAGCTTAGGTGTACTAGGGGTATCCATTTCTACATGGTTGTCTAAGGTGGTTGGCCTCCTGATTATCGGTTATACATTTAAGAAGTTACTTACATTAGAGGTAAGCTTTAGATTCTTAAAACCATTCCCATGGCATACGGTTAAGTCTTTGCTGAATATCAGTGTTCCTTCCGGTGGCGAAACCTTAAGCTATCAGTTATCTCAGACAACGATTATGAAAATGGTCAATATCTTGGGACTGGCTGTTATTAATACTAAGGTGTATGTTTCGGTTATAGCCATGCTTTGTTATGTATATACCATAGCACTAGCGAATGCTTCACAAGTTATTGTTGGCTTCTTGATGGGGGCTAAACGGCAAGATGAGGTGACAAATCGCGTATGGCATTCTATGTTCTTAGCCATTGTTATTAATGTAGGCCTTGCTACGTTCTTTTATATTACTAGTGATATTGTTTTGTCTGTATTCACTACAGATCCAGAAATCCTATCGTTAGCACATAATGTATTGTTGGTTGAGATTTTCCTTGAATTAGGCCGTGCCGTCAATATTGTTATGGTTGGTTGTTTACAAGCGGCAGGCGATATTCGGACACCTATGCTGGTAGGCATTTTTGGCATGTGGTTATGTGCTGTACCATTATCTTATCTCTTTGGTATTTACTGGGGATGGGGGCTCGTAGGTATTTGGATTGCCATGGCGGCAGATGAAATTTTACGAGGATTGTTATTTGTGTATCGTTGGTATAGCGGTAAATGGAAAAATAGACGTCTTATTGAGGCGTAGTTTTATATTTTCGTAATCGTCGTTAATTATTAATAGTTTGTAAATGTAGTTAGCCTTACATTGGAGAGTGTAAGGCTAACTATTTGTGAAAGTAGGTTTATATGAGTAAGACAGTAGGTATTATTGGCTTGGGGTTATTAGGTGGTTCGTTGGCAAAGGCGTTAAAGGCTTATACCGATTATGAGGTAGTGGGCTATGCGCGTCGCCAAGAGGTTTGTGATGCAGCCATTCAAGATGGTGTGGTGAAAGCTGCCTGGACTGAGGTAGAACCATTGATTGAGAATTCGGATATTGTCGTATTTTCACTACCTCCAGATACAAATGCAAGACTATTTACAGAAACGGCACACCTCTTTAGACCTGGGCAAGTAGTAACGGATGTGTCTAGCGCAAAGGAAAACTTTGTACGAGCTGTATACAGTTCCATTCCTAAAGGCACTATCTTTGTATCTGTCCATCCTATGGCCGGCTCTGAAAAGGGTGGCTACGAAGTGTCTCATAAAAATCTATTTAAAGGTATGGGCTGGATTGTCCTTGAGGATAAAGCCTCTGATGTATATAGTGAAGAGGTTGCTCAAGAGTTAGCTGAAATGGGTCGTGCTGTAGGATCCCGTATTGAATTTGTAGATATCTATGCTCACGACGCATATTTAGCTATGGTTAGCCATATGCCACATTTATTGGCATCCATCTTAACGCAAGTTTCCGGTGGTGATGAATTGGGCGAGTTGCGTATGAAATTATCTGCAGGTGGCTTTAGAGACTGCACACGTGTTGCCGGTGGTTTGCCATCTATGTGGCGTGAAATCATCTACGGTAATAGACACAATGTAATTGAAGGCCTTTCACAGATCGAATCCGAAATTCAACGTGTAAAAGAGATACTTTCACAAGAAGACGAAGGTCAAGCCTTAGAATCCTATCTTGAACGGGGCAGAGAAATCCGTGGTAAATTACCATATTTAACAGGACAAATCAAAAATAGCTAATGACAATTAACGATTAGCTAGAAATATATACTGGTTAGTAATCATGGATACTGACAATGATTAGTTAACATTTATTTAATACTTATGCATATTTATGTAGCTGAAGCAACATGATTTATGCAGTATAATGTGTATACTAGAGCTCTAGAAGAATATACATGTAACATATTATTTAGTTAAGGGAGATATTATGAGTTTGTTACAAGAAACTTGTGACGCTATTACTGGGCGCAGTCATGAGATTGAACAACATATAATTGATAGTTGGAATGCAGGTTCACCTATAGAGCAATATGGACGACTTGTAAATGTGGTGGCTCAATATGGGGCGGCTACGAATCAAGAGCAGTTAACGGTACCAAAGCCTTGTATGATTATTGCCTCTGCAGATCATGGTGTGGCCGATATGGGTGTTAGTGCGTATCCAAAGGAAACAACTGTAGGGATGACACAAAATTACCTAATTCCTAAAGGGGCTGGCGCCAATTCCTTAGCTAACTACTGCGGTGCTCAAATGGAAGTCATCGACATGGGCATTGATGCGGATATGAGCTGGGTGCCAGGATTACGTATTCATAAACTTGGTATGGGCACAAAGAATTTTGTGGAAGAACCGGCCATGACACGTGAGCAAGCTGTTGAAGGTATTGAAACAGGTATTCGTCTTGTAAAAGAAAAAATCGACGAAGGCTTTAATGTCTTCTTAGTAGGGGAAATGGGTATTTCCAATACTACAGCGAGTGCTCTTATGACTGCTAAATTTGCAGGTCTCACTGCAGAGGAAGCGACAGGTCGGGGCACTAATATTTCCGACGAACGTTTGAAGTTAAAGCAACGCATTGTACATGATGTATTAGAAAAATATAAGGATATACCGAAAGACGATGCCATCGGAATTTTATCCTCTGTGGGCGGATTTGAATTCTCCTGTATCGTAGGTATTATTCTAGGTGCCGCAGCTAATAAAGCATTAGTTATTATTGATGGCTTTAATACATCTGCTTGTGCGTTAGTTGCTAAGACATTGGTGCCACAGGCGATGGACTATGTGATGGCATCTCATTTATCTGCTGAAAAAGCGGCTAAATCGTCCTTAGAAAATCTAGGCCTTGAAGCCTATGTTGACTTAGGACTTTGCCTCGGTGAGGCATCTGGTGGGTCCATTCAAATGGGCATGCTAGACCTTGCCGTTCATATGTATTTGGCTGTTACAGGAGGTAAGGCATGAGAACATTTACAATCGAACCATTACATGCGCCATCCATGGAAGCATGCCGATTACGTATCGATAATTTAA
>CABSJA010000049.1 GCA_902477915.1 uncultured Veillonella sp.
ATACATCATTAGATACATAGCCAGCCTTGGTCGTAGATCGTTGCCCTAAGGTAAATAATTTGCCTATCCAAGTCTTTTCAAAGTGATTAAAGAACACGATGATAAGGACAATCAACAAGGCTGTTAATCCTAGTACGGCATATAGCGCCACCGTACCTTCTCCAAGGGCTACATACACACCCCAAAGGAATGTACAATAACCGATGAGTCCCAAAATACCACCTGGAACAACAAGTTCTACAGCCATTAGGGCAATCCCTATAGCCATCCATACTAAAAACTCCATAGGCCCTCCTCTCTTTAATTAATTTTATACAACTTATATATTCATTATACAATATAAATAATAAATTATAAAGATAACCCTTATCATATAAATCTATTTCATATCAAATAGTCTTACATCCTAAACCTATTCGGTTCACAAGTATTAAACGATGATATGTATAAGATAATAAAAACGACTACTTTCACAGGATCATACCTGATTCAGTAGTCGTTATTTATAAAGTATATTAGTTTAAAGCTTTACTATTGTCAGTCATCATCGTAAGATGCTATTTCATCAATAGGTTTGACTATAATTATACTTCTGTTTTTTTCAATTGGTCATTACCAACGCCTGTTTTTTGAAGAATCAATAGGATGATACTCATTGCCATGCCTACTACAGTCGCAAGGCCCATGCCTTTCAACACAACAGGACCTACAGCAAGTTCAGCACCGCTAAGGCCTACAACAAGGATAACAGATGTTAAGATCATGTTCACAGGATTTGTATAATCTACCTTGCGTTCTACAAGCATGCGCAAACCGGATGCTGCAATGATACCGAACAAGAGAATGGATACACCCCCCATAACCGGTACTGGGATAGCATGGATAAGAGCAGCTACTTTACCTACAAAGGAGATAATCATAGCAAGAACAGCAGCACCGCCGATAACCCATACACTGAAGCAACGGGTGATAGCGAGTACACCGATGTTTTCACCATATGTCGTATTTGGTGTAGCACCAAAGAAACCAGATAAAATATTCGCAAGACCATCACCGAGCAAAGAACGTTGTAAGCCTGGTTCTTTCATCAAGTCTTTGGATACGATGTTACTAGTTACAACCAAGTGACCTACATGTTCTGCAAATACTACAAAGAGTGCTGGCATAATCATGATGATTGCATTGATATCAAATACAGGCATGCCATAGAACTGCGGTAAGGAGAACCAAGGTGCAGCCTCTACGCTAGAGAAATCAACAACACCCATAAAGGCGGATAATATATAGCCGGAAACAACGCCAATCAAAACAGGGATAACTGCTAAGAAACCACGGAACACAACAGTACCAAGCAAGGTAACAACTAAGGAAAACATAGAAATAAATACAGCTTGGCTGTGGCTCATGCCCAAATCTTGATTACCAATAAGGCCAGACATGCTCATCGCTACTGGTGCCAATTCCAAACCAATAATAGCAACGATAGCACCCATGGCAGCCGGTGGGAATAACTTATCAATCCAACGCGTACCAATATAGCGAACTAGAACAGATAAAATCACAAAGGATAAACCAAATACAACGAAGGCACCTTTAGCTGCCTCATAACCGAGGCCGGCAGATAATACACCAGCTACAGGAGCAATGAAAGCAAAGCTAGAACCGAGGTATGCAGGGATTTTACCTTTACATACGAATAGGTATAGCAATGTACCGATACCATTCATAAATAAAGCTGTTGCAGGATCTACTTTCAACAAATATGGTACTAATACAGTAGAGCCAAACATAGCAAATAAATGTTGGAAACTAAGTGGCAACATACGCCCCCAAGACGGGCGCTCTTGAATATCAATATAATCCTTCATTTTTTCCTCTCACCACAATAACAACACTAGGTTCCAACGCTATACCCGGTATGATATAGCATTGGATTTTACACATATATGTTACTCTTATGAAACATAAGAATTACACATCAATTTTTAGGTCTCGGACGTCTACGCGTTGGTCTTCTAGGCTCTCTAGGTCTAAACGGACCAGGCATTTCAGTCTTGTCTGTTTCTTGAGTCGCCTTAGGTTTGAAGCGACTTTGTGTCTCTTCACGCAAGGATGGTAAATCCTCAGCCGTACCAACTTGTTTTACACCTTCTACATTACGGCGACCAACACTGGCTAACAAGCCTATGGCCATAAAGTTCATTAACAATGAAGAACCGCCATAACTAATAAATGGCAAAGGCACACCTGTTACCGGCATAATCCCGCAAACCATGGCAATATTAAATAATGCTTGTCCACTGATGAGCAAGGTTATGCCCATAGCTAACCATCTGCCAAATTCATCACGAGATTTATTAGCAATGCGGAAACCAAAGTATGTAAAGGCCGCTACCAAGAGAACGACAAAGACAGCACCGACAAAGCCCATTTCTTGAGCCCACACGGCAAATGCAAAATCTGTATGAGCCTCTGGCAAGTAAAAGTACTTAGATGTACCTTGCATAAAGCCTTCCCCAAGAATACCACCAGAACCTACGGCCAAAAGACCTTGTACAGTTTGATAGCCCATATCTTGAGCATGCGGCCAAGGATCGAACCATGACTGAATCCGTTCCCAACGATATGGCGACATACGAGCTGCAATGAAGCCGATCACACCAGCTACGGCAAAGGCACCACCAAAGAATCGCCCATCAAAGCCTGCTAAGTAAATTAGTATGAAGGAGAACCCAAAGATTAGTACAGTAGTCCCCATATCTGGTTGCAAGATGGTTAGAACTGCAAAGATTATCGGCCAAACTAACATTGGCAACATATAACCTACCCGCTCACTCACATAACCTTGTAAGTTTGTGAGTGGATTATTATATCTTGATTTACCCCATTTTCTCATGGTACTCAATTTAGCGGATGTCCATATTATAGCAGCTAACTTGGCAAATTCCGACGGCTGTATCGATACGGGACCGATAACGATCCACCGACGCGCACCATTAATGACAGAGCCCGCCACAAGGACTAACACCATACCTATTAGGGTTGCAATCATTATGCGTTGCAACATATGTGGCTTTTGTAGTTGCCTATAATCATACCGATATAAAATAACACCTATTGCCATTGAAAGAAATAGGAAGCCTATATGTTTTGAAAAGTACCCTAAAAGCCCTGTATTTTCGTAAATAGAGTTAATATAAGTGGCACTGAAGATATTCACACTACCTATAATCGTGATAAGCAATATAGGTAAGAGCATACCTTGTAAATCATTTTTAAAGAGTGAGCCCCACCGACTATCCCCCTTATTCGGTGTTTCCATGTTAAGCCTCCTTTTGTACTTTTGGCTTAATTGCTTCTAAGCGGAAAATAGGTTGCCCTTTAGCACTAAACTTTTCTTCATACTCAGTTTTTACATTTGGAAGGTCTGTACTATGTAAATCATAGGTTACATTTTTAAGTTCCCATCCACATTCTTTGAATTCTTCAAGAGAGAACATAAATAAACCTTCATTATCAGTTTTAAAGTGAACCTCACCACCATCTTTTAAAAGACGAGCATAACGATCGAGGAATGTATGATATGTGAGGCGACGCTTAGCATGTTTTGCCTTAGGCCAAGGATCACAGAAGTTGATATAAAAGCGATCTACTTCACCTGGCGCAACAACCTCTTCAATACCAGCAATATCAAAGAGAGATACCTTAGCATTATCTCGCTCTGCTTCAAAGATTTTTTGTGCTGCGTAATAAATTACCCCAATTTGCACTTCAAATCCTACGAAGTTAGCATCTGGATACGCTTCGGACATACCGGCAATAAAACGACCCTTACCTGTACCAAGTTCCATATATAATGGTCGTTCAGGATGGGCAAATAACTCACGCCATTTGCCCTTGTACTGTTCCTGGCCGGACAAAATAATATGAGAGTCATATTCGTGGATAGCTTCATCAATCCACGGTTTTCTACGAAGGCGCATACTTTCTCCTTACATCTATGTTAACTATTAATTATATCTATTATTACAGATCATATACCTATCTTATTAATTATAGAAAAGGGGGAGTTAAACGTCAATTACATTTCCCTTCTCATATACATAAAAAAGACCTACTTCCAAAGAAGTAGGTCTTTATATTCTTAGAAAATCAAAGATTCAAGATTTTCAATTTGATATTTGCTGAGGCCAAGCTCAGATAAACTCTTTTCAGATGCAGCGAATAGATTATTTTTACCTACACGCGTACCTAAAGCTGCGGCAGCGACCAATTCACGGTCCAACTTACCAAGGCGAGAGCGATTACGATTTTGCGGTTTTGGTTTCTTCATACGGAACGTATTGTATTGAACCGCTTCTTTTGTATCCTCATTTTTAGCCTTAGCCAAAGCAGCCCCATTAGTGCCATTCCCCAATAAAGCACTAAGTCCTGTTTGCTTTGGAACCATTTTTTCGTAATCAGCGCCAAACTCAGGACGCTCCTCACGTAATTGATCAAATGTAGCTAATGCTGCATTCATTTGCTTTAAACCAGCAGCAGAGTAAAGTTGGCGAATCGCAATACTCACCTCTTGCGGTGTCAACGTACCTCGCTCAATAGCAGAGGCGATTGTACTTTTCAATGCACCTTGATCACCGGATGCTGTATAGCGACCGATATCAACCAAGTCTTTTTGACGTGCATTGAGTTCTTTAGGCGTATATATGTTTATCTCAGATATAGACGGTGCCTGCTTAGAAGGCTGTTCTCCCGCCCCATTAGCCTCAGACATATAGCCACCGGCGACGATGGCCACGGCTAATGTTAAGGTTAATACTTTTTTCAACGTCTTACAATCTCCCTTTTCATTAATACTTACTTATATAATACTGTGATATTTTTGTACATTAACAACAAACTTGTTCTACTGTAATACATACTGTAGATAATATTATATAATACTTCATCTAATTTTTATAGTCCTATTCGAAAAAAATCTATAATCTTTTAACATTTTTTATATTTTTATAAAAAATAAAGCAAGAAATAATGCAGTAGAAACAGGGTAAACCCATATTTCTACTGCATTTATAGATAAAATTATTTATTTAATATTTCATCGAACTAAACGGATAAAATTTGTTTAGCATCCGCTACAATCTGATTTAAAGAAACGCCATTTTCTCGTAACAATTCCGTTGCATCATAGCGATCGTGGAATTCTTTAGCAATACCATAGTTTTTAACACGCACATCAGATGGACCGTAGAAGCTAGCTACACGTTGTCCCCAACCGCCTTCAACTACACCATCTTCCAATGTAAATACTACAGAATGATTTGCTTTCAATTCTTCCAGTAATGCTTCATCAAGACCAGAAGCAAATTTAGGATTTACTACAGTTGCATTGATACCGTCTTTAGCCAATGCATCAGCCACTTGATTTGCCAAATGGTAGAAATTACCAAGGCCTAACAAGGCAATGCGTTCACCACGACGAGTCACCTCAGATTTATTTAAAATGCTGTAATCAGTCGTATCGGCTACACCAGTAGATGTAAATTCACCTACAGGAACACGAATAGCCACAGGATGCTCGTGTTGATGCACTCCATATTCCGTCATAGCCAACAATTCTTCATTATTAGTAGGTGCTAAGTATACTAAGTTAGGAATGCTTGTAAGCATAGGAATATCAAAGAATCCTAAATGCGTAACATCGTTCATGCCATATACAGATGCCATATGATTGATAATAACCGCACTGTTATTATTGACGCAAAGATCTTGAACCAATTGGTCATAAGCGCGTTGTAAGAAGGTACTATCTACACTGAACACTGGCTTACCGCCATTTTTTGCAATACCAGAACTCATCGCAATGGCATGTTCTTCCGCAATGCCTACATCGATATATTGTTTACCAGCTTCGTTACGCCATTCAGAGTTAAAGCCAAAGCCACCTGGTGTCCCTGCATTAATAGCTACCACTGTTGGATCTACTTTAATTTGTTCCATCAAATAGTCCGCAATTGTACCAGCATAGGTCGGACCATGATGTTCCTTTTTGAGTTTACCTGTTTCTAAATCAAATGGCCTTGTCCAGTGGAAGGCCTCTTTATTTTGCTCTGCAATAGCATAACCCTTACCTTTTTGAGTAACAATATGTAAAACTATAGGATGGTTAATATCTTTTACATCCTTAAACACATTGATTAATGTTTCCAAATCATTGCCATCGGCTACAAAACGATAATCCAAACCAAGAGCCTTAAAGATATTGTTAGAGCTTTCACCATTAGACTCGCGTAATTCACGAAGACCACGATACAAGCCACCATGATTTTCTGCAATGGATTGGTCATTATCATTGACAATAATAATCATATTGCTGTCTAATGTGGCCGCATAATCAAAACCTTCAAATGCTTCACCGCCAGACAAAGAACCATCGCCAATGATAGCGATAATATTTTCAGAGTCCCCTTTTAAATTACGAGCTGTTGCTAAACCAGATGCTAAAGAAATAGATGTGGAGGTATGACCAATATTGAAGAAATCGTGCTCACTTTCAGTAGGATCTGTATAACCCGTTACGTCATCATAATGATCGTGATCTAAGAACGCCAATGCACGACCTGTGACCATTTTATGTACATAAGACTGATGAGACACGTCATAAACAATCTTATCTACAGGAGAATTAAATACATAGTGCAAGGCCATAATCATTTCCGCTACGCCCATAGGAGGGCCAAAATGACCACCATGCTCAGAAACCTTTGTCATAAGAGCTTGACGAGCTTGTGCTGTTAAGTCTGTTAATTCAGAAATAGATAAGCCTTTTAAATCGGCTGGAGATTTTATATCAATTAAGTTCATATGTGTTCCTTTCATTAGGTGTCATATAACAATACAACCTCTAGAATTTGTATTGTATTACTAACCGTGCTATACTGTATGTCCAGCATGTAATAAGTATAGAACTTAAAGTTAGGTTTAAGTCAAGCGAGAACGTAAAACTTAACTCTAACCTTAAAAATATACGTATATTATACGCTTAATACATTACTCCTGACACTAAATCTTTTACGAATTTAATATGAACCCAAAAGGAGGTCCTATGACATATACTGTTGGCGAAATCGCAAAAAAACTAAATGTGGCACCTTCTACATTGCGTTACTATGATAAAGAAGGTCTATTGCCCTTTGTAGAACGTTCTGCTGGTGGTATCCGTGTATTCCATGACACAGATATGGATTGGTTAGAATTGATTGAATGCATGAAGCATACCGGTATGCCTATTAAGGAAATAAAGCATTTTATCGACTACTGCGTCGAAGGTGATAGTCGCATTAATGAAAGATTATCTATCATTAGAAATCAACGAGATCGCGTATTAGTAGAAATCGAAAACCTACAAGCACGCTTGTCCATGCTAGAATTTAAAACATGGTTTTATGAACAAGCTCAAGCAAATGGAACTACTAGTTTTTATGAAAGCTTAACACCTGATGATGTTCCTGTAGAGTATCATAAATATTTCGAACGCAAATGGCGCGCTGATAAAGAAGCCGCTGAAAAAGGTGAATCACCTAAAAAATATAGAGCTGTATAACAAAGAGGAGCTATCCAACGGATAGCTCCTCTTTTACATTACAAAATGATTATAGAACCGCTTATATTAGCAACGCTAAGAGGCTGTAATGTTTATTTATTGGGACTTTCAAATATAGTTCTATACCCCTTATCAGTGACAGCAACGATTTGCTCAATCTCCTCTGTAGGATCATCTGTAAACGTAAAGCTTTCACCGGCATCAAATGATGCACTTGTACCACAGGAAGAACTCAAATCGCGTGGCACCGGACGAAGTTCTATATTTGTTACCCCTTCAGGAGCCTCTCGTTTAAAACGAATGGCTCCAAAGTGAGAGTAAAACGTAGCAATATATTTCATAGTCACTCATTTCTAACTCAAGCATTGGCACGTTTTGTATTAACTACAGCAATAATAAATGCTACTACAAAACCAACAACTACAGCAATTTCACCATTTAATGTAGGGCCTGCACCAGAAGCGGCTAAGCCAAAATTATGAGCAAATGCTGCACCAGCCCCGAGGCCAAGTACTGTAACAGCAGAATCGGAATTACCTTCACCAGTCATAATTAATTGACGCAACGGACAACCGCCAAGCAATATGCTACAGAAACCAGCAAGCGCCATGCCTAGGAAGTTCCACAATCCATCTGTATGTGCAATCGGTTGGTTTTCAAAGCCAAGATGGAAATTACCAAAGCTAATATTTACAACGAATACACCAACGAGAACAGCTAAATAACCAAAGATAAGGATAGATTTTTTGAACAAGAATAAATCGCGGAAACCACCAACGGTACAAAGACGGCTAACTTGAGATAAGCCACCTACCACGAGGCCTGCCGCCAATGAAATTAACCAAGGTGCATGCATAGCACCAGGACCTTTTTGACTAAAGAAGATAAATGCTGGAGCCGCTACTACTAAAACTAGCAAACCAACTTGGATAGCAGGCATCATAGCGGACTCTAATTTACTCAATGCATAGGTACGCTGTAAAGAATAACCTTTTTTCAAGAATATAGTACCAAAGCCGATACCACCAGCAAAACCAGCAATGCCGAACAACGCATTTAAGTCACCGCCGCCAAGTCTTAAAATCATACGAATCGGACAGCCGAGGAACATCAAAGCACCAATCATAACAAAGAAGCCGAGAATAAATCGAATAATTGGAGAAGAACCACCTTTGCTTTGGTGTTCACCACGAATCATGGATAATAAATAAGCCCCTAAAATAAGACCGATAATTTCTGGGCGAATGTACTGTACCGGCGCAGCACGATGTAGACCTAGGCCACCGACAGTATCGCGAACAAAGCAAGCAATACAGAAGCCCATATTGCCCGGATTGCCAGCCAATACGAGGAAGCCTGCAATAGCGCCAATAATAAGGCCTGCAATAATTAAATTCCTTTTTTCATGAGACCCACTCATAATAAACTCCTTTCAAACAAACTACACTACAAATGTATGAGTATATACTCCTACCCTATCAAGTATATGACTCATGATATAATAACCATAAATACACCTTGTTATTCATGGAGATTACCTATGGACTATATCTATTTAGATAATGCAAGTACCACGTTTCCTAAAGCACCTAATGTGGCTAATGCCATGGCAAACTATATAACGAACTACGGTATTAATATTAACCGTGGATCCTATGCTCTCGCCTACGATGTAGAGGATATTATCTATACAACAAGACAACGACTAAATACCTTATTCAACGGCCATGATCCATCGCATGTCATCTTTACGCAAAATGTGACGATGAGCTTAAATATGGTCATCAAGGGCCTATTGAAAGCAGGTGATCATGTACTCGTTAGCTCTATAGAGCACAATGCAGTTATGAGACCTCTTACCCAACTACTGGATAAGGGCATTACCTTTGATATTATTCCTTGTGATGTTACAGGCTCTATTGAAAAAGATGCCATTAAGTCTCTTATCCGTCCAAATACAGTGGCTATTATTACCAACCACGCATCTAATGTATGTGGTACCATACAGCCTATTGAATCAATAGGTGCTATCTGCAAGGCTCATAATCTACATTTCATTGTAGACGCAGCCCAAACAGCTGGTGTTATCCCTATTGATGTGAAAGCATATCATATAGATGCACTTTGCTTTACGGGTCATAAAGGCTTATTGGGACCACAAGGTATTGGTGGCATTATTTTAACCAAAGAAATGGCTCAAATCTTAACACCTCTTATCGCCGGCGGTACAGGCAGCTTTTCACATTTAGAAACGATGCCTACTAACATGCCCGACGCCTTTGAAGCAGGCACGTTAAATCTACCTGGCATTATCGGCCTCAATGAAGGAGTTTCCTACATCGAATCGATCGGCATGGAGAATATCCACAACCACGAACTAGCTTTGACAAAAGCCTTTCTCGAAGGTTTACACTCAATAACTGGAGTTAACATCATCGGCAAACAAGATATCCAAGATAGAACAGCCGTCGTATCCATCACAATTGATGATATGGATGCTGCCAGTATTGCATATGAACTAGAGTCAAAGTATCACATCATGACACGCGTCGGACTACACTGTGCCCCACGAGCACACCAAACGCTAGGTACCTATCCAGAAGGAACTGTGCGATTCTCCTTTGGCTATGCTAACACATATGAAGATGTGGAAACCGCATTATCTGCGCTACATAGAATCCTTAAAAATACTAAATAATACATAATCGTTAAGGCTATATACTCTGGTATATAGCCTTTTATGCTTCTACGCTTCACACAAACGACCAATAGCATCAGCTCTACAACGTTTACAGTGCGTCATCTGCGGCACATAGTGACCAATAAACTGACGCATATTGTCAATCTCTTCTGCAGTCGGTCCTCGATGGTTTTCAAAGGCTGTATCATGAACTGGAATCATAGCAATACAGTTCATCAAATCTACGCCCCATGCTTCTGCTTGTTTAGCGATAGCTGGTACATGGTCCATATTTACATCAGGTACTACTACAGTATTAATCTTAACGATGATGTTCTTTTCCTTTAATTTACGAATACTTTCAGCCTGACGTTCTAATAAGATACGGGCCCCATCAATCCCCTTATAGATGTTCCCATCATAGCGAACCATGGAATACACATGTTTAGCAATCTCTGGATCAATAGCATTAGCCGTAATCGTTACATGAGTAATCCCTAAATCAGCGATTTCATCGACATAATCAGGCACTGCCAAGCCATTACTAGATAAACAGAGCATGACGTGAGGGAAATCTTTTTTTACAAGACGGAATGTTTCAAGTGTCTTATCCGCATCACACATAGGATCTCCAGGTCCTGCAATGCCCACAACAGAAATATCCTTACGTGCATCAAATACCTTATGCACAAAGGCTGCTGCCTCTTGTGGCGTATAAACATGTTGCGTCACGCCCGGTCTATTTTCGTTAGCGCAATCGTACTTGCGATTACAATAATTACATTGAATATTACAATTCGGTGCAACTGGCAAATGTAAACGTCCCCAATTAGCGGCAGCATCCTTGTTGTAACATGGATGATTTTGTAGGAAACTTTGTCCTTGAACTTCTTTCATAATTAACCTTTCCGACCAAATCTAATAGCATCTTTATGGCATACATGCAAACAGTCACCACAGTTGGTGCAATTCATTTCATTTGGTCGTGTACCCATTTCACAAACACGTAGACACGCATCACAATCGTCACAATCACTAGTTTTATATACTTTAAAAATGGAAATTTTCCGTAATAATTCCATTACCCCACCAAATGGACATACAAAGCGACACCAAGCATTGGCGATGATAAGGGAACCAGCAATGATGGACACGACCGTTATAGTGCGAGCCGCCCAATACCATTCGGAGAACTGCATAGATAAAATGACTGCATTAAAATATTCATCGCTCGTCCGAATAGGAATCATAATACGGGGATTACCAAATTTGAAATACACAATAAGACCTAAAATTATAGTAGCTACCATGCCGAGTTGTAGGAATCGCATGTAATGTTTACGATTTCTTAAAGGCCCCATAGATATTTTTCCCAGCATTTGGTTAACCCATCCACTTGGACAGAACCAGCTACAAAATGCACGGCCAAAGAATACGACCATAATTGGCAGAATAATCCACCAAGCATAGAAATATGTCGTAATACGGCCCCAGCAGGTAATCATGGAGCAGCTTTCACAGTTAACAAACGGCACGATATAAGGGCATCGGAATATACCGTAATATACCCATTTTCCCATAATAAAGAGGAATATAAACTGCACGATACGACGCCAAAGCGTTAAATTCTTAGGGGCTTGTTTCCCAGATACACCAAAACTACCTTGAGACCCACAGGATGTAGATGACGGACAATGACTACACATCTTTTACACCAAACCTTTCTATCAAATCGAGACCTCTCGCACTATGAACGGATGTAAATCCGTGATTTTCTAAGATTTGTTGTCCTTCTTGGGACCGTGTAAATTCAATATAATCGGCAGCTAGTGCACGATCTTGTACATATTTCATTGTATTAATGGTGAAAGTAAGTGGTGCAGGCGGCACAAATTGTGCAGGAATGGAGAAGTACTCAATACGATCCTTGAATCGATCGTGTGTGGTAAGACGCTTTTCAATAATGGATACATCTGCTTTACCTTCTACAAGGTCACACATCATGGAGATAACACAAGCATTTTCGGCTATCATGTTTTTCATAATACCATCGGTTAAGCCTGACAGTTTCATAATCCCCTTTACGGAAGCACTACCAGGAGGGGATGCACCTAACGGTAACATAACGCGTACACCGGGCTCTGCCATATCCTTCAAATCGCGAATCCCTGCGGGATTCCCCTTAGGTGTAACAATAACATAATCCGTAAAACATAATGGTTCAAAAGCAATACTTACGCCCTTTTTGCGCATGTTCTTTGCCAACTCTAAACCGCGAGCACCAAAGACTTCTGTGCGACTCTTTTCAGCAAGCAACGATTTACCAATAGCACCTGCAAAGGCACCAGTGTACTGAATATTGTGCCCTGTATGCATCGTGTAGACTTGGTTTAAATCGAGAAATGCTTCAGATAATCCTCCACAAGTCCATACTTGTAACGAATCAGATTGTGTTGGCTTATAGGCACCTCGTATAAACGACGGTACCGCTGATGCGGCTGCTAACGCTAAAGCACCACCAATAAACTGGCGACGGGATATATCCTTTTTCAAAAATCCCATGTACTTACCACCTTTCACTGAACTTTACAGTACTAAGCATATACTCACATTATAGTATAAAAACCATAAGCTTTTCTGATTATATGCATAAGTTTGATTAATTCACTTATACAGATTAATCATATAAACTCTATTTTTAAAGGTATTATTATAAATTTTCATCATATATTTCTACATCTATTATATTGAATATTTATTAAATTCAGTAAATATGATAATCCCTGAGAATCAAAGGAATATAAAAAGAGACTATGCATTAAACGCATAATCCCTATTCATAAAAGCAAAAAGGCGGCACAACCAAATGGTTGTACCGCCTTGATTCATCAATTATTCAGCAGTGAATGGCAA
>CABSJA010000050.1 GCA_902477915.1 uncultured Veillonella sp.
CTGGTTTCCCGATGAATGAAGTAACAGAACTGTTCGGTTATCTTACAGGTATGGCAGTTCCGCTCATCAACTTGGCTACCATCATTACAGCAGCCCTTGCAACAAGCATTGTACCAGCTATCTCTCATGCCTTTGCAAAACGCGATCATCAAGGTATTTATGAACGTACCTCGGGCTCCATGAGATTAACATTTATGGCTACTGTACCATTTACGGTACTATTATATGTACTTGCTGCCCCAACAGTTACCTTGATTTATAATGCACCTAAGGCAGAATTAGCTACGCAAATCACTGCGTTCTCTATCTTCTTCCTCGGTGTACACCAAGTAACAACAGGTATCTTACAAGGTCTTAACAAACCGCGTATTCCTGTAATTAATATGGGTATTGCGTTAGTAATCAAAGTCATCCTGAACTGGACACTAACGGCCATCCCATGGCTTGGTATCGGCGGTGCCGCTTGGGCAACCGTTGCTGATATTGGCTTTGCAGCGTTACTCAACTTGATTTACATCAAAAAATACACAGGCTACTTCCTCGATATTTCCCTTCTATGGAAAAATGTGGTCAGTGCCGGTGTCATGGGTATACTCATCTTTATGAGTTACCACTACTTAACAGATATCTTACCAATGTGGGTTAACTTCATACTCACAGGTATCGAAGGCTTATTGCTCTACGTTATTATCATGGTTCTTTTAAAAGGACTTAATAAAAATGATGGCGCAAGCATGCCACTCATAGGTAGATTCTTTAGATAATAACTTAAAGAGGTTTAACACATATGTGTTAAACCTCTTTTTTATGCCACTCACTTTACGCTATCTTTTTATAGTATTACTTCTTATCATTATGTGCTTTTTTATCTTTCACAATATCCCTAATAGTAGGATTTGTTTGTATCACATCTAACATTACAGGTGAAATGCCGATTCCCACAAAAGCTTTATCATTCCAAGCTTTACTATGTTTAGCAGCTACATATTGAATAACATCTCGCAATTTATAGTTACTTACGTGAACATCATCAGGTTTGTGTAAATAATACGTATAAACATACTGATTATCATACAAAACCATACCAAATAGTGTTGCATTTTCCTTGTTAGCTTCAAAGTATAAAGCTGGAATACCATTGTTCCAAACTGTAGCATATTGTAATCGCTTATGACCTTTTAAACCATATTTTTTAACAACAGTTCTTAAGTAACTATATAAAATATTTTGTTTTTCAACACTAGCACCTTCTATAAATGGTTGCTTACCAAATACAGCTTTAATACGTCCAGACATATAAACATCATATTCAGCTGGGCCTATAACCTCATGTTTCTTGAATTTACTATTTTTTAATACCCTAAATGTATAAGGTCCCAAATGAACAGGATCAGTATATGCTAACACATCACTAGCCGGCTTAATAGAAGGTAAAACAAAATTAGCCAAAGGTCCCATTGTATCTGAGATAGAACGTTGAGTATCATCTTTAATATAATTTTTTATAATATCTTTATTAAGAGATTGACCAATATGATAAGAAAGATTAGGTGTTTTAGGTAATGTAAAATTGATTGTCCCCACAACCAAATGATCATCAAAGCCTATTACATCCCACGTTGCTTTTTCAAGTCCAGGATAAGTAAATACATCACCATCTACAAATCGAACTGAGTCTTTTCGCTTTTCTAATCTCTCATTCAAAGTATTCTGTAAAAGAGATTTATTTAAATCAGTATACTCTATATTTGTATCTTCCCATTTAGAACCTTTAGGCTGTTGTCTTGTTTCATATCTAAAATCAGATACGGCATTAATAGTTCCTCCCACACTCTTAATGGAAGACTTAGACATATGTTTAGGATCAATAGACCAACCTACTATACTTTCTTTTGAGCCTGTAAATTTAATATCAGCCCCATTTTCTGTAATAATATATACACTCCTAGAATGATGTATTGCTCTAGTCAATTCTTGTACTACATAAATATCATCACCTAATTTTTCATTATCATAATTTGGCTCATGTTGTGCCCATTTTTTAACCTCAGACTCTTGGAAGTCATCAACCTTCTTAGCAACTTCTCCTTGAATACGATATTCTTGATACGCTTCTTTCCCAATATCTGGGCGAGCCCCAGGAATATTAACATCAATGGCCTGAGATACGCCTATAGTCCCTATAAACCCAATACAACTCAACAATAACAAACGTCTTAGCATCATATCTCTCTCCTTAAACACATACATTTGTTTATAATTTTAACACTTAGTTTATATTTTATCAATTTCACTTGTGTAGAAAAAATATAGGAAAAAAAGGTCTGACTATATTAGTCAGACCTTTTAGTTTATGCTGTTATGCCTATCATAGTTAGGATTTCCATAATAATTGGTATAGCTACCACAAATAGTATTGTACTAATCATGACAAGTCCTGTAGCAAATGACAAGTCAGATTTCGATTCATTGGCTACGATTGGTAATACTGCAATAACGGGACCCGCCGATTGTACAACAAAGGTAATGATTGCTATTGGTTCTAGGACGATACCTGCGCCATATTGCAAGCCCAGAATGACACAGAACATGATAATCGGTGATATTACAAAACGACCGATAATACCACCAATGGAATCTTTATTGAGACTCATACTTTTTAACCCCGCATCATGAAGTACAATACCAATATAAATCAAGGATAATGGGGTTACCATATCTCCTAAGTAATTCAATGTAGTATGTAAAATTGATGCTAAAGGAATTTTAAAGAATAAGAATATCAATGCTACAAAGAACCCTAACAATGGTGGAGGTAATAACTTCTTCAAATCAAATTTAAACTTCTTACGCTTTGTTTCTGTATCTACTGTGCTATTACTTATACCATCAGTTTTACTATTATCAAAACCTAATTCAGCATTAGGCAGTGGATCTAACTCTATAAGGAATACCCCTACCATCCATACTGAAATAGTGTTACCGATATAATATAACAAGAAATATGGTAGCGCATCTTGACCAAAGAGGGCGATTTGCACTGGCAATCCTATAAATAAGCAGTTATCATTAACTACCATATTTATGAAAATACCACGCCTACCTCGAGGTACTTTTAGTGCTTTCATCATGATAAAAGCAACGATATATGCAATTACATAGGTTAATGTAACGGCTAGCATCCCATATCGAAGGTCCCATAAATCCGATGTATGTAGATGATGCAATACCGATACAAATACACCGGCTGGTAACGCAACAGACATGATAAATCTAGATATATTACCACTAAATATGGGATGAAACATCCCTCGCCCTTTTAATATATATCCTAGCGAGATCAGCAATACAATAGGTATGATGCTCTGTAAGGATGTAAGAAAAACCATAGTAAACCTCCCGTACAGTTTATTCGTAATCTATCATACCATGTTTTTAACAAAACATATACGAATATAATTATCCCTATAAAACCGAATATAATTATCCCTATAAAACTAATATGAATTTTATAAAATGTAACAATGTTAACATATTTTAGAATGTATAAGTTTTATAATTAATTGCAATAGTAGTATTATTTATTCACAATTATTTGATATACTTAAACTATACTAATTGTACAAATTTTTACACATACGAGGTGATATTATGACAAAACCATTCATCGGTGTATCTGGCAATATCTTACGAGATAACGGCGGTGCCTACGTAGATTTATTACGTTCTTATGTAAACCATGATTATCCACGCTCTATCGAAGAGGCTGGTGGCATTCCAGTTATCATTCCATTTACAAAAAATCTCGACGTAGCCCGTGAAACGGTTGCAAAACTTGACGCCTTATTATTATCTGGTGGCCATGACGTATCTCCACTGAATTACGGTGAGGAACCATTGCAAGGTCTAGGCGATGTATTCCCTGAACGAGATCAATTCGATTTTGCATTATTGAAAGCAGCGGAAGAAAAACAAATTCCTATCTTTTGTATTTGCCGAGGCATTCAAATTTTAAATGTATATCGTGGTGGTTCTCTATACCAAGATTTAAAGTATGACGAAAACTGTACGATAAAACATTCACAAAACCAAACACCTTCTCTTGGCACTCATACAGTAGATATTGAATTTGAATCAAAACTAGCCAGTGCAATTGGTCGCTCCACATGGATTACTAACTCTCACCATCATCAAACAGTAAAACATGTTGGTAAAGGTTTACAAGTAGTAGCAAGAGCTAAGGATGGTACTGTAGAAGGTTTAGAAGACTCCTCCTATCCTTGGTTAGTAGCTTGTCAATTCCATCCAGAAATGATGTCTGAAACAGATGAGAATGCAAAACGCTTATTTGCTGCCTTTGTAACAGCAGCTCGAGAAAATATAACTAAATAGTAGGAAGGTTTTAGTATGAAAGAAACAGGAAAATTTGGCTTTTGGAGTATTGTACTCCTAGGCATCAATGGTATTGTAGGGACAGGTATTTTCCTACTACCAAACAAAGCATATTCTATCATTGGTTCCGCTAGTTTAGGCGTCCTATTATTTGATGCCGTTATTGCAGGCTGTATCGCCCTTTGCTTTGCTGAAGCGGCAAGCTTATTTACACGTAATGGCGGACCTTACCTATATGCAAAACATGCATTAGGTGACTTTTGGGCCTTTGAAGTAGGCGTTCTAAAATGGATTGTAACCGTTATTGCTTGGGCGGCCATGGCCGTTGGCTTTGCTACAGCATTAGGTGCCGCAGTACCGGCGTTAAGTGGTGATTTTGCAAAAGATGTTATTTCATTTATCTTGATTGTAGGTCTTACCATTGTAAATATCTTTGGTGTTAACGTATCAAAATTCGTTAACAACTTAATCACTATTTCTAAGTTAGTTCCTCTTGCCCTATTCATTGCAATTGGCATTTTCTTTATAAATGGAGCTAACTTTACGCCAGTCTTCCCACAAGATACTTATGTGGATGGATCATTTGCTCAAGCAGCAGTTCTTCTATTCTTTGCCTATACAGGATTTGAAGTTATTGCCATTGCTGCAGAGGATATGAAAAACCCTAAGAAGAATTTACCACGTGCTATTATCATGTGTATGCTTCTCGTGTCCGTTCTATATATGGCAATCCTCGCCGTATCTATCGGTGTACTCGGCTCTGACTTGGCTAATACAAAAGCACCAGTTCAAGATGCTTTTAACGTAATTGTAGGTCCTATCGGTATGTACGTTGTATTAGTAGGAACACTGATTTCTATGGGTGGTATCAACTTTGCGGAGGCTTACTATGCACCTCGAGTGGCTACCTCTATGGCTGAAGACGGTATGTTACCAAGTGCTCTAGCTAAACGTAATCGTTACAATGCACCATATGTTGCAGCTATTGTTACTGCTATTGCCAGTGTATTACTTGCATGGTCTGGATCCTTTACTACACTAGCAGCCATCAGTGCAGTATCTCGTTTTACACAATACCTACCAACATGTTTGGCTGTTATTATCTTCCGTCGTAAATGGGCAGACAAAGCTCGGTCTTACACAATTCCTGGTGGCTATTTAATCCCAGTTATTGCTATCGGCACATCCCTATGGATGCTCGCTCAAGCTCAAACCAACCAATTACTATGGGGTCTAGGCGGTTGTATCGTGATCTTGCCATTCTACTACTCCTATTGGAAAAAGAAAAAAGCTGGTCTCATTAAAGACCATGATGAAATGTAAATACTACCAGTTAAAAATAATTTCAGGCATCTCATATATACCCTTTTTGAGATACTACCAGTTAAAAATAATTATTTCTAATTAAATTTAAAACTACCAGTTGTCATGTTGTTTTGTAAACCGATTTTCAATAACAGGAGATCGATCTACTACAACGTGAAATTAACTGGTAGTTTTTTGCATTTCTAGACTAAATATAATACTTTTAACTGGTAGTATCTCATTAATCATATATAGTTAGACTAAACATAATTCTTTTAACTGGTAGTATCTCATTAACCATATGTAGTTAGACTAAACATAATTCTTTTAACTGGTAGTATCTCATTAATCATATGTAGTTAGACTAAACATAATACTTTTAACTGGTAGTATCTCGCTAACCATATATATTTAGACTAAGTATAGTACATTTTACTGATAGAGTTAATTAAAATAAATCTTCTTCAAGAGTTGTTGTTTTGCTTAGTTCTTCTTCAATATAGCCAACTTCATCAGTGGCTTCATCTTCGTCACGTGTGTCAATATAGATACTAATAAGCGCTAGTCCGCCTTCTTCATTGAGGGTTGCAATGGCACTCATAGGACCATAGGTTAAAATAAGGCCATCTTCTTCATCGCGAATGATATGAGGTACCGCATCAAAGTGTTGGTTCATGAGCTGATCAAAGTAATCTTCTACATCAAGGCCACTTTCAAGGGTGATGGATTCAGCATCGCCTTTTTGGAATACAACACGTGTGTCTTCATCGATGTACTGATAAAAATCATCCACATCGACATTCGCTGTTTCAAGCCACATGCTGAGGGCTGTAATCCAATCCTTTACCGTAGTTGGTGCAGAAATAAAAGCATACTCGCTTTCATCATCGCCAAAATGAAGATCATCATACTCAATACTATAGTTTTCCTGACTAGATACAATGCGGTCTACGAGCCCCTCATCATTTACATCTACAAAAATCATGTACACATAGTTATCGCCGCTTTCATAAGAAACAGTCAAACCATGACGGCCTTCATGGAATAGCGCATCCTCCTCGTACACATCGGTAATATGCATCACCTTGCACGTAACAGGCACATTATCTGCCTTAATAGACTCAGTCATAGAGGATAAAAACTCAATACTTTCATTACGATTGCGGCCAATAATACCACGCCCTGTGGACATGTATTCGCAATCCTCGGCTAGAATATTTTCAATGCCGTGAATATCTGCGGATTCAAGAATAGATTTTATCAATAAAAGAGCTTGTATTTCAGTCATACTACGCCTCCTATACGCTGTAATAATTACTGCTACTATTGTAACACAATTATAGTAACAAATACGGCTATTCTCTTGATTTTCTCCATATTTATCATATACTTATAAAGTATATAGATTTCGTATTGGAGGTCCCCATGAAATATACAACCATCGTTTTTGATTGCGACGGCACATTGCTCGATACGGCTACAGATTTAGCAAATGCTGTAAATCATGTACTACGTACACATAACTTCCCTGAAAAGTCTCTAGCAGAGGTTAAGGCAGCACTTGGTAATGCAGTAACGTACTTGATGCGTCAATGCTTGCCTAGTACAGTATCAGATCATGAATTAGAACCATATATTGAGGAGTTCAAAATCTACTATGGAGAACATCTAAAAGATACTACAGCACCATATCCTGGCATCTTAGATATGCTAGATGCATTGCGTGAAAAAGGCTATAAATTAGCCATTGTATCTAATAAAATTCAAGAAGGTGTTACACCTTTAAATAAAGAATATTTTGGCGATCGCTTACCTGTTGCTATTGGTGAAAGACCAGGATTACAACGTAAACCAGCACCAGACATGGTACTCCAAGCCTTAAAAGAACTAGATTCTACACCAGAAGAATCTATTTATGTAGGTGACTCTGAAGTTGACGTAGCTACTGCGAAAAACTCTGGTCTACTCTGTATCGGTGTTACCTGGGGATTTAGAGAAGAATCTCTCCACCAAGAATTAGGCGTAACACATATTGCCCGTAAAGCAGAAGATATTTTAAGTATTGTAGCAAACTTAAATAAATAACATCCTAAATTATAATCATTAATCTATAACAAATTCATATAAAATAAACGATTTGCACCTTAAAACCGCTCAAAAATGGGAATTAAAATATTAGATTTCTCATTTTTCGCGGTTTTTCTTTTATTCTTTCTAATCTATTTCAATTTTCACATTATATTTTTTACGCATAAATACTATCCTTAATCTATTGCCTTAAAAATGTGATATATATTACATTTATGAGGCAGTACTTTCACATGTACACGCCGTCAATTCAATAGTTAGTGTATTGAACTTAAGGCCTATAAATAGCTCCATTCTTAGCTAATCTTATAGAGATTGGCAGTAAGATTTCCATCAATTGAATCATTAGTATGATATAATATTATTTTGTATACTAAGTTATGTATTTGAAAGGAGGAAAATATAATGCAACAATCATGGAAAATTGCATTTGCCTACATAGGTGTTATTGTAGGTGCAGGACTCTCGAGTGGACAAGATCTTCTACAATATTTTATAAGTTTTGGCCAAATAGGTCTTATTGGTGTTCTATTACTAGGTCTATTAAATGCCGCATTTGGTAAAATCATGCTTTCTTTGGGGAGCTACTATCGTGCAGACAATCATGAAGAAGTTTTTACACAGATTTCCCATCCAATCATTACAAAAATCCTTGATTTTGTTCTAATCGCTGGTAGTTTTATTATGGGCTTCGTTATGATAGCCGGTGCAGGATCAAACTTAGAACAACAATTTGGACTTCCTTTTTGGGTTGGCGGATTAATTTGCTCACTTTTAATCATAACCGTATCATTTATGGACTTTGATAAAATTACCAGTGTTCTAGGTGTTTTTACACCTATTATGATTGTAATGATATTCATCATTACAGGTTACTCTTTTATTGGTAAAAGTCATGATTGGACTACATTAGAGGCTATAGCCCACACAATCAAACCAGCCACAAGCAATGTATGGTTTTCTGTCATTAATTATTATTCTCTATGTGCTATGACAGCTGTTTCTATGGCCTTTATTTTAGGTGGTTCTGTTGTTCGAATTGGTATTGCAGAAAAAGGTGGCACTCGTGGCGGCCTATTAGTCGGATTAGTTGTTTTTATAGCTGCTATCTCTATTTTTGCAAATCTAGATACAGTAAAAGATGCAGATTTGCCGATTCTTGCTATTGCCAATCAAATTCATCCTTGGCTAGCATATATATATGCAATCACAGTCTTTTCACTTATTTTTAATACAGCATTCTCTCTTTTTTATTCTATTGCTAGACGTTTTGCCAACGGCAGCACAAAAAGAATGAGAATTATTATTATTTCTGTAGTAATCATAGGATATATATGTAGTTTCTTTGGTTTTAAAGATTTGATTAGTATCCTCTACCCAATTCTCGGTTATATGGGACTATTACTCCTAATTATTCTTATTTATGGCTGGCTCCGTGATCGTAAAGATATCATTATGGAAAAACTCTTCCGAAGAAAGATGCTCCATTTATCATTAAAAAAACATAGTCCTCACAAAAATCTTTCAGAAAAAGAACGCGAACTATTCCATACATTAGGTGATATTAGTCAAGCAGATACAAAATCTCTTAAAGAAGATATTCATAATGAAGCAAAAGAAATACTTTCAAATACGGAAACAGTTCAAGAGCTAAAAGACTATGTAGAAGAGCATCTCTCAATAGACGAAGAAGTTATACATCAAAATATCAATATTCTACAAGAACAACAGGAAGAATCAAAATCAACTGAATCTTCTAAAGATAGACCTATCAAAAAGTCCAATATAAATAACAATGAAGTAAAATGAATAACGAGGAAATAATGACAGGTGTGGAATTAGAAATTATACTAAAAGCTGGAAAAATACTACTTAGCAGTGGCGCCGAAATCAGTCGTACAGAGGATACTATGAACTACATAGCACGAGCTATGAATTTTAAATATTTAGAAGCCTACGTATCCAATAGAGGTATTTTTGCAACTGCTAAGAAAGCTGATGGAACTGAAATTACTCGTATTTATAACGTTCCTGAAGTCGATATTAACCTCAGTAAAATTGAATCTGTTAATGCTCTCTCCCGACGTATCACACAAAAAAATATTACTATTGAGGAGATTGAAAGTGAACTTAATCAAATTGATACCATGTCAGACTATTCTTTTTTTTGGAGATTAGTAGCTTATACGTTAGGAGCTTCGGGCTTTAGCTATGCAATTGGTAGTTCAATAACAGACTCTATAATTGCAGGTATTATAGGCTTAATATTAGGCGTCTATATGTGTACCATCAAACGCATACTTAGCTCTGATGTATTGATTACCATTTTAGGTAGTATTCTAATAGCCTTATTGGGTAATCTCTTTATCCACTTTGAATTAGGCTCCAACCTATCAGTTATATTACTAGGAGCCATGATTGACATTGTTCCCGGAGTTCCTTTCGTCAATGCTATTAGAGAGTATAGCCAGAATAACTATAATACAGGAATAACCCTTATGATGGGCGCGTTACTTACCTGTATTTCAATGGCTGTAGGAGTCGCAGTAGTACAATCACTACTCTTCAACACACAAATGATTCCTCTTTATACCTCTAATTTAGATACTAATTCCTTAGCCTCTATGTTTATGCGTAGTATAATGGCTGGTATTGGTACGACAGCATTTGCAATCTTATTCCGTGTAGCTAAACAACATTTTATCGATTGTACAATATTAGGATTCATCTCATGGTTCTTGTTCTTAACATTATCTTCACTACAGTCTAATGTTATGCTCTCCATATTCATCAGTGGTTTTATCATCGCCATAGCATCAAGAATATTGGCTGTTAAACGGAAATGCCCTGCTATAGTTTTCCTAATGACTAGCTTATTCCCTTTACTACCAGGGCTCAGCTTTTATCGATCCATTTATTATATGCTAATGGGACAAGAAACTATTGCCATTAGCTTCGCAAAAGAATCCTTTTTGATAGCTTTTACAATTGCTATATCTATCGTAATTGTAAAACATATAAAACCACCACGAATCAAAAAACACACTTATAAGTAATATAACCTTATAACAAATTCATGTAAATTACTTGCCCGACAAAAGAGGTTCCTATAAGTCACTACTGTGACCATTAGGAACCTCTTTTATTTATAACTATATTGTGCTAATTAGATATCACTTATTTATAACTAAACTGCGCATCCATAATCATTTGGCGCAACTGCTCAATGCGAACACCATTTGGTAACTTGTCTCTATAAAACTGCAACTTATAATAGTAACGAGTGTCTTCATAATCAGTAACTAATACCATATCCGTCCTATTATGTAATGGCCAGCCATACATAAATTCGGCTAGCAAACTACGCACGCCATCATTATTGACCTCTATTACATCATGCTTAACAGGCAATACCATCTTAACTGTAGGTTCAGGAACCGTTCTATCTTCAATAATCTTCTTAACCTCTTTATCTAAGGATGCACTACTTTTATCAATAGATCTAGCCTTTACATGCATAAATACTCCATCAGAGGTTCTAAACGCCCTACCATCAATGTCCTTTGTTTCACCCTGTGTTTCGATAGCATTCTTTAATACTCGGAATTGATACGGTCCATAAAACTTTGTATCTGTAATAGCATCTAATGCCGCATCATATTGACCATTATGTACATTCGTAACATGCATAACAGGATTTATATCGCTAGCTTGTGAAAGCATTGGTACGGCTAAACACAATCCTAGACTAAGTAGTGTAATATAACGTTTCATACACACATCCCCCATTGAACACTAATATTAACTGTATTGTAACATAATAAAAAGATATTCATGAAAATGATGATTGAAGACATGAAAAAAGGCCCGACTGTGAAGTCAGACCGTTTCTTCAATATTAAAACTTAGAAGCGAAGTCTGGCGACCAAACCATTTATGCCTCACTTTGATATAAATTATATCATATCTAAA
>CABSJA010000051.1 GCA_902477915.1 uncultured Veillonella sp.
TATCAAATGGCAAAGACCAGACGTGTCGCGAATGTCTGGTCCGTGCCGTTAAAACAATGTTAATTATAAGGTTGTATGATTAGCCAATCATACCGATGAAAGTCCACCAAGGGATACCTACTACGAAGAGTAGAATCCAACTCAATACTGCTAAGATAGCACCAGCAGTCCACCAATCTTTTAAGTTATTGTAACCTGCAGAGTAGATGATTGGACCAGGGGATGCACCGTAGTGAGTTACAAGACCACCAAATGCGTTTGTTGCAAGCAATACAAGACCAAACATAACTGGATCAACGCCTGCCGCCATACCTACGGTTAAGAATACTGGAAGCATAGATGCAATGTATGCAGTACTGGAAGCGAATAAGTAACGAATGACAACACTAATAGCAGAAAGAATTAATACAACTACGAGTGGAGACACATCAAGTGCCAAGTTTGCTTGCATATATGCTGCAAGCCAAGCGAAGAATTTAGCTTTTGTTAAAGCAGTGGATAAACCAAGGATAGCACCGAACCAGATGAATGTGTTCCAAACAGCTTTAGTTTGAACCATGTCATCCCAAGTGATGATACCAGCGAAGAATACAATAGTCATAGCTACTAATGCTACTGCTGTTGGGCTCAAGTCAAAACCGATGGAAGGCAAAGCCCAACCGATAAGAGCAAGAATAAATACAACTGCTAAGATTTTTTCAGACATTTTCATAGGTCCTAATTTAGCAAGACCATCAGCAGCTAATTTCTTATTGTCAATTTTTACTGCTTCAGGACGGTCAATCCAGTAACCTACAAGTGGTACAAAGATCAACATTACAAGACCAGGAAGAGCTAAAGCCAAAGCCCATTCAGCCCAAGTCATGTTTAGACCAGTAATTTTAGTAACAAAGTCCAAAGCCAACACGTTAGGAGCCATAGCTGTTAAGAACATGAAGGATGTAATTTTTGTTACGAAATAACCATTCATCAAGATGAAGGAACCACCGCGTTTAGCAGTATCGCCAGGATAGGAACCGATAGATTCAGCGATGGATAAGTTAATTGGATATACGATACCAGCCGCACGTGCTGTGTTAGAAGGTGTAGCTGGAGATAATACTAAATCAAGAAGTGCTGTTACATAACCAAGACGTAATACAGTAGAACCGAATGCGTTAATCAAATGGTAAGCAACGCGGTGACCAAGACCAGTTTTACCAAACGCAACGCTCAAGGAGAATGCAGCGATGATCATCCACAATGCAGTGGAGCCATAACCTACCAAGATATCTTTTGCATTGTCTAAGAATAATGCAGATGCAGATAATACAGCTAATAAAATAATTTGAATTGGGTATGGTTTTAAAATCAAACCTACGATACCTGCAATGTAGAAGCCTAAGAGGCGCCACGCCGTATCAGTGAGCCCATCTGGTGGAGTTGTAAACCAGAGGACAACAGGGATTAGCACAATAAGTGCTAGTTTTAAGAATTTTTCCATGTTTCTTCCTTTCTTAAAAACATAGGCATGTAATCATCCTAACACTACCCCAGAAATTCGTGATACGCGACTATCAGCTATTGAACTCTAGGAGTTTTTGTCTACACTCATTATATATGCTTAAAAGAATTATGAATAATAGATTACCTTTATAGGGGTTATAAAAACTTTTATACCTACCATTCATACTTTTTATGCATTTTGAGCATAGATTTGCAGCCCCAAATGAAAAAAATGCATGTATACGTCCCCAAAGGGGGTATACATGCACTTACATGGTCCTGCCTGGCTCTTTCGAGACACCTTTATTATGACTTATTATATCGAAAAAGTCTAATACTGAAATAGCATGAATAGGCAGTTACAAATTCTTATATTGGATCTATTTATAAATCTATTCTTTATATTCTCTAAAAATACTATTATCTACAACAGTATGTTTTTTATAATAGTCGCGAACATACTCAATAAATGTTTTAACTACTACAAGATTTTCTGCATCCTTTGTGTATACCATGTTGGTATCACGAGTAATATATGTGCCATCTTTACTACGCAATGGACTTACATAGATATCTCTATCCTTGCAAGATCCAAGGCCCATATAGGTCAGAATCGACCAACCGAGCCCTGCGCGCACAAAGTGGCGACATGTACTCATTGAGTTTACATCCATGGCAACACTAGGTGGTTCTTCAAAATGTTCTGCACACCAAGTTTCGATAATATTAGCTACCGATGCATCAGTCTGATACTTGATAAATGGTACCTTCTCAAGGGATTCAGGTGGTACTAATTCTTTGTAAACCAAGCAGTATGGTTCCTCTAATAGTAGCTCAGACTTACCAGACACATCATAACCGCCACGAGCAAAGGCAACCATACAGTCACCAGTATTAAACATTTTTACCACTTGATGGCTGAAAGCCGTTTTAACTTGTATATGCACATCCGGATACAGTTCGCGGAAAGATCGTAACAAGGCGGGCAATTCATAGTCTGCAAAGTTGATAGATGACGCAATTTTCAAGGTCCCTTGAATCTTACCAGAGGCGGAATTCATAGCATTTTCTAAGGCCTCTTGATCTTGCATCATTCTTTTACAGTAGTCATAGAAAATCTCGCCTTGTGCCGTAAGAGCAATCCCTTCAGCAGTTCGCAACAACAGAGAATGGCCTAAGGCTTTTTCCATATGGCGCAACCGATAGCTAAGTGCTGGTTGCGATAAAAATAATTTTTCTGCCGCCCTTGTAATATTGCCTTCATCCACAACGGTGACAAAGGTTTGCCATTCTCTATCGTCCATAGTATCTCCTTTTATCGCTTATTACCAAAGATGCGCAATAAGGATAAGAATAAGTTAATGAAATCTAAATATAGGCTCAAAGCACCTGTGATTTCAATGCGGTCTAAAATAGTTTCATCCTCCATAAGAGCTACTTGTGTCACATTATTTTTAATGCGGTTCACATCGATAGCCGTAAAGATGGAGAATACTACAACCCCTACATAGCCTAAAACTAGACTAACAGTATCGCTAAAGCCACTGAGTACAGCCCAGTTAAAGTAACGAGCTGCCATCATCACAAAGGATACAATGATCATACCGAGCAAAGCAGCCATTACATACGGTGTAAGGGATGATAAATTGCGTTTTGTAGTAGCCCCTACCACTGCAAAGCCGATGAAGAAGGCAAGCGTACCGATTAACGCAGGAATAACTACTTCAAACACATTATATCGCAAGGATATAAGTGTCAACGTAAGACCATTCAATGCACTATAGAGGAAGAACATTCCTTTCAAGGTCATAACATTAGCAGCATACGCACGCGCGCTGAATAGGAATACTACGCCAAGCTCAACTAATAGGATAATATTAAAGTTTTGGTACGCAAAACGTAACCAATTAGGATTTGCCAATGCAGCTATACCAACACCGATAGTCGTAAGTAAGCCTACAACCATCCACAAGAAAGAGCCTTTTAATCGTTGGGATACGATACTTTCAACCTGTGCAACCTCAGCTGCACTAGGTCCTGTTACATTATATGGATTCATACTACCCCTCCTTATATTTAATTATCTTTTACTAAAACTATCGAGCATTAGCAATGCCAGCAAATACCTTACCACGTTCACCGTCGATTGTTACCTCTTGACCTTCAAGAAGTACGTCATGAGCGTTTTTAGCACCTAAAATTACAGGAATACCATAGGTAATGCCAGCAATAGCACTGTCAGAGGTATAACCGTCTTCAACAGCGATAATGCCGCCTGCACGTTTAGCAATTGCCATCAATTCAGGCTCCATTGTACCTACAACGAGGATGTCGCCGTCTTTGAAACTTTCATAATTGCCCTTATGATTAGCAGCAATAAATACAGTACCTGTAACGGATTTACGCAAAATACCATTACCAGACAATAGTACTTGGCCTGCAATATGAACGCGAATCATATTTGTAGTACCTGTCGCACCAGATGGTACGCCAGCCGTTACCACAACTAAGTCACCAGACTCAATGGCACCTGTGCCAAGAGCACCTGTAATGGCTTGTTTAACCATTTCATCAGAGTTAACAATTTCATGACCTTTAATAGCCTCTACGCCCCAGCACAATTGCATGCGGCGAATTGTTTCTTCATGCGGTGTTACAGCAATAATTTTGCAAGCCGGACGATGCCGAGCCGTGCTAATTGCAGTATGACCAGATTCAGTACATGTCAAAATAGCAGCAGCCCCAAGGTTTTGAGCGATGCGCACGCTTGCTAAACATACAGCACTGGTAGTCGTCATATCCACATCTTGACGAGCACGACTCTTACTATCGTAAATAGCAGCTTGTTCTGTTACCTCAGCAATGCGTGTCATAGTCGTAACCGCCTCTACTGGGTAAGCACCATTTGCAGTTTCACCAGACAACATGATTGCATCCGTACCATCTAAGATGGCATTGGCTACGTCACTTGCTTCCGCCCGTGTAGGACGTGGATTTTGAATCATAGACTCAAGCATTTGTGTAGCTGTAATAACAGGTTTACCTAAGTTATTACATTTTTCAATCATCATTTTTTGAAGTACTGGCACCTCTTCTGCAGGAATTTCTACACCGAGGTCACCCCGAGCCACCATGAGACCGTCTGCTACTTCCAAGATTTCATCGATATTTTTAACGCCTTCTGCATTTTCAATTTTTGCGATAATCTTAATATCTTTTTGTTCGGATTCAAGAATACGACGGATGGCTACGATATCTTTACCGCGTTGCATAAAGGATGCTGCTACAAAGTCCACCCCTTGTTGACAGCCAAAGCGTAGGTCCGCTTCGTCCTGTTCAGATACAGGTGGCAAGCTAAGTGCTACGCCTGGCACTGCTACACGTTTACGGTTGCCGATTTCACCGCTATTTTGAACAGTAGTAACGATATTATTACCTTCGATAGCATCAATAGTAAGGGTTACAAGGCCATCGGCCAATAAAATTTTATCCCCTACGGACACATCGCCTACAAGACCTTTGTGGTTAACAGAGCTAATCTCTTTTGTGCCTTCCACATCATCTGTAGTCAACGTGAATTGTTGACCTGCTTCAAGGAATACTTTGCCCTCTTTAAATAGGCCTAGGCGTACCTCAGGGCCTTTTGTATCGAGCAATAAAGCGATTGGTTTATTAACAATCATCGCCGCATCACGCACCATTTGCATGCGCTCTGCTTGCTCTTCATGAGATCCGTGGGAGAAGTTGAAACGAGCCACGTTCATGCCAGCTCGCATCATATCTTCTAAGATACCAAATTTATCCGTTCCCGGACCTACAGTACATACGATTTTTGTACGTTTCATCTTTCCTCCTATGAAAGTAATTTCTATATTGAAACTTTCATTTCTTATTATAGTAATATTGGTGAAAGCTATCTGTGCTTCACGCAACATAAGTTATTAAGTAGTAAATATATTTATTCGTGCAATAATATCTACTTATGCATATATTATTGCACCTCTACGGAGCCATCGCCTAAGATAGCTTCAATAGCCTTGATGGATTCATCACTAGGGTCAAAGCACATATTCGGTGGTAAATTAATACGTTTTCGTTGACGGTGCAAGTATAGTGATGTTGGCACAGAGCCTGCAGTGTTCGTTAACACCCGTTTTAAGGCTTCACTATTTTCTGGCGTGTCATATTGGCTATAAATATGAATAGCCACATGTTTAGCCTGACTATAGTTTACCTTTAATGGCATAATGCGGTCTGCAATAATTTGCACACCCTTTTCATCCGCATCAACTCGGCCTTTTACCTTAACGATCATATCGACCGCCAAGAACTGTTGGCTTTGACTAAAGACCTTAGGGAATGCCACGACGTTGGCCGCACCAGAGTAATCTTCGATGCGAAGAATAGACATAACCTCGTTTCGTCTCGTCATACGGTCCGTCTTATTTTCAATCAAACCGCCAAAGGTAATGGTTTGACCGTCATACTGCTCTGGATTTTCTACGAGAGCACCTAATTCAAAGAGGCCCTCTAATTCCTTCGCATAGCCTTGCAATGGATGGCCTGTGATGTAAAAGCCTGTATATTCCTTTTCATCCTTCAATTTATCATCTTCCGATAAATCCTCCACATTAGGAACAGGGATGAAATCTACGGACTCCTCTATATCGCCAAAGAGACTCATGGTGCCCATAGCGGCATCCTTTTGCTCTTTAGCACCAACAGCTTGGGCGCTTTCATACATATGCAACAATTGGTTTCTGTTTTCCTTGAAACCATCCATGGCACCGCACCGAATGAGACTTTCAAGAAGGCGTTTATTAACCACCTTGTTGTCCACACGTTTGCAGAAGTCCACAATATCCGTATAAAGACCGTGCTCATTGCGCTCAGTAATTAAGCGATCGATGGCGTTGTCCCCTACGTTCTTAATGCCCCCAAGGCCGAAGCGAATGGCATCACCTTGTACGGCAAAGCTACGTTCAGAATAGTTAATATCTGGGCCAAGCACCTTAACATTGTGCTTCTTGCAAGCATTGATGTAATAGGTCAATTTTTGCATGTTCTGCATAAAGCTAGTCATGGTAGCAGCCATGAATTCAGGGAAATAGTGGGCTTTCAAATATGCCGTTTGGTACGCAATGTACGCATAGGCCGCACTATGTGATTTATTAAAGCCATAGCCCGCGAAGTATACGAGCAAATCAAATACTTCGTTTGCGATAGACTCTTCTATACCATTATTAATGGAACCTTGAATAAAGGATTCGCGCTGAGCCTTTAGAACAGATTCCTTTTTCTTGCCCATGGCACGACGCATCAAGTCCGCTTGACCGAGGGAGAAGCCGCCCATGGCGGATGCAATCTGCATAACCTGTTCTTGGTACAAGATTACCCCAAAGGTATCTTTCAAAATCGGTTCCAAGATAGGATGTAAATAGGTAACCTCTTTTTTACCGTGACGACGGTCGATAAAGTCCGCCACCATGCCAGAGCCCAATGGGCCTGGGCGGTACAAGGCTACCAATGGAATTAAGTCCTCGAAATGTTCAGGCTTAAGGTCCATAACGAGCTTTGTAATACCTTCTGATTCGAGCTGGAATACACCAGATGTATCGCCCTTGGTGAGGATATCACAAGCTGCCTTGTCATCGAGTGGGATAGCATCTAAATCGAGGTCAATACCACGGTTCGCTTTGATGAGCTTTAAGGCATCACCCATAACCGTTAAGGTACGGAGACCCAAGAAGTCCATCTTTAAGAGGCCTAATTCCTCGATATTATCCTTATCGTACTGCGTTACAAAGCCTTCTTCGTTGGCATTTTGTACCGGTACATGGTCATCTAGAGGGTCTGCAGAAATTACGACGCCCGCTGCATGAGTGGACGAATTGCGCGCAATCCCTTCTAGCTTTTTACCAAAATCAAATAACTCTTTAACGTTTGGATCAGCTTCATATAAAGCTTTTAACTCTTTACCTTGCAGTGCCTTATCTAAGGTAATCCCTAGTTCATTAGGAATCATCTTAGCAATGCGGTTTACTTCCGCCAACGGTAAGTCTAGCACGCGACCTACGTCACGGATAACAGCACGAGCCGCCTCTGTACCGAAGGTAATAATCTGAGATACACGAGCTTGACCGTATTTTCTCGTTACATATTCGATGGCTTGACCACGCTTTTCGTAGCAGAAGTCAATATCGATATCAGGCATGCTTACCCGCTCTGGATTTAAGAACCGTTCAAAGAGCAAGTCATACTTTAATGGATCAAGGCCTGTAATGCCAAGTAAATACGCAACCACAGAACCTGCTGCCGAACCACGACCAGGACCTACTAAGATGTCGTGCTCACGGGCATAGCGTACATAGTCCCATACGATGAGGAAGTAATCCTCAAAGCCCATGGTACCAATTACATCTAACTCGTAGTCTAAACGTTTTTGTAATTCTTCGGATGTTTCCCCATAGAGGCGAGGAATTTCTCGTTCACATACCTTACGCAAATAGGTCTTAGACGTTTCCCCTTCTGGCACATCAAAGTGCGGCAAGTGATGTTCATCAAAATTAAACTCCACATTACAGCGTTCTGCAATTTTCAAGGTATTTTCGATGGCCCCTGGAATATGTCCAAATAGCTCGGCCATCTCATCCCCAGATTTTAGATAGAATTCATCATTAGGGAACTTTAAGCGGTCTACCTCAGCACGGCGTCGGCCTGTAGAAATACATACCTTAATATCCTGCGCATCCGCATCCTCTTTTAATACATAATGGAAGTCATTAGACGCTACGATGCCAAGACCGTATTCCTTACTGAGCTTAATGAGCTCCTCTTGGGCTTTTGCCTCCTCTGGCAAGCCATGATTTTGGATTTCTAAGAAGAAATTATCCTTGCCGTACGTCTCGATATACCATTCAATGGATCGCTTCGCGCCTTCCATATTATCTTGCAAAATATACTGAGGAATCTCCCCTTGAATACAAGCACTAAGGACAATTATGCCCTTGCTGTATTGGCGCAATAAATCGCGGTCTGCACGAGGCTTATAATTAAACCCTTCAGTAGAGGCTTTCGACACGATTTTTACGAGATTTCGATACCCTTCCATGGTCTCTGCTAATAGAATGAGATGTTTCAAACGTTCACGGCTACGACCTTCCGGCTTATCAAGACGGCTACCTTCTGTAATATATACTTCACACCCAATAATTGGTTTAACGCCTTGGGCTATACACTCTTTATAGAAATAAATAGCTGCGTACATATTGCCATGGTCTGTAATGGCAAGGGCTGGCTGATTTAACTCCTTCGCACGACGTACCATGTCAGGCAAACGACTGATACCGTCTAGCAAACTAAACTCTGTATGACTATGTAAATGTACAAATGGCTGCATGGTACACCTCCTTTAAGGGCGATGAGCAAAATATACGTTCAATGACTTCTTACGAGCCTTCCAATCTGGCAAAAACTGTGCCACTAGATTGTGAAAGTTCTTAGAATGGTCTAAATATTTAAAATGAGCAAACTCATGAACCATAACGTACTCAATATACGCCTGTGGCCCCTCTAATAATCGGGTATTCATCTTGATGAGCTGCTTTGCTGGCGTACAAGAACCCCAACGGCTCTTCATACGCTGCTGTTTTATAGTTGGCATAGGCACATCAATACCTTGCTTGTGAAAGCGCTGATACACGACCTTTGCCCAATGGACAAAGACCTTCTCCCCTAAATTACGCCAGTAATTCTGCATCAATTTATGCTTCGCTTTATAGGTCGTTCCGCGAGGTACCACCATAGTAAGAATGGCCTTTCCGTCAAAGCCAATATGAGGCTTTCCGTCCTGCTCAACTAGGCGCAACGTAACAGGAATGCCGAGGATTGATAAGCTTTCACCATTCACATACTGTAACGCCTCAACACACTTGGCATTCAATGCATCAATCTTGTAACGAGCCCGCTCAATGAAGGGCATATTCTCGATGACAAACTTGTCCACCCTATAATCCGGCACATAGGCATTCGCCGACACATGGATCACACCATCCTTTGTAATGCGCATGTTCATGTTCTTCACACGCTTGATGGTTAACTCATATTCAATTGTGTCGCCATTATAGGTAATAGACCTAGTTGTTGAAGTATTCATACCTTTTATTTTATCATAAAACACTCATAAAATCGTAAAATTCTGGTAATTTTAATAGGAATTATTCGATATAGATAAAATAATAAAAAATAACAGATAGCTGATTTTAGACAATCAGCTATCTGCTATAAATACTAAAAATATTATATTGTAACTTTAATGCTGATTAAATTATACATCCCCCATCAATAGGTGCTAAATCAATCATTCTATCTTTTTTTTCATAATATCGTTTATTAACACTATCATATCCAAGATTCCATTCAAAAGGGAATTCAGGTACAGGTTCATTACTATAATCAATACCATGCCAAATAGCATCATCTTTAAAATAACTTAATCCATTAAGAGTTAAATTATTCTCCAGACAAAATTTACCTACCAATTCAATTTTATTATTTAATAATAATGATCGAATAATAAGACATTCATATTCCCATCCGCCAAAGTATAAATAATCAAAATATCTCAAAGCTATGTATGCATCCCACAAATTAATCTCAACCATATATTTAAATAGATTATCAATCAATGTATATTCATAACTTTTATAATATTCATTACCAATCAAGAAATTATAAATTTTAACATTATCACTATTTGTAAAATTAGAGGTTACTAATAAACTCTGTAAATTAGGTATGTTAATTAATTTCTCTATTCTATTCTCTTCCATAAAAGCTTCTCCTATTTATTAAACTATACTCACAGGAAAAAAGGTTGAGATTCTGATTATATTCCCAGTCTTTAAAGCTCGCACTGCCAGATTAACTAATCCTGATTGTCCATAACTATTAACCATCACTATTAACTTTAGAGCTTATTAAATTTTACCAACTCCAGATTCCTAGAAGGATTAGAAGAATACTCTGTCCTACAGACACAGCAATTCGACCTTTTCCTATAATATTAGTGCCATAGCTTTTCCCTTCTTTGCACATAAAATATTCATTGAGATTTTGCTTTAGTGCAAACATTTCTCCCCAAAGAAGGCCCGCAAGTATTAACGAAAAAATAGAAAAACTATGTAAGATCCTCCCACCAAAAATAACCATTAATTCAATCATTAATAATTGACCTAATTGTATCATCGTAAGAAGAAGACTTCTCTTTGTATTTGCACCTGCAATAGTTATTGTATTATTCCGTATAATATATATTGCATACATACCAAGTAAAATACTACATAAGATACGCCCGGCGTTCATAATCCCTCCTCACTAATCGTTTATACCACCAAAACTACCTTGAATTACTTCATCTGTATATGCATTATTATCTGCTTGTCTTTCTCTGCATTTAGAAATTTCCTAAAAAATAATCATACGTATATAAACAACTTAAAAATCTTATAGAATCTATAATCCCAAGTCTATGAACTTCCCTGAAACTTTAATCTGCCAGAACATCCCTTTAGTGGCTTTTAAATCAATGCCTGTTTCTAACTGGTCAGAACTCACATCATAAAATGGTAATAATACCTGTAATGATGCTAATTTTGCTTTCAT
>CABSJA010000052.1 GCA_902477915.1 uncultured Veillonella sp.
GTAAATACCATGCAAAATCTTCCCCTGGCATTACTTTACGCATTTTAGAAAGCTTATCTTTACCTAATGTATCAATAACGACACGTTCCGCTAGTTCACTAGATTCAGGATCATTAATAGTAGGCGGTACTTTTTTTACATATTCTAATGTCGCAGTTGCCCCATAGGCTTCAGCCGTATGTTCTACTACGCGGCGTATGGATTCTACATAATACTCTTCTTGGTCTGGATCAAAGAATCGAATGGTGCCCCCCATTTTAGCTTCACCAGGGATAACATTCCATTCAGATCCAGAGTGAATATTACCAATAGTGAGTACAAGAGAATCTAAGGCACTCACATTACGAGACACTACGGTTTGCAAGTTCATAACGATAGCACTAGCTACTACAATGGCATCAATCGCTTGATGTGGCTGTGCACCATGGCCTTGTTTGCCTTTTACATTAATAGTGATCTGGCTACTTGCAGCCATACGAGGACCTTCTTCTACAGATATGAGTCCTGCTGGTAAGTCGATCCACACATGGCCACCAAAAATAGCATCTATCTTATCGTACCAGTCACTAAATTTGATAAAATCTGGTGCCCCCGCTCCTGTCTCCTCAGCAGGTTGAAAGGCTAAATATACGTCTCCTTCGATACGGTCTTTCATAGACATTAACATCTTTGCAGCACCTAACAAGATAGCCATATGACCATCGTGACCACAAGCATGCATTTTGCCTTCAGTTTCTGATTTATAGTCCACTGTATTATGTTCGTGAACAGGCAGTGCATCAATATCGGCGCGTAAGGCAATGGCTTTACCAGGTTTACCACCTCGGATGATACCAATTAAGCCGATGCCACGCTCAGTATCTACATGAACCTCTACGCCCATAGATTCTAATTCTTTAGCGAGAGTTTTTGTTGTTTCAAACTCTTCATTGCTCAGCTCTGGATGTTTATGGAAATATCTACGCCAATCTTGAACGTAGCCTTTATATTGTTCAATTAAATCGCGACTATGCATGGTATCGCCTCCTTATAAAATCCCTTAACCAAGGGGAATAACAGGGTAAAAGTAAAAGAAAACGACAGGCCACGCCATGTCGTTTTCTCCGTTTCTTATCGGTTGCGTAATACTGCTTGTACCGCTAAGGATACAACAGCTGTTGCAACTGCCACAGCAGCTGTAATTTTTGCTGTTGTGAAAAGTTCTTCTTTTGTAGGTTTTGCTTTTGTAGCAATATCTAATGTTTTTGCTACTGCAGGAACCAATACTTCGTTACGTAAGGATTCTGTATTCATATTTACTCCTCCAATATAGACTGTTTCTTCTAGGGTAACACGAATGAGAACTAAAGTCTATATATTCATCGATTTATTTCAATAGTAATAGAGGCACGTAACTATTTTAATTTATTTTTATGAAAGTTATCCCAAATATTATTTTACAGCTAACTCTTCAATCGCTTCAGCTACAATGGTAATCGCTTTCTCCAATTGTTCTTGAGGGATATTAAGAGCTGGTAAAAGACGTACTTTATTTTTCGCAGATAAACATACAACGCCCTTTTCAAGACATTTTGCAATAACAGCCTTTGCATCTACTGTAGTTTCAATGCCAAGCATAAGGCCCATACCGCTCACACCTAGAATACCAGGTTTGCCTGCTAAAGTAGCTTTTACATAGTCTCCTTTTGCTTTCACAGAATCTAAGAATTCTGGTGTTAAACGACTAATGATCGTGTTACCTGCGGCCGCACAGATTGGATTACCACCAAAGGTTGTAGCATGTGCACCTGCATTTAACACATATTGCATCTTTTCATTAAATAATGTAGCGCCCATAGGAAGACCGCCCGCTAAACCTTTTGCAGTAGATACTACATCTGGTTCAATGCCAAATTGCTGGTATGCATACAAACTGCCAGTGCGGCCATTACCAGTTTGTACTTCATCAATTAACACGAGTTGATCATGTTCATGAGCATATTTTGTTACCGCTTGCACGAACTCTTTATCTAGTGGCATAACACCACCTTCACCTTGAATAGGTTCCATCATGATGGCGCAAACAGCAGGATTATCAAGCGCTTTTAAAGCCGCATCAATATCATTGGCTGGTGTATGAATAAAGCCTTCTGTAAATGGGAAGAAATGTTGATGGAATACATCTTGGCCTGTAGCAGACAAGGTAGTAATAGTACGACCATGGAAGCTATTAACCAAGGTAACAATGACATGACGACCTTCACCATATTTGTCATGACTATATTTACGAGCTGCCTTGATGGCACATTCATTAGACTCTGCACCAGAGTTAGAGAAGAATACCTTCTTCATACCTGTCTTAGCGCATAGTTGTTTTGCCAATTCAATTTGTGGTAAAGAATAGTACAAATTAGAGATATGGTTCAAAGCATGAGATTGCTTTGTTACCGCCTCTGTCCATTCATCGTCATCTACACCAAAGGCTGTTACACCAATACCGGATCCAAGATCGATATATTCTTTGCCATCTACGTCCCATAAAAGAGAACCTTTACCTTTTTCAAAACATACGTTAAACCGGCCATACGTATTGGCTATATATTCTTTATCTTGTTGTTCAAAATCGATTGTATTACTCATTACATCCTCCAAACGTACGGCCTTGCCGCCGTCTATCTATATGAACGGTAACGATGGTAATAAATGATTACCATCGCTATACCTACTATATTACTTTACAAACATGGTGCCAAGACCTTCATCAGTCAATAGCTCAATAAGAATAGCATGTGGAATCTCACCATTGATGATAAATACCTTTTGAGCTCCTGATTTGATGGCCTCTAAGCAGCAATCCACTTTTGGGATCATACCGCCAGCAATAATACCCTCTGCTTTTAATTGATCCGCCTCTGCCATAGTGATTTTAGAGATTAGAGAACTAGGATCATGCACATCTCGTAATACACCATCAATATTGGTCATAGCAACCATTGTTTCTGCCTTAAGAGCACCGGCAATTTTTGCGGCTACCGTATCAGCATTGATATTATATGTCTTGCCATCAGCCCCCATACCAATGGAAGAAATGACAGGAATATAACCTCTACTGATAACATCGTCGATAATACTTGTATCAATCGTATCGATAGAACCTACATAACCAAGCTCATCATTTTGTTTATGAACTTGAATCATATTACCATCAACGCCACAGAGACCAACAGCCTTACCACCAAGGTCTATTAAATCTGCTACAAGGCCTTTATTAACCTTACCAGCTAATACCATTTGTACTACATCCATTGTCGCTTCATCTGTGACACGCAAGCCATTTGCAAAACGGGATTCAATTTTCATGGCATCTAGTGTGCTATTAATAGCTGGACCACCGCCATGAACGAGCACAACTTTTACCCCTACCAATTGAAGTAGCATTAAATCCTTCATAACGGATTTTTTTAATTCTTCATCAATCATAGCATTGCCGCCATATTTAACGACAACATATTGATCTGTATATTGTTTAATATATGGAACGGCCGCAGTTAAGATATGCGCCCGCATTGCATTTGTTACGTCCTTCATAGTTCCCTCTCTAACCTAGTGCTAGGCCTGTATCCTCAGGCAAACCTAAAGCAATGTTCATACATTGAACAGCAGCACCAGAGGCACCTTTGCCTAAATTATCGAAAATAGCATGAACCATAATGCGTTCATCGTTGCCAGTTACATAGATTTTCATGCTATCTGTGTTGCTCAATTGATTAGCATTTAACATGCCTGTATTACTGTTCTCAGTAAATGGTACGACAGTAATGATTGGACTACCTTTATAAAAGTTTTCCAATGCCTGTTGCACTTTATCAATGCTTATTGGCTTTTGACATAAACGACTGTGAATACCTACCGTTACTTCCATGCCAGAATAATAATCATCAACGATAGGCATAAAAATAGGTGCTTCACTAAGTCCACACACATGCTGCACCTCAGGCAAGTGCTTATGTTGTTGACTAAGACCATATTGACGCGGTGCATAGAGGAAATAATCCTTTGGTTCACTTTCATATTGGCCAATCATCTTTTTACCACCACCGCTATAACCTGTTAAGGATGTGATAGTGAAAGGATAATCTGTTGGTACAAGACCAGCTTTTACAAGAGGTGCAATACAAGCAATCATTCCACTCGCATGACAACCAGGGTTAGCAATATGTTTTTCAGTAGCGATGGCTGTTTTATAATCCGCACCGAGCTCTGGGAAGCCATAAGCCCAATCAGCAGCCGTTCTAAAGGCAGTCGATGTATCAATTACCTTACATGGTAATTCACCGATAGCGGCCATGATTTCTTTAGATGCCGCATCAGGCAAGCAGAGAAATACAATATCTGCCCCTTTAGCTACCTCTTTAATAGCCTCTACATTTTTACGATCCTCATCAGCTGTAGCTAATAATTCTATATCTTTTCTATCGGATAACCGTTCATGAATTCTTAAACCTGTTGTGCCTTCATGACCGACAATAAATACTTTATACGGTGCCATAATAAACCTCAATTCTCACCTATTGGTGACTCACACCTATTTATACAGCTCTCAGTTATTACTTTCATCGATTATAAATAGGAAACAAACTATACCATACATCACCTTCTAGGGAGATGAAATTATTTCAAAGGATAGTCACTAAAGGTAGCAACCATAACAGCTTTGATAGTATGGAGACGATTTTCGGCTTCTTGGAAGGCTAAGGAATTTGGACCTTCAAATACCTCTTCCGTTACTTCAATACCATTCATGCCGAACCGTTCGAAGATATCTTTACCTACTTGTGTTTCTGTATTGTGGAATGCTGGCAAGCAGTGACAGAATTTTGTATTTGGATTGCCAGTTAATGCCATCATTTCAGCGTTAACTTGGAATGGTTTAAACGTATTGATACGTTCTTCCCACATATCGTATGTATCACCCATAGTTACCCATACACCTGTATAGATTACATCTAAGCCTTTAACACCTTCAGCTACGTTATCTGTACATGTAATGGTAGCACCTGTTTCTTTTGCCACTTTCAAACATTCTTCATAGAATGGACCGGCTGGCCAGTATTGTTTAGGACCGATAAGTCTAAAGTCCATACCCATTTTAGCGGCGCCACTCATTAAGGCATTACACATATTAGATTGACCATGACCCACATAAGCATAGGAGATTTCATTCAATGGTTTATCAATATTTTCTTGAAGCGTCAAAAAATTCGCTAATGTTTGTGTTGGATGATCCATATCGGTAAGACCATTCCACACAGGTACGCCAGAATAATCAGCTAGTGTATCTACATCGGCTTGATCAAAGCCTCTAAACTCGATGGCATCATACATAGATCCTAGAACACGAGCTGTATCTTTTAAGGATTCTTTTTTATTCATTTGGGAACCTGTAGGGCCAAGATATGTTGTATGAGCACCTTGGTCCGCAGCACCTACTTCAAAGGCACAACGTGTCCGTGTAGAGTCTTTTTCAAAAATTAATGCAAAGTTTTTACCTACTAATGTTTTGATTTCTTTCCCTGCTTTTTTATCGGTTTTTAATTTTGCAGCCAAGTCCAAGAAGTATTTAATTTCTTCTGGTGTATATTGAAGCATTGTTTTAAAAGATGTATGTTGTAAACTTTTCATGATAACCTCTTATTTCAAACTACTTGTTTAACTATTTTTCTTGTAAAAATTCGGCGGCAATGGCAGCCATCATTGTTATACCAGGTTCCAGGATGCTTTCATCAATGGTGAAAGCCTCATTATGCAAGGCCGGATTACCTTCAAATCCAGTACCTAACCAAAGGAAAGCACCTTTTATTTTATGAAGATACGCGGAGAAGTCCTCTGCTGCCATAGACGGGAATTCAGGATGTACCACCGCTTCTTTACCAAGATATTTCTCTACAATAGATGTAGCATAATCGATGGCGTCTGGATTGTTGATAGTAGCACCATGACCACGTTTATAATCTAAGGTACTCTCTGTTTTTAATAACATGTCGAGAGCTTGTAAACTTTCACCTAAGCGGCGTTCAATATAATCCCGTTTTTCAGGTGCATAGGTACGGCATGTACCTTCAAGGTATACATCACCACAGCCTACATTGTATCTGTCGCCTCCCTTGATAACACCGATGGTACATACTAGATTTTCCATTGGATTTGTTTCACGAGCCACAATAGATTCTACGTTTACAATCCAGTTTGCGGCTGCTACGATAGCATCTACCCCATTATGAGGCTCCGCTCCATGAGTTGATTTACCTTTAATATGGACGAAGAAATGATCTGATGCAGCCATCAAATTACCTTTTTTTAGACCTACCGTACCAACCGGTAATTGTGGCCATACATGAAGGCCATATATTTCATCTACATCATCAAGAATGCCGCTATCTACAATGCCTTGTGCACCGGGGAATAACGCTTCCTCTTCAGAAGGTTGGAATACAAGCTTTACAGTTCCATGTAATTGATCCTTAATAGATTGTAAAATCGCTGCTGCACCAAGCAAAATTGCTATATGGCTATCATGACCACATGCATGCATAATGCCGTCATTTTCTGATGCAAATGGCAAGCCTGTAGTTTCATGTATGGGCAATGCGTCTATATCTGCACGCAATGCTATAACGGGTCCCGGTTGAGCCCCTTCGATTTTACCGATAACCGCATAATCAGAAACATCATTTACAAAGGGAATACCTAATTCACCAAGAACCTTTTGAATAAATAAAGATGTATTTTTTTCTTCACCAGATAATTCTGGATGACTATGAATATGCCGACGCCATTCCACAACTTGTTCTTTATATTGTGCGGCATATTTCTTAATCAAATCTTGTAATGTGCTCATTACTCTATCTCCTTTATACACTGTATGCATATTTTATACATATTTTGTGTATTTTTATAACTCATGTACGTATTATAATACTATTGCTCGTATTATTCAAGTTTTATACATAATTATTGTATTTTTATTTGTCATGCTATGGATTAATTTTTATCATAGTCCTTAAAACTGTAATTTACATGAACTTAATCTGGCATATAAAATACCTAATAAATATATAATTATTATTTATATATTGACCTATTTAATCGATATATTTCAAAAAATAATTTGTATAAACACACAAAAAAGACACCTCCCAAGGAAGGTGTCTTTTGCTTTTATATTCTTATGCTTTTGTACTCTTATGCTTTTATTTCTCTATAACTGACTCATCCAGCTGTGTACCATCAGGTAAGAAAGCTTTTACAATCAATTTATTTGGTGTAACAGTCATCGTCATATAGTTATTCTTTTCACGATCTGGTGCTACATACACATCTAAAGGATGTTCTTTCCATATAGGACGACCCGTATTACCAGCAATTCCAGTAAGGATATATAGAGGGCCAGATGGATCACGGTCAAAGTGACGCACATGACCGCGATTTCGATAGGAATGTAAATGCGCAGACAGTACTAAGTCTACATTAAACTCATCGAAGATTGGCATAAATAATACGCCTTCGTCATCAAAGCCAACAGCTCTACTTCCACCAGGTCCCTCAAAGGCATATTGGAATGGATCTCTATGCATAAGAACTACGGTCCATTTTTTCGTATTAGCTGCTAAATCTTGACGTAACCATTGAACTTGTACATCGTACAAATCTGGATGATGCGTATCATGATTGTCCTCATGATTACTTTCATATAACATCGTATCTAATACAACATAATGTACATCGCCAAAATCGTAAGAATAATACCGGCGATTGAATGTTTCATTTCCGTTAGGTGGTACTGCAAAATAATTCAAATATGCATAAGGCTCGCGCATTTTCCAATCTAATGTATACATCTCATGATTGCCCAAAGTCGTTGCTAACGGCACATTAGCACTTAACGGTTTAATAGAGTTAAGCCATGTACGCCATTGATATGATTGCTCCCCATTATCTACAAGGTCGCCCATACCAATATACAGAGCAGTCCTAGGGTTGCGTAGTGCTGAGCTCTTTACAATCTCTTCCCACTGAGAATAATCCGCCGACTGCGAATCGGGATAGATGAGTACATCATATACACTAGCACCAGCCGTTTCCAGACTATACCAATCACTACGACGATCTGCACCGTAACCTACGCGATATTCATATTTAGTATTAGGTGTTAACCCTGTCAATGTAGCCTCGTGAATATAAGTTGTACTGCCATCATCGGTAAAAGCTTTGTCTGTAGCATTTATGTTTTGTGTATTATCAGTCCCCTCTTGGCGATATTCTATAATCGCATCAGGTTCACTACTATCAGATTGCCACATAATGGTACGGCTTGTGCTATTATCTTTAGCGACAATTTGCCGAATATAACGGCTTTCAGAATCGAGAAGCGGTTTAATCTCTTGGCCACTTACAACAGCAGCTGTTCTAGCTATACGACTGTGTATAGCATCTCGATATGTATATCCACCTACAGAAATAGCTACTACAGATACAATAGCTACAATTGTTTTTAATAGTTTACTTTTATTCATATAGTTCCTTTATGTAAATATATATTAAGTACTAATATGAACACATTATAAAACTTAAACTTAACTTTAAGTCAAATAAGATTTTTCTATACGTCTTGAACATCGACTTTTCTATATCTAGCGGAAATACATCCCAACATATTTAATTGTGGTATATTCCATTCATTAGGTAAATAGATATCACAGGTAAGCTCATCGCCTATAGAGTTGTTAGCTATAAATTGATAGCGCCCTAACTCTTCATTGCTGCATACTCTTTCAAGCTGATTTAAAGTAGTGGCACCCCAAAATCGACTAAATTCCGTCCAAATAGTTTCTGCATCAGCTTGAGATAACTCAACCTGTAATCTATATTTTATGCCAACTTTGCAGCGTTTTTTTAAGCCCTTTTCATCAGCACTACAAACCTTTGTCGAACCCTTTTCAAAAGACCATTCTAGGCCATCTAATGATTGAACTTCGGTGGAAATAATATCTTTAAATTTTGAAAAGTCTCCGAGAAAATGTTTACACGCTACCTCGAATGTATCCAATTTATCTACATTGCTCAATTCACAATACCCCTATTAAAAAGATTTATCTATTATTTTTCGTAATATTGTTTCATTTGTGTATAGCCATTAACGATGACTTCAATTTCACCTGTTCTAGGATGGAAGATAAGACCGTGAATAGGCACGTCTTTTGGAATTAATGGGTTCATACGCAATTCGTCTACCGTATCTTCTACATTTTCAGCAGGATGTGTAAAGCCATCAGCCCAGCGTTCCATTTCTTTTCGAACCATGTGAATCGCTTCTGGCGCAATGCCGCGAGCCAACATTTTTTCTGTTAAATCTTTTGCAGTAGTTTTTGCCATACCACATTCATGGTGACCAATGATAAAGATTTCATTGACACCAAGTTCATAGATACAAACTAGTAAACTACGTACAACACCATCAAAAGGACCTGTAATACAGTTACCTGCAGTTTTTACGATTTTCGCTTCACCGCGGCCAATATCCATGGAATCTTCTAAGAAGTTTACAAGGCGCGTATCCATACACGTAACAATAGCCATTTCACGACTTGGCATTTTACTGCACTTTGTATCTGTTTCTACGTAACCTGTATTTTGATCTTCTACATATTCACGATTATGGGCTAAAATATCTTCTAATAAACTCATAGTACCTCCTATATAAAAAAGACCTTGGCATACAACCAAGGTCTCTATATTAATAATGGTCGATATAAATATTATATCATATCGAGTTGTACACGTTTTAAATCACTAGCAAGCTTAACGCTATTATTCTCTAAAATAGATTTATAATAGCTGCAGCTACACCTTATCTATCTGGTGTAGATAACGCTTCAATAGCAACGCTACCACCGCGCACGACTTCAATGCGGTTGACGAACATATCTTTAAATAGTGCAATCATGTCATTATTTTTAGATACTGTTTTAACACATTGTACGAGAACAGACTTACGATTGTAATCCACAACTAATAAATCAAAGGTTTGGGCAATGCGGAAGATTTCTTGCTTATCCGCTTCTTTACAGCTATTAACCTTGATAAATAGTAATTCTTTTTTCGTAATCGGCATATCCGTAAAGTCGATAACCTTAATAACCTCTACACTGCGATTGAGTTGTTTAATAATTTGTTCGTATGTCAAATCATCGCATGTGAGCTCAATGGTCATACGAGACATGGTAGGATCTTCAGTTTCCCCTACTGTCAATGTATCAAGGTTATAGTTTTTACCTGCGAAGAGGCCAGAAATTTTAGCCAATACGCCGATTTGGTTTTCTACATACGCTGAAATACAGCGTT
>CABSJA010000053.1 GCA_902477915.1 uncultured Veillonella sp.
TAAGTTTTTCTGGGTAAAAGCGATTACCGCCGCCCATACAAGAAATAACAGGGATGCTTTCACGTTGACACACCTCAATAATATTAAGTTTTGCCGTTACCATATCGATGGCATCGATTACATAATCAACGTTCAAGCTTTGAATAAATCCAGGGTAGTTTCCCTCAGTATACATAATATCATGAGTTTCTATAACTACATCCGGATTAATAGAAAGTGCTCGTGCCTTTGCTACCTCCACCTTACGCTCTCCAATTGTGTCATGAGTCGTAATCATTTGGCGGTTTAAGTTACTAGGTGCAATAGAGTCGCCATCAATAAGAACGATGCGTCCCACACCAGCTCGAACTAGTGCCTCAAGGGCACCACCACCAACGCCGCCAACGCCAAAGAGAGCCACAGACGTATCTTTTAAGGTTTTGATTTTATCAGGACCAACTAGCCACTCTAAACGAGTTAACATATATTCCATTAGTATTTACCTGCTGGAATGATTTCTGTCCAATACCCGTCTGGATCGGCAATAAAGTAAATGCCCATGTCTGCATTTTCGTACGCTACAACGCCCATCTCTTTATGCTTTTTTAGAGCTGCTTCGTAGTCATCTACATAAAATGCCAAGTGGAATTCATTGTCCCCTAAATTATAAGGACGATCCCAGTCGCGTAACCATGTAAGTTCTAGTTCATGCGCTGTGTATGGACTTTTTAAATATACAAGAGTGAAAGCACCACTTGGATCTTCCAAGCGTCGAGATTCCTCAAGTAATAAGGCCTCTTTATAGAATGCTAAACTCTTATCAAGATCCTTAACATTTATATTATTATGAGCAAATGAAAACTTCATAGGACCTCCTTAATTAATTCCAGTATGTTTTTGTAGGAATTCTCCTCTTTTAATAGTATCACATTTGACAATTCTATAGCTAGTTAATAACAAATTTTGCCGTACTACCATCGTCACCACGTGTGACCTCTAAGTGGGCCGGTATACGAGTCTTTAATTCAGGTACATGGGAAATCATGCCGATAAGACGACCTGATGATTGTAATTTCACCAGTGTTTCCATGGCGAGTTCCAACGTATCTGGATCAAGTGTACCAAAGCCTTCGTCGATAAACATCGTATCCATATGAATACCACCTGCATAACTTTGAATGACATCTGCAAGACCTAAGGCAAGGGCCATAGAGGCCAAAAATGTTTCACCACCAGACAAGGTATTCGCAGGTCTTGATTGACCGGTGAAAGCATCCATGACTGCCAAATCGAGGCCTTGTTTGCCCCGTCCACCACCAGTATAGTCAGAACGTTCCAAGGAATAACGATTACGACTCATCGTTTGAAGCCGTAAATTAGCTGCATATACGACTTCATCTAAGATAGCCCCCAGTACGTAGCGCTCAAAGGTTACATTTTTAAACCCTTGTTCACCGCCATTTGCCAAGTCATTTAGGCGACTTAGGAAAGTTACTTCCTCACGGGCTTCGCCCATAGCTTGTTCAAGTGTTTCTAGGGAAGCCAGTGTTGTTTCAATATGTTTCGTTTCTTTATCCCAAGCCGCAAGAGAACCCACCAAATTATCGCGCTGTTCTACTGCTGCATCATATACTTCATTGGAAACGGTATCACTTGGCTCCACTACAGATTGAGCATGCTTTAGGGCCGCATCATATACAGCTTGAGCTTTATTGAAAGCCTCGTCCAATGCATGTAGTTCAGTTCTAAACGTATCTAAAGCCTTATAATCATCCAACGCATCTATAAAATCATCTTCAGATAAAGAAATCGATTGCAATGATTCTACATAGTCTTTATTGAGTACATCAAGATTTTTTGTGTCCTCCTGCACCTGGGCAGATAAGGTTTCTAGACGTCCCCGTTTAGCATTGAGCACTTCTCTAGCAGAATCTAGATTTGCTTTACAAACTTTCACCTGTTCATCGTAGTCTGTAAGCTCAGACGCCAATGATTCTATCTCTTTATGCCATGCAGCTACATCCGTAGTTGGCAAGCTTTCAGAAAGAGCATCAATCTTAGCCTGTACAGTACTAATCTGAACCTCTAAATTGTGCAAGTTATCAAGTAATTCCTTATGAGCCGTCTCCAGTTTCGCTAGTGTATCTTTAGCCGCACTAAGGTCCCCCTCAGTATTAGCTATAGTGTTGCTCAGTTGTTCAATGTCACTACGCAAGGTTGTAAGCTGTTCCATTTTGGATAACAAGTCATGTTGAATAGAAGCAAAAGCCTCTTCTGAAAAACTCTCAATAGATGACTTCAACTGAGAAACTTGGTCTTTAATTTGCTGATCTAACTCATGTAGACGAAGAGCTAACGTTTCTTTCTGACCAATTTCACTAGCTTGCTTTTGTAACTCAAGATCACGCACGGCACGAGCCTCTTTTATCTCCTCTTTCGTGGGATATAAGTCAGGCTTAGCTGCCAACTGTGGATGCTCTGTAGAGCCGCATACTGGACAAGGTTCGTTATCTTTCACTAAATGAACAAGTTCAAAGGCATGCCCTTCTGCCATCAAATGTTCTAACCGTTCAAGCTGTACCTTTGAATTCTTTACGGATTCATCAAGCGTAGCTAATGCCTTATCTTTAGCATCAATATCATTTTGAACCTTCTGTTTCTCAGCAACCAATTCAGAATATCGTTGCAAATGACTTAACTGTTCTTGGATACGAGAAATAGAGTCTAACGCTTTGCTATTACCTTGTAACTGCTGCCTGTCCGCAACTAACTTAGCCTCTAAATCAGCTACTGTCTTATGCTGTGCCTGTAACGCAGCTTCGCTTTTCTCACGGTTCTGTGTTACTGATTTACTCTTTAATGTACTCAGTTCCTTATTTAGCATTGCTAACTCATTAAACTTTTCTGATTGCTGTTCCATTTGGGCAAGCGTAGTTCGCTTAGCTTGCATAGTTTCAGCTTGAGCTTCTAATACTGCATGAGCCTCTATACATTTAGACTCATATTGAGTTGCACTGTCCACATTTTTTTCAGCCTCTGAAAGTGACTTTTCCAAGGTTTTTAACACCGACTGCTTATCAGTAAACTGTTTATATAACTCAAAGCTTGGCGTAAAAGAAGTAAGGAACTGAACCTTTTCACGTAAGCTAGCACGCTCCGCTTCTCTTGCTTTCACGAGGTCTAATTTAGAGGTAGCCTCTGCAAGAGATTGTTGTGCTTGGTTATATAAGGCCCACTCATTTCGCAACGTATTGAACTGCTCCACTACAGTTACAGCTTTATCACGCTCAATAACAAGAGCATCTCGGTGTGGCTCTCTATGTTTCAAAAGATCTCGTACATGCTCAATGGTTAGTACGGGTATGTCTTCGTCATGTGGAATGGATTGCAGCAATGTATTCTGTTTTGTTAGATTTTCTTCAATCCCTGCTTTTGCGTCATCATAAGAAGCTTTTAGAGCATCTTGTAATCTTCGGTACAACTCGGTTCTAAAGAGTGTATGTAATAACTCCTCCCGTTCACTGGTGGAGGCTACTAATAATTTTCTGAACTCCCCTTGCGGTAAAAGAACCACTTGTAAGAATTGATCCTTCCGAAAGCCTATGATACGTTGAACTGTATCGCGAATGGCTGCCGCAGAGGTAGCAATAACCTTCCACTCCCCATCTTTCATTTCGTAAACAGTAGCACTAGCATTCTGCTCACGCATACCTGTACCACGTTTCTTTGCAACCATTTGCTTTGGCAGTCTTTCAACACGATATTGAGCATCCCCGATAGCAAAGGAGAAATCAACACGCGTCATACGATCAGGTTCTGCAAAGTCACTGCGGATAGCATCTGTTTTGCGCACCTCTCCACTAGGCTCACCATATAAGGCATACACCATGGCATCTAGTATCGACGTTTTCCCGGCTCCTGTAGGACCAGAGATGAGGAACATGGAATGGTTTTGCAGTTCATTAAAGTCCAAGGTAACCGAATCTCGGTATGGACCAAAGGCTTCTATAGTTAAAGATATAGGCTTCATTTAGTCCTCCTTTAAAATTCGGTCCCATACAGAGTTGATGTATTGTTGCTCTCGCTCTGTTAATGGTTCTTTCCATACCGTTTCGGCAAATTGATTAAATAATTCACGCTCGTTTAACTCTTTAAATACAGCTTCATCCATATCTGCCATAGGCGTTGCTACACGACCAACTAAATCAATGGTCATACAGCGATGATACACTTGGCGCAATTTAGCCATCCCATCCATAATAGGCATCGTATCTAGCAAACGGGCTTGCACATAATCATCTTTATGCTTAGCCTGTAATTCCTTATTATTTAGCAAATCTTCAAAATAACCTTCTAAAATCACTACGTCACGCTTCGCTTCTACAGGAATGGTGCTAATATCTACTTTTCCCTTTGCATCCATGTCAATAATGGTGAAAGACTTCTTCTGCGCATGCTCATCAAAGGAATACTTTAAAGGCGATCCGCTATAGCGGATATAATCTGCACCCATCCGTTGCGGTCCATGCAAATGGCCGAGAGCGGTATAGTGAAAGTCCTTAAAAACTTGTGGGCTTACTTGTTCACTACCACCGACAGACAATGTGCGCTCAGAACCACCTACTTCACCGCCCATTACAAAAGCATGACTAATGGCAATGCTGCACATACCCTTTGGCACTTGTTTGTACAAGTAGTCACTCCAGGCCTGATACATTTGATCGTAATTATGTAAATTAAGTGAGGCTGGCTCTTGCTCCTCAGTCTCCACATAGGAGAACAGGGAGTCCTCGGTCATATCTATATCAACAGGTTTTGATACAGATGCACCCAAACCTAATGCATCACCTATACGACGCGGCTCGCTAAAGGGCATAGGGCAAATAGCGACCTTACCGTCAGCCCCTTCAAATTCAAAGGGTTGTAATGCGTGATGAGGGGATCCCCAAATATGGATTCCAGAACGACTCAACATAGAACGCCCTACCTCAAGGCGTTCTGCGCCATCGTGGTTACCGCTAACTACAAAGAGTGGAACCTTGTAGTCCATAGCAAGACGAGTAATGATGGAATCCCATAATTCAATGGCTTCAATAGGTGGCACTGCTCGATCAAAAATATCCCCTGCTAGCAATATGCCATCGATTTTTTCATCCTTCAAAATAGAAAAGAACTGATTCTCCAACACATGAGCTTGGTCTTCGGTTAAGTACTGCCCATAAAAAATACGTCCTAAATGCCAATCGGCAGTATGTAAAAAACGCATTTTATCCCCCTTTCCAGCTCTCCCTATATCTTATGGAAATGTAGCTATATAAATTATTATATAACTAAAACTACGATTCAGCTTAATTATTGATTCTCTACAATAGAGCGCAACATAGCAATCTCTTTCGCATAGCCATCTAATTCATTTGGTGTTTCCAAATAGAACGGCAAATTCGTCAATTTAGGATGTGTCACAATGCGAGCTATGGCATCGATACCGATATGACCTTCCCCAATTTTTTCATGGCGATCTTTATGAGCGCCCATCGGATTTTTAGAGTCGTTTAAATGAATCGCTTTCAAACGGTCTAATCCTACAATACGATCAAACTCGTCAATAACACCATCGAGATTATTGACGATATCATAACCACCTTCGTGGATATGGCATGTATCAACACATACGCCCATGTATTCTTTTAATTTCACACCATCGATAATGCGTGCAATTTCTTCAAAGCGAGAACCAATTTCTGTGCCCTTACCTGCCATGACTTCTAAGAGAACCGTTGTTTTCATGCCAGGGAATAAGATTTCATTCAAACATTCCACGATATATTCGATGCCTTGATCTACACCTTGCTTTACATGGCTGCCAGGGTGAAAATTATACATTTGGCCTGGTAAATATTCCATACGCTCTAGGTCTTCTGTCATGGCCTGCTTTGCAAAAGCGCGCAAATCTTCTTTTGCTGCACATGGATTATACGTGTAAGGTGCATGAGCTAATAAGGTGCCAAAGTTATGTTCTTTCATATACGCACTCAAGCTATTCATATCCTCTACATCGAGGGCACGCATACTACCACCACGAGGATTGCGCGTGAAGTATTGGAATGTATTACCCCCAATTTTGGTAGCTTCTTTCCCCATGTTTAAATAACCTTTGCTAATTGATAAATGACTGCCAATGACAAACATAATACTCCTTTATATTTATATAATTCTAAAATTCTAAAATACTCAATTCTAATATCTATTCTATTACGCGTACATATATTCCAAAAGCCTAATGAATATAAGACATATATAACTAATATAACCCCTACCGTGAAGGAGCCCTTCGCGACAGGGGTTATGTATTAATGGCTTTCTTTTTTAGCACACTCAGGGCATATACCTTCAAAGGTAATATGTTGACCTGTGATTTGATACTCGCTACCTTGATCAGCAATTGTTTTGATAGCTTGTAAATCAATGCCCATCATATCCTCTACCTTATTACAACGAATGCAACGGATATGGGAATGAGCTTGTGTGTCCCAATCGTAATGAGCGCGCTCATCACCTACTTCTAAAATTTTTACAAGACCGATTTTTTCAAAAATCTCCATCGTCTTGTACACGGTTGCCAAGCTCATGCTTGGATGTTCAGGGCGCAACGTATGATACAACATTTCTGCTGTCGGATGATCATGATGACCACGCAAGGCATCATAAATCGCAATACGTTGTGGGGTTACTTTGAACCCTTGGCTACGCAGAATTTGTGCGATATCCATAATACTCTACTCTACCTTTCTCCACTTGGAAATCTATAAGGCATCGACCATTATCGGCCATTCACAAGAAATAATTATTATCTATTATAGCAGAATTCTCACCACTTATCAAGATAGATAGTATTAACTATTAAGTAATAAAAAATGTGGATTGCCCGAAAGCAATCCACATTCTATTAGTCTTTAAAGTAAGGTTTGAAACCTTCACCTTGATGACGAGGTTTTCTGTCACCACGTGGACGATCAGATCTACGATCATCTCTGCGGCGGTCATCACGACGTTCACCTCTGCGGTCATCGCGACTGCGACGAGGGCGGTCATCGCGACGACGATCTCCGTCACGGCGGCGATCACCATCTCTACGACGGTCACCACGGCGGCGGTCACTACGGCCACCTTCACGACGACGGCGTACGCGCAATGGTTTTTCTTCTGTAATATTTACAGGAGTTGTATCTGGTTCTTTTGTTAACAATTTAAGAGCTGCTGCCAAAAGTGTGACGGAATCTGTATCATTCAACAATTCCTCTGCACTAGATTTGAATGGCGCTAATGCTTCTAAATTATCTGTCATTTCAACGAGGCTTTCAATTGCCAAACGTTGTTGACCTTCAAGAACTTCACCTAAGGAAGGTGCACGGCGGCGTGCGATTTTACGTTTTGTTAAACGCTCGATAGCATGTAAATGCTCCATTTCACGAGGGATAACGAACGTGAAAGCTTGACCAGCTTTACCGGCACGGCCTGTACGACCTACGCGGTGTGTGTAGCTTTCAGGATCTTGAGGCATATCATAGTTATATACGTGAGATACGCCAGAAATATCAAGACCACGAGCTGCCACATCAGTAGCCACGAGAATATCGATGGTACCTTCGCGGAATTGACGAATTACGCTGTCCCGTTTTTGTTGAGACAAATCGCCATGGATGCCTTCCGCCATGTAACCACGTTTTTTAAGACCTTCAGTTACTTCATCAACACGACGTTTTGTACGTGTGAAGATAATCGCAAGTTCAGGTGTTTGAATATCGAACAAGCGGCAAAGAACATCGAATTTTTGACGGTCTTGCACTTCGATATAATATTGTTCAATTAAGTCCATCGTAACTTGAGTCGGTTTCATACGAATCAATGTTGGCTCTGTCAAATATGTTTCAGCTAATTGTTGGATAGCTTTAGGCATAGTTGCAGAGAACAACAATGTTTGATGGTCTTCTGGGATAGCACCCAAGATTTTATTGATATCATCAACAAAGCCCATGTTTAACATTTCGTCGGCTTCGTCCAATACCACAACTTTCACATGGTCAAAGTGGATAGAACCACGATCCATATGGTCCATCAATCGGCCTGGAGTGGCAACGATGATTTGAGGGTTCTTTTTCAAGGCACGGAACTGACGATTAATATCTTGACCACCGTAAATAGGTAGTGCAGTGATATTCGTGTATTGAGCCATTTTGTTAAGCTCTTCAGCTACTTGGATAGCTAATTCTCGTGTAGGGGATAAAATAACTACTTGAACGTGACGCTCATTCCCGTCTACGCGTTCCAACACAGGCAAGCCAAATGCGGCTGTCTTACCAGTACCTGTTTGAGCTTGACCGATCATGTCTTTACCGCTCATGGCAACTGGGATAGCTTCCTGTTGAATTGGCGTAGGCTCTTCAAAGCCCATATCGTTTAACGCACGTAGAACAGGTTCGCTAATCATTAATTGTTCAAATTTTTCTAACATCTAAATGTGTTTCCTCCTATCGCGCACGAATTATGCGCGTTAGAATAGTATATCATATTTCGAGGGTGAGCGCTATTAAATCAAAATATTTTCTAACATACATATTCTCTTATATTAATCAACTATATGAGTAAAAATATATTTTAGGTATAATATAATTAAAATAATATACTTCAAAATTCCGCCAATAATTAAGCAATACCTGTTAAGCAATTACGATTTACTGAACTTTCTAAAGAAGTACAAAAGGAATATACAATGAAACCATTTGCCCTAAAACGATTCGTATTATTGCCGCTCATTATCATCTCACTCATTCTAACAACGGGTTGTCATCTTCTCTCACATTACAGTGAAGAGGAAGTTCAACAATATATAAATAAGAATTATCCTAATCTAACATATCACTTGGAGTCACAAAGGAATAACACATGGCAAGTCATCTTTGACAAGTATCCACAAATGCCCATTGAAATATCTGAAGTCATGCACACCTCTGCACCTGTTGTACCACAAGTTGATCGAATACTGATAACCAACATTCCGCTGATAACTGCATTCCCATTAATGAAAAACTATCTAACGGCAGAGGAGCTATCCTATGCCACATATGATACATCTTCTTTGTATATTGAAATGCCTATCCCCTATTCGGCTATACAAAATCAAGATATAATAAACTTTTACAATCGAATGGATCAATTCTGCAAAGAATACGCTACAACATATCCAGATTTCAAAGAAAAAATATATATTAGAGTCATCATAAAACCATCTGATGGATCTGATGCACCGGAAGAATATAGAAGAATATTCCGTTTATCCCAATATTAATAAAAGAGGTACCGTCTAGGGTACCTCTTTTACGTATGAGATGACGTTATCATTTGATATTTTAGAATTATTATATGCAACATCATTTCATATTGTCATTAATCCTTATAACTCGTCTAAAGAAATCATATCCTCCATTTATATTATCGCCAATTACCATTTCACTATCTTGAAAGTATGGTGAAACAGGTAAATAGCCCCAAATAACGCCTAAGCCTCCACATATATTGCGGCCACCGTCTCCACCTTTATAGGAAAACTCATCTTCATCATATACGATTTCTCTACAATACGGATCATCACCTATAATCAAGCCAAAAAAGTTTTCCTTTTCTAATGTATACTCTCCATTATTATCCATCCATTCCATATGTTTTAAATTCATAGAAAAATCTATATTGTTCCCCCATGGAAAAATGGTCCTACACCCCTTGCCAGCTAAATACTCCCACTCTCTTCGTGTCGGTAAAGAGTACCCATGATTTTTTATGTTCTGTAACAATTTCTTAAATGTAGTTTCTTCATAAAGTTTACCATGCCAATGGTTATCATCTGTTTGATATAAACAAATGGTATTATGAATCATTGTTTCAGAAAGCCCTGCGCTTTCGGCTTTTTCTATCATCTGTTGCCACTCTTTATTTTGTCTGAGTTCCTCATCTGAAATAGGTGTCCAACAAGTTTCACTATACTCTTTTTGTACCAATAATGGATCGATTACAAACTCATCTTCTCGAGTAAAATTATGTTTAAAATACGTTTCTATGTTGGATAGTACCTCTTCATCTTC
>CABSJA010000054.1 GCA_902477915.1 uncultured Veillonella sp.
GAGTAAAATTATGTTTAAAATACGTTTCTATGTTGGATAGTACCTCTTCATCTTCTAGTGTTTCGCAAATCTTAGTTTGAATATCGTCTTCACTAAAGATTTCCTCTTCATATCCCTCCACAAATGGATAGGCAAGCTCCGCTAAATTTTCATCATTAAAAATATCCTGCAATGGTTTATTTTTAAAATCAAACCCTAACGTAACAGTATCGCCAGGAACAAATACAAAGTCTATACCATCATGTGAACGATAAACTGCCGTATATGTGGATTGTCTAAATGCAGCAAAATGTTTAAAAGATATTAATTCTAGATTATATATTTCTCCAATCTGATATAACATTTCCTCCTTATCACTAATAGATAAAAGATCATATTGGGGATTATATAATTTTTTGATGGGAAAAGACCTCATTATTTCACCTCTCCTTATTTTTACACATATACGTACACAACAATTATTCGAATCCTCTTTATCGTAAAAGTGTATTGTATCTATAACAATATTATAATGAATAACACAAAAGGCACCAATAATTAAATTGGTGCCTCTTTATTATAGTTTATTGGAGAGATTCATATTTTATTAATCTAAATTGTAGAATCCAGATGGTTTATCACTCAAGTTGATAATGATGTTTTTCATTTGAGTGTAGTGTTCAAGGATAACTTTATGAGTTTCACGGCCGATACCAGATTGTTTGTAGCCACCGAATGGTGCACCTGCTGGGATGGAGTTATATGTATTAACCCACATACGACCTGTTTCGATTGCACGAGCTACGCGGATGGCACGGTTAAGGTTTTGCGTGAATACGCCACCGCCAAGACCGTATAAGCTGTCATTAGCTTGTTCGATCACTTCTTCTTCGCTGTGGAATTTAATAACAACAGCTACAGGACCGAAGATTTCTTCGCGAGCTACGCGCATATCGTTTGTAGCGTCTACGATAAGTGTAGGTCTAATGAAGCAACCTTTACCAAGTTCGCCGTCAGTAACGCGTACACCACCAGCTGCAATGCGAGCGCCTTCTTCTTTAGCAAGTTCTACATAGCTAAGTACTTTCTCAACTTGTGCTTCGTAAATCAAAGAACCAAGTTGTGTAGATTCTTCCCAAGGTAAACCAACTTTTACTTTATCAAATAGTGCGGAAAGTTCAGCTACGAATTTATCATAAATTGTATCTTGTACGAAGATACGGGAACCTGCGCAGCATACTTGACCTTGGTTGAAGAGGATGCCGAGCATTGCCCCATCAAGAGCTTGTTTCCAGTTTGCATCTTCAAAGAAGATATTCGCAGATTTACCACCTAATTCCAATGTAGCTGGAATCAAGCGTTCAGATGCTGCTTTATATACATCAAGACCTACTTCTGTAGAGCCTGTGAAAGCAAGTTTGCTGAAGCCAGGATGATCAAGGATATATTGACCAGATTTAGAGCCTTTACCAGTTACGATGTTCACAACGCCTGCTGGCAAGATGTCTTTCAAAATATCGCCTAATACTAAAAGGCTAAGGGATGTATGGCTAGAAGGTTTAATAACAACTGTACAACCTGCTGCAAGAGCTGGTGCCAATTTCCAAGCAGCCATTAGGAATGGGAAGTTCCAAGGTACGACTTGACCTACAACGCCAATCGGTTCACGAACGATGAGGCTCAATGTATTTTCGTCAAATACTTGTGCAGAACCTTCTTCGGAACGAAGCACGCCAGCGAAGTAACGGAAATGGTCAGCGCCAAGTGGAATATCTACATTCAAAGTTTCACGGATTGGTTTACCATTGTCATATGTTTCAACTTGTGCCAAATACTCTTTATGAGCATCGATAGCGTCAGCAATTTTTAACAAGTAATCAGCGCGATCTACTTGAGATACTGTTTTCCAAGTTTTGAAAGCTTCTGTTGCAGCGTCTACTGCTTTATCAACATCGTCTTTCGTAGCCTCTGCACAGATAGCGAGTTGTTCGCCATTAGCAGGGTTATATACATTGAATTCGGCGCCGTCAGATGCAGCTACCCATTCATTATTAATTAAAAGTCCATATCTTTCTTTAAGGTTCAAGCTCATAGCATTACCTCCTATGTAGGAATATAGATTGAGGAAGATTTCCTCTGTGATTTCATCATACGCCTTATATCTAAATATTTCAATCAGATATATCATTTTCGATATATCTGTTCTGCATTATTATACATAGTTTTAAGTTATATAGAAAAACCGCACCCTCAAAATCCATAGAGAGTGCGGTTTTGTGTACGATGACTTTTAGTCAAAAGTATTTCTCAATAATATAATTCAATTGATACTAATTGTTCTACCGACCACCATTGTTACGATTATTATTACGGTTATTGTTACGATTGTTGTTTCGACGTTGTCCATTGTTATTTCTATTGCGGTTATTATCGTTATTCTTTGGTTTTTCTGGTTGTAATGCTTTTACAGATAAACCGATACGATTACGTTTTACATCAACAGAAATAATTTGAGCTTCAATAATATCGCCTACGGCAAGTACATCAGATGGATGTTGGCGGCTGTTACAAAGTTCACTACGATGCAACAGACCATTCGTTTTAAGACCAAAGTCTACAAAGGCACCAAAATCAACTACGTTGTGAACCGTACCTTTTACAACAGTACCAACTTGAATATCTTCAAGGCTTACCACATGTTTTCTAGTAAGTGGTGCTGGCAAGTCCTCACGAGGGTCACGACCTGGTTTAGCCAAAGCCCCTAAGATATCTCGTACAGTCGGTACGCCCGCATCAAGTTTGGCAGCCATTTTTCCGGCATCTACAAGAGGTAATTTCACCTGTAACGCTTCTAATTGTCCTTTATCTTGCAAATCTTTTAAGGAAAAACCTAATTCACCAATAATGCGTTCTGCCAATTCATAGGACTCTGGATGGACAGATGTATTATCTAGTGGATTTTTACCATGTTGCAAGCGAAGGAATCCCGCACATTGCGTGAACGCCGCAGGACCTAAGCGAGGTACTTTCAACAATTCTTTACGGCTTTTAAATACACCATTCTCTTGACGGTATGCAACGATATTTTTAGCCACCGTGCTAGAGATGCCTGCAATATGTTGCAAAATAGCAGGAGATGCCGTATTGAGCTCTACCCCAACGTGGTTTACTACAGTTTCAACGACTTGATCTAAGGTATGAGTCAATTGTTTTTGGTTTACGTCATGTTGGTATTGACCTACACCGATAGATTTAGGATCAATCTTAACAGACTCAGCCAATGGATCTTGTACACGCCGTGCAATCGATACGGCACCGCGTATGGTTACGTCTAAATCTGGTAATTCATCAATAGCCAATTTAGAAGCAGAGTAGACAGATGCACCTGCTTCATTGGTGATGATATAATGGCAGTCTAATTTTTCCTCTTCAATCATGGTGGAAGCAAACTGCTCTGTTTCGTAGGATGCAGTACCATTACCAATAGATAAGAGAGTAACTTTGAACTTACGGATTTTATCAGCCAATACCTTTTGAGCTTCTTTGCGAAGCTTTTCACTATTCGTTAAATAGTAGGCACCGTAATCTAGCACATTACCTTGTTGGTCGATAATAGCCATCTTACAACCTGTACGGTAACCAGGGTCAAGGCCCATGATAACATGACCTGCCAAAGGCGGTTGTAACAATAGGTTCTTAAGGTTTACACCGAATACCTTGATAGCTTGTTCATCCGCATTTTCCGTCAACTCATTGCGGATATCACGCTCTAGAGCAGGGAAAATTAGACGTTTGTACGCATCGGCTACTGCAGCCGCTTTGTAGTCTCCGAAAATAGACTTTGGATTTTTCTCTAACTGTTGCACCATGTACGCAACATACATATCACCTGGTACAGTAAGGGCTAATTTCAAAGCTCCTAATTTTTCAACACGATTAACCGCCAAGATACGGTGAGATGGCATTTGACGAACTGGTTCAGCATATTCTGCATATTGTAAGAACTGTTGTTGTACCTCTTCATCACCAGTCAACTCAGCTTGAATAAAGCCTTCGTTCCACATTTTTTTACGCAAATACGCACGGAAGTCTGCACTATCGCTAACAATTTCCGCTACGATATCAGAAGCACCTTGAATAGCGTCCTCTGGTGTGGGCACCTCTTCCGTTACAAATTCTTTAGCAATCTCTAAAGGATTACCAGAGGTAACTGTATCATTAAGGATCATGTCCGCTAACGGCTCCAACCCACGTTCACGGGCAATCATAGCACGGGTACGTTTCTTAGGACGATACGGCAAATAGAGATCCTCTAACTCTTGAAGCTTTGTGGCTGCTTCTAAGGACTTCATTAACTCGTCGGTCATCTTTTCTTGCTCTGTAATAGAGGCAATGATTTCTTGGCGACGTGTTTCCAAATTGCGCAGATATTTAATGCGTTCTTCAATGGTGCGCAATTGCTCATCTTGCAATTCGCCCGTTACCTCTTTACGATAACGCGCAATAAATGGCACCGTATTGCCTTCATCCAATAATTCTACGGCAGCTTGCACCTGCTTTGGCTTAACATTTAATTCACTGCCAATAATGGCAAACATTCTTTCACTCATTTAGATGCCTTTCTGCGATAGGTTACAAAACGATGAGGATATTTGTTCTTTTCATCCACCGCGCCGTCTACAACGGATTCAATGGTGAAAGCCTCCTCTGGGAACTCTGGGAAAAATGCATCCCCTTCAAATTCGTGGTCTACTTCTGTAATGTACATCGTATCCACGTAAGGCAAGAAAGCCTCGTATACTTGAGCACCGCCGATAACATAGGCCGCATCAAGAGTACGCGCTGCTTCTGCAGCTGCCTCAGGACTATGGAAAATCTTAACACCTTCTGGTGCATCAAAGCCCTTATCACGGGTAATCACCCAGTGCTCACGATTTGGCAACAAGAACGGTAAACTTTCAAAGGTCTTACGGCCCATAATGATGACATGACCTGTCGTTTTCTCTTTAAAGAATTTCAAATCATTCGGCAAGTGCCAAATCAAGGTATTATCTTTACCGATCACACGATTATGTGCTACGGCTACGATTAATGCTAACATACTAGCCTCTTTCAATTAATGGTATATGGCAATAGTCATACATAGGATTCCAATTCGCAATGGTCATGAACATAATACTATATCTACAGCCATACGTATCATGCTATTTAACAATTATCATGAATTTAGTGCTACACAGCAACAGTCATGGACAATTTACCTAGATGTTCATATCCATCTAATGTAACGTCCTCTGGTGTGAAGTCATAGAAGTCTTGTACTTCAGGATTCACAATAATTTTCGGAGCTAGCAACGCTTGATCACGACGTGCTAATTGCTCGCGCAATGCTTCTACATGGTTTTCATAGACATGAGCATTGTTGATAACATGAGTAAATTTACCAGGTTTAAGACCTGTTACTTGGGCAATCATGCATTGTAACGCTGCATATTGAGCTGTATTAAACGGAACGCCAAGGCCCATATCGCCACTGCGTTGGATGAGCATGCAGTTCAACTTGCCATCAGCTACGTCCCATAATGTTTCATACGCACATGGTTGCAATGCCATATCATCTAAATCTTCAATATTCCACAATGTAACAATCATACGACGGCTATCAGGATCTTCCTTGATAGTCTTGATGAGATTATCAAGTTGTTTGTACTTTGCAATTTGGTACCCATAGGCCTTACCAATAGTGCCATCTTCACGCATCCACTCATCCCATACGCGCACGTTCATTTCTTGTAATTTGCGTACATCGTTAGATTGCATTTGCCAAATCCATAACAATTCTTTTACCGCCGTTTTGAAAGCTACAAATTTTGTAGTCAAAATGGGAAATTCCTCTTGTAAGTCGAATTGCATAATTTGATGTGGCAATTTATAAGTTGCAATACCTGTACGGTTTTGACCATACGTGCCATGTTCTAAAATATTTTCAATAATACCGAGGTATTGTGTATCTGCTAGACTCATATGTCCCCCTAAATCTATGTATAATACGTCGAGTAATACTAACCTATATCTTACAATATATAGTACTATCATACTAAAAAATGCATAGCACTACCATATATACAGTAAAATTTATTATCCCTTATATTCTGCAATGGCCTGTAAAAAACTGAGGCCATACTTTTTCAATTTGGCTTCCCCTACGCCCTTAACATTGCCAAACTCACCTAATGTTGTGGGTCGCAAATTAGCTAAGTCAATAAGTACTGTATCAGGGAAGATAAGATATGGTCGAAGACCGGCCTCTTCAGCGAGGCGTTTGCGATGTTGTCGCAAGTGTTCAAATAAACTACCTACACCGGAAGTAGATTTTCCTCGGCTCATAGTGGATGTAGACTGACGAGTGCGAGACGGTACAGACACATGTTGTCTGATTTCCTCTACCTCTTTATGCCCAGCAAGGACTTCCTCAGCACCAGCCGTTAAAGATAGTACAGGATACTTACCTGTAGAGCTACGCAAGTAGCCAGAAGCCACAAATTGTTGGATAAGGCCCTTAATCGATTTCTCGTCTACATTGCTCAGTAGACCAAAGACAGGCAATGCATCGTGTCCTGCGCGCATGATGCGATCCGTTCGTTCACCGCGCACGATAGATGTAATCATAGAGGCCCCGTAGCGCTCATCGGTGCCCATAATAGCACGGAAGATGGCCTTCGCCTCTTTCGTTACATTTACCTTATCAGCGGAACCTTTACAGGAGCTACAATTGTCACATGTGGTCCAGACCGTGCTTTCACCAAAATAGTTAAGCATATATTTACGCAAACAATTACTGCAGAAACAGTAATCAATCATAGACTGCAACTTGCGTAGTTCCACCTCTTGCCGCTCAGGCGTTTCTATGGACTGTTCAATCAAATACTTGTGAACCTGTACATCCTGCCCGCTGTAGAGCAAAATACATTCTGCAGGTGCTCCATCGCGACCTGCGCGGCCCGCCTCTTGATAGTAGGACTCCATGTTACGTGGCATCTGGTAATGCAACACATAGCGCACATTACTTTTATCAATGCCCATCCCAAAGGCATTGGTAGCCACCATAACCTGTAGTTTATCATCCGCATAGGCGTTTTGCATCTCACGGCGCACCTCATCGCTGAGCCCTCCGTGATAATGACCTACCTTAATGCCTGCACGGGTTAGATTTTCATACACCCGATCTACATCCTTGCGCGTCGCACAGTAGATAATACCATTTTCATTGGCATGTTGACGCACATAATGGATTACATAATCCATGCGTTTAGGTGTACGGATGACAGAGAAGGATAAATTAGGCCGGTCAAAGCCCGTTACGTATACATTCGCATTATCGAGACCTAATAGTTTCTTAATATCATTTTCTACATATTTTGTCGCCGTCGCTGTGAAAGCACCTACAATAGGTCTCTTCGGCAAAGAGTTGAGCCACTCACCAATGAGCCGATAGGATGGTCTAAAGTCATGGCCCCACTCAGAAATACAGTGAGCCTCATCAACGATAACTTGAGCTATAGGCAACGCTCGCAGAACATTACAGAAAAAATTAGAACCTAGTCGCTCTGGTGCAATATATAAGAGCTTAATCTTGCCACTGCGTACCTCGTACATTGTCTTATTAAACTCCGCTTGGGTAAGGGTACTATTAATGAGTGCCGCTGGAATGTTCTGCACTAATAGACCATCTACTTGGTCTTTCATAAGGGAAATGAGTGGCGAAAACACGATAGTAAGGCCCGGCTTGCAAAGAGCAGGAATCTGGAAACAAATAGACTTGCCGGCCCCTGTTGGCATGATACCAATTACATCTTCATTGCGTAATAAGGAAGCAATAGGAGCCTCCTGAGCCGGTCTAAAGGAGGTATACCCAAAGTAGGTTTCCAACATCCGTAATGCCTGTTGTTTCATCATAGCTTGTTGCTTCATCTCGACCGACTGTGATGCAATAGCTTGTTTTGAAGCTGGCTGTTGTTCCATAGGTACCTCCTTTCACGTTCCAGAAATATACATACAAGACCATAATTACGACTATCAATGACGAAATTTCGTATACAAAACACGAAATATCGTTTTTCCATTCTTATATTTTAACATATTTCATATGCCATTGGGCTTATTAGTATAAACGATTTATTAGTCAACGTCTAATGCATATGTAGAAAACCAATCTTCAAAATTTGTATAGAAACTACGTAATATCACGAAATTTTTACACTCTAAAGCGCTAATATATGGTACAATAGGAATTATTTATAATACTATAGAATAGAACTACAACCTAAGGAGGTCTTATATAGGCATGACACAAGACAACTTAATGATTATGATCGCCTTTGCCTTATACCTAGGACTCATGATGTATATCGGGGTCTACTATTACAGGAAATCTAACAGCATTGGTGATTACATCCTCGGTGGCCGACAACTAGGACCATGGATTACAGCACTTAGTGCGGAAGCATCAGATATGAGTGGTTGGATGCTCATGGGTGTACCGGGTCTTGCGTATACTACGGGAATTTCTGGTGTATGGATTGCCGTAGGCCTCACATTGGGTACATGGGCGAACTGGAAATTCGTTTCTAGACGCTTGCGTAACCATACAGAGGTAGCTAGCGACAGTTTAACCTTACCGGATTACTTGAAGAATCGTTTCCACGATCAATCCCATTCGGTAGCTGTCATTTCCGCCTTATTTATCTTGATTTTCTTCTTGATATATACATCATCAGGGTTCGTAGCAGGTGGCAAACTGTTCAACACCATCTTTGGTCTTGATTACACCGTATCTCTATTTATTACAGCGGGTATCGTCGTATTCTACACATTCCTCGGCGGCTTCCTCGCCGTATCTTGGACAGATTGTATCCAAGGGGCATTGATGTTCTTCGCTATCTTAGCGGTACCAATTACAGCTGCCATGTTTATGGGTGGTCCTATTGAAACATTCCAACTCATTCAATACGAGTTTCCTCAAGGACTTAGCCTATTCGGTGATCCATCTGATTGGTTCACTTGGATTATTGGCTTGATTTCTTCTCTTGGTTGGGGGCTTGGCTACTTCGGTCAACCTCATATCCTCGTAAGATTCATGGCTATCTCTGATGCTAAAGAGCTTAAGAAATCTACAAACATCGCCATGGTTTGGGTTATCTTATCCCTTATGGCGGCCATTGCAGTTGGCCTCATCGGTCACGTATATATGCTGCCAGATAAATTGGTAGGCACTGATGCAGAAACTGTATTCCTCATCATGACAGAGCGTCTCTTTACACCATTTGTAGCAGGTCTCATCTGGTCTGCAGTACTCGCAGCTATCATGAGTACCGCATCTGCACAGTTATTAGTAACAGCCTCTGCCATTTCTAATGACTTCTATGCGAATATCATTCATCCTAAAGCGAGTGATAAGGAGCTAGTACTCGTAAGTCGTATCGTAGTACTACTAGTTGCATTAATAGCCATCTATATGGCAATGGATCCAGATAGCTACATCT
>CABSJA010000055.1 GCA_902477915.1 uncultured Veillonella sp.
CGGCCTTCTAAGCCGTGGGTCGGGGGTTCGAATCCCTCCTGGATCACCAAAGAAAAAAGCGGATAGCTCGTAATGAGCTATCCGCTTTTTTGCTATATACATTGGTCTAAAAGACAGTAAAATTTATATGTGTTATAATAGTAAAAATGAAAAATAGATGAAAAGTGTTGCGGACGTGTTAGGGGACGTATTGTGATAAATATAAAGAAGATTTTTAAAGATATAAAGTTGCAAAAATATAAATCTGGGGGAAGGGCTTATGTTGATCCTGTACGCAATATTTTTGTTCAGTGTACACCAGAGGAGGAAGTAAGACAAAAAACAATTCTGTTTTTACAACGAGATTTGGATGTGCCTATTGAAAGAATTAGTGTTGAAGAATCTATGGCTCATGTGAAAAGAGGAAAACGGGGAAGAGCGGATATAGTTGTTTATAGGGATGATAAGAAAAAAGATGCACTTTTAGTAATTGAATGTAAGGCCCCTGAGGTGGATGTATCTTGTTATATAGTACGTGAGCAGGCTGAAGGGTATCTTAAAATTCTTGATGCTGATTATTATATGTTGATTAATGGGCATCAGATTATAATGTATAAATATAATTCTGGACTTGCTATAGAAATTGAAGGTATTCCTTCGTATAGGGAACTTTTAAATGATAAAGTGGAGTATGCTCAAGCATTGCCGATAAAAGCATATAGTTATCGTGATATTTTATCAAAGGACCTTCAACGTGCATTCCAAAAAGAAAATTATTTAGGTGATTCTACACCTCATGATATAAAATTATTTGCACTTAATTTCTTAAATTTAATTTTATTAAAAACTGCTATTAATCATGATGATTTAATTGGGATAGGTATGTCGGAGGATTTTGGTGTAAAAAGAACTAGGTTTGGAAATAGTGCTGGTTATAACTATCAGGAGTTGACACGCTTGTTTATCGCTAAAGACAATAAGAATAAAGACTTAATTTGGGGTCTTAGTATGATTGGTTATTATAATACACAGTTAAATGTATCAATAACAAACAAGAAAAATAGACATCACTCCTTACAATTAGATTTGGATAAATTTTGTGAATATAATCCATTTACCAATATGGTAACTGTTACACATAATGGAGCACTATCATTTGGTAGAGGTGGATCTATGAAACGTCAAGTTGTTATAGATTATGTAAAAGCTAAAGCACCAAATTTAATTAGAGAAAATAAAGTATATCTTGGTAGTTTAGATAATTCTAGGTTATTGGAATGGGAGCATTCTGATGTTCAAAACTTTATAAATAACTTACTTCGATATGGAATACTTCGTGATGAAGTGCGTGCAAAATATAAAAGGCAGTAATATCTATAAGGCTTTAATTGTTAAGACTAGACTAATAACGTTAGGAGATAAATCTATTATGAAGTATATAGAAGAGATTTTTGATAAGATAGAACTTGAAAAATTTCAACGAGATGGAGATTGTATATATGATCCTATACGTTGTTTTTTGTTAGCTGCGACACCGGAGGAGTGTGTTCGTCAAAAAACAATTGTATTCTTGCAACAGGAATTAGGGATACCTGTTAATCGGATTTTTGTAGAAGAGTCAATGGCGCATACTAAAAAGGGCGCCCGTGGAAGAGCAGATATTGTTATCTATCGTGATGACGAGTGTACAGATGTACTAATGATTATAGAATGTAAGGCTGCTCATATTAACATACTTGGTGATGAGGTCTTTAAGCAAGCTTCGGGATATAGAGAGATACTTAACGCTGAGTATATTATGCTGGTTAATGGTATAGAGGCCATTATATATTATTATAATGATGGAACATATCATGAAGTTAAGGATATTCCTTTATTAGAGGAGCTTTTAAGGAAAGAAATTTCTTTTGTCGAGCCGGAACCCTTTGAGGCATTTAGATATGAAGAGCTTATGTCAGACGAGTTTCAAGAGGCATTTGCAGAGAATTGTGATATTAGTGAATATACGCCTCAATATATAAAAGGCTTTGCTCTTAATTTGATCAATCTAATTATTTATAAAGAGATTAAAAATAGTAAGTTTTTGGAAAAATTAGGTGTATCCGACGATTGCCGTGTAAGTATGCCACATTTTGGTAATAGTGGCGGTGGTAATTATCAAGTTTGGTCTCATATGTTTATTGCAAAAGATTATCTCAATAGAGACCAAGTTCTAGGTATTAGTATATGTGCTACGGCACATACAGAGAATGATCCGCATTGGGGGAACCGTACTGGTACTACTCAATTAAATGTATCTATAACCAATAAAGAATCAAGACATCATTCTCTTCAATTAAATTTAGATAGGTGCTGTCGATATAATCCGCTTACTAATATAGTAGATATTACACATAACGGTTCTTTAACAAGAGGTAAAGGTGGAGCGGCTAAAAGAGCTGATGTTATTGCATATATTAAGGACCGTGCGCCTGAGCTTGTTCATGGTGATGAAATATATCTTGGTCGTCTAAATAATTCTCGTTTGCTAGAGTGGAATGACTCTAATGTACAATCTTTCATAAGGAATTTGTTACGTTATGCTGTACTTCGTGATGGATTTAGAGCAGAATATAAGAAATCAAAGTAATATTGTTAATAAAAGACCATTCGTCGAATGGTCTTTTGGTTTTTATATAATCAAATCAAAAGTGCAAATTTAATTATCTCTCACAAACACAGTATTTATCTATGTTCTTACCATATAAATCTAATTAGTCAAAATAAAAGTCAAAAAAAGTCAAAAATTTTCACTTTGACCTATTGACTTTTTGACTTAATGAGTTTATTATAATGACATAAGGTTGAAGAAACCTAGAAATAAAGCAAGAAATTAAACAGACTTAAAAAGTCAAACTGATATACTTGTAGTTAAAAAAGTGAGGTAATTAATATGAACAACAACTTCAATAACTTTGGTAGCGATTTCGGTAGCATGAATGATTTGTTCAATCAATTGATGGGTAACATGGGTGGTTATTCCACAGAAAACCGTCGTTATAAAATTAATGGTCGTGAAGTAACTCCAGAAGAGTTTGCTTTTTATCGCCAAACTGGTCGTTTGCCTTCTAATGAAGAAATGCAAGCTGCTCAAGCTGCACAACAAGGTAAAATGAAACAAGATGGCATCCTTGCTCGTTTGGGTACAAATTTAACGCAACAAGCTCGTGATGGTAAACTCGATCCTGTTATTGGTCGTAATAAAGAAATCCAAGAAACAGCAGAAATTTTAGCACGTCGTACTAAAAACAATCCTGTACTCGTAGGTGATGCTGGTGTTGGTAAAACAGCTGTAGTAGAAGGCTTGGCACAAGCAATCGTTAATGGCGATGTTCCTGCAGCGATTAAAAATAAAGAAATCATTTCCATCGATATTTCCGGTTTGGAAGCTGGTACTCAATACCGTGGTTCCTTCGAAGAAAATATCCAAAACCTTATCAAAGAAGTTAAGGCCGCTGGTAACATTATCTTGTTCTTCGATGAAATCCATCAAATCTTGGGCGCTGGTTCTACAGGTGATGGTCAAGGCTCTAAAGGCTTAGCAGATATCTTGAAACCAGCTTTGTCCCGTGGTGAAATGACTGTTATCGGTGCTACAACACAAGATGAATATCGTAATACAATCATGAAAAACGCAGCTCTTGCTCGTCGTTTTAATGAAGTTAAGGTAAATGCACCATCTGCAGAAGATACTTTCAAAATTTTACAAGGTATTCGTCCATTGTACGAAGCGCATCATAACATTGAATTGCCAGATGCAGTATTGAAAGCAGCTGTAGATTATTCTGTACAATATATCCCTCAACGTAGCTTGCCAGATAAAGCAATCGACTTGATTGATGTAACAGCAGCTCACTTGGCTTCCCAACATCCTGTAACTGATATTAAAACATTAGAAGCAGATATTGCAGAAGCTAAAGCAAAACAAGAAGAGTTTGCTCAAAAAGAAGATTACGAATCCGCTATTAACGAAAAAATGCGTATTCAAAAATTACAAGAAGAAATCGACAAACACACTGACAATCAAAAAGTTGTGGCTCAAGTTAATGACGTAGCAGAAGCCGTTGAAAGAATGACAGGTATCCCTGTATCTCAAATGGGCGCATCCGATATCGAACGCTTGAAAGACATGAAATCTCGTTTACAAGCTCATGTCATCGGTCAAGATAAAGCAGTAGAAGCTGTATCTAAAGCTATTCGTCGTAACCGTGCAGGCTTTGACGAAGGTAACCGTCCAATCGGTAGCTTCTTATTCGTAGGTCCTACTGGTGTTGGTAAAACAGAATTGGCTAAACAATTAGCTCTTGATATGTTTGGGAACAAAGATGCTATTATTCGCTTGGATATGTCCGAATACAGTGACCGTACCGCAGTGTCTAAATTGATTGGTGCTACAGCTGGTTATGTTGGTTATGAAGATAACTCCAACACATTGACTGAACGCGTTCGTCGTAATCCTTACTCCATCGTATTGTTCGACGAAATCGAAAAAGCAGACCCTCAAGTTATTACATTACTTCTTCAAGTATTGGATGATGGCCGCTTAACAGATGGTCAAGGTAACACAGTAAACTTCAAAAATACAGTTATCATTGCTACATCTAACGCAGGCTTTGGTTATGGTCAAAATAATGACGATGAAAACAAAGTTGATGTAATGGAACGTATCGCTCCATTCTTCCGTCCAGAATTCTTGAACCGTTTCAATGCAGTAATTGAGTTCAACCAATTAAGCAAAGACGACTTGAAGAAAATCGTAGACTTGATGCTTGATCAAGTTAACAAAACTTTGGCTAAAAAAGACATCACTCTTGATGTAACTGATGCAGCTAAAGAATTATTGATGGAACAAGGTTATGATAAAACTATGGGCGCTCGTCCATTACGCCGTGTTATCGAATCTGAAATCCGCGATAATGTAACTGACTTCTACTTGGATCACATCGATGCAAAACACTTGTTGGCTGATGTTATAGATGGTCACATTGTTATCAGTGAGAAAGACGCTGATAAAGATACTGATAAAAAATCTGATGATACATCCAGTGATGAAAAATCTGCAGACGACAGCAAACAAGCTGATGATGCTGCATCCAAGGATAATAAATAATCAGTAGGCTATTGACACTAACTAATGAATCCCTTACAACTCTCTCCATATACAAATAAATAATAGTCCTATTGATGGTGAAAGCACCCGACAATATGTCGGGTGCTTTTTTTATGTATCAATAGTTGTGTATTAATAAAGAAATTTTGTATACATGACAAAAATCATTGCTAATATATCGATTTATTTAGTATAATCATATCTATAAATTCAATATTCTATAGAATTTAAAAAAGAGATGAAGAAAGAGAGGAGATTATTGATGTCACATTATGTAGATCTAAACAGCGATTTAGGTGAAAGCTTTGGCAACTATACATTGGGCATGGATAGTGAAGTATTAAATCACGTAACTAGTGCTAATGTTGCTTGCGGATGGCATGCTGGGGATCCTCTCATTATGGAGGCCACAGTTCGCATGTGCAAGGAGAAGGGCGTAGCCGTAGGTGCACATCCTGGATATCCTGATCTAATGGGCTTTGGTCGTCGAGCAATGGCTGTAAACCCTGCGGAGGCAAAAGCCTATATGATGTATCAAGTGGGTGCATTGCAAGCCTTCTGTGATAGTTATGGCGTTACATTACAACATATGAAATTACATGGCGCTTTTTACAATACTGCTTGTGTCACTCCTGCATTGGCAGATGCCGTATTAGATGGCTTACAAGCGGTTAATCCTAATATTGCAGCTATGGTTTTAAGCGGTAGCTATATTGCTAAAGAAGCGCAACGCCGAGGTATTCCTGTGATTCAGGAGGTCTTTGCTGACCGCGGTTATACTGATGAAGGTACATTGGTACCTCGTACAGAACCAGGCGCTTTCATAAAAGACCCTCAAGAGGCTCTTGAACGAGTTCTTATGATGGTTACAGAAGGCAAGGTTATAACAAATACAGGTAACACTATCGATATTGTAGCTGATTCAGTATGCGTGCACGGTGACAATCCAGAAGCGATAGCTTTCACAAATTACATCCGTGAAGGCCTTACAAAAGCGGGCGTTACAGTGGCTAATTTTCAAAACCGTAAATAGTAAAACGGCCATTAGAAAATAAGCAATACATAGCAAATACGTAATAAATAGTGAATACGTAATAAATAGTGAATATGTAGTAAATAGTAAATATGTAGTAAATAGTAAATATGTAGTAAATAGTAAATATGTAGTAAATAGTAAATACATAATAGATCGTTAATAAATAAATTAATGTGTGGAGGTTTTTATGAAACCAATTTCAGGTAAAGCAAGTTTATCTGTCCTCTTGGGGGCAGCTTTCTTGATGGCCACGTCCTCTATTGGACCGGGCTTTATGTTACAAACGGCGGCATTTACAAATGATTTAAAAGCAGACTTCGCGTTTGCTATCATTGTGTCTGTTATTTTTTCAATTATTGCACAGCTTAATGTGTGGACCATCATTGGCATATCTAAAATGCGTGGTCAAGATATTGCGAATAAAGTATTGCCAGGACTTGGCTATTTCGTAGCATTCTTGATTTCTCTTGGGGGCCTTGCGTTCAATATCGGCAACATTGGGGGCGCGTCTATGGGCCTAAATATTGTATTTGGTATTGATACAACGACTGCGGCGGCTATCAGTGGTATCCTTGGTATTCTATTGTTCGCCTCTCCAAAAATGGGTGGTGTACTAGACAACACAGCGAAAATTCTTGGTACTGTTATGCTAGTATTGATTGGCTATGTAGCATTCTCTACAAATCCGCCAGTGGCTGAAGCAGCTACTCATGCGGTGGCACCGACGCATTATCCATGGCTTGCAACTATTACCCTTATCGGTGGTACCGTAGGTGGTTACATTACATTCTCTGGCGGTCACCGCCTCATTGATGCGGGTATTACTGGTCAAGAACATTTGAAAGATGTACGTCGTGCAGCCTTCATGGGTATGTCCGTAGATGCAGTGGTTCGTATCTTGTTATTCCTAGCCGTTCTGGGCGTTGTGTCTATGGGCTATGCACTAGATCCTAAAGATCCGGCTGGTTCTGCATTCCTTCTTGGTGCTGGTGAAATCGGCCATAAATTATTCGGTATCGTATTCTTCTGCGCAGCCTTAACATCTGTAGTAGGTGCAGCGTACACATCCGTGTCCTTCTTAAAAACATTATTCAAAGTAGTAGAACGCAATGAAAAATTGACTATTATGACATTTATCTTCGTTTCTACATGTATTTTGATCTTTATTGGTAAACCAGCATCCTTGTTGATTTTGGCTGGCTCCGTAAACGGCTTAATCTTGCCGATTACATTGGCAGTAATGCTCTTTGCTACTCATAAATCTGAAATCGTAGGAGACTACAAACATAATAAACTGTTATACTATACAGGATGGATTGTAGTACTTGTAACAGCCTATATCGGCGTTACATCCTTACAAGGCATTGCTAAATTACTTGGTTAATTAGATAGTTGTGAAAGTACCATTATTTTCGGTTGAAGGTAATGGTTCTTTCTAGTTTTAGGAAGGAGGTACCTATGAAACCTACAATTTCACCTGTAGGAGATTGCGCTATCTCTATTGATTTTGGTCAAGTCATCGATCCAAAGATTAATCGACATATACGTCAAACGATAGAGCGAATTCAAGAGCTGCATCTAGAGGGAATCATTGAATTAGTTCCTACCTATTGTGCATTGCTTTTACAATATGATGCTATGCTATATTCCTATTCGGAATTGTGTAACATCATTGAGCCTACGCTGGAGCAGACCATGGCAGATAATGATAATGAGCTTGTCACTGTTGTAGAAATTCCTACCGTGTACGGCGGTGCGTTTGGTCCAGACCTCGGCTTTGTGGCCTCTCATAATAAGTTAAGCGAAGATGAGGTTGTATCTATTCATAGTGGTACGGACTATTTAGTATATATGCTTGGTTTTATCCCTGGTTTTACCTACTTAGGCGGGATGGATCCACGCATTGCAACGCCTCGTTTGTCCTCCCCAAGAACATTGATACCAGCCGGTTCTGTTGGTATTGCAGGGGAGCAGACGGGAACGTATCCGTCTGACTCTCCAGGGGGTTGGCAAATCATTGGCCGTACACCTGTAACCATGTATGACATGTCCAAGGAACAAGCGGCTCTATTGAGTGCTGGCGACTATGTGCGCTATGTACCAATTGATGAAGCGGAATATAATCGTATTAAAGCATTGGGTTCGGAATATGTACCGTCAATGTATGAAGTAGAGGTAGGTGAGTTGCGTGGCTATTAATGGATTTAAGAAATCATCGATCTACGTAACTTCACCTGGCATGTATACGACAATTCAAGATGAAGGGCGCGTTGGGTTCCAACAATACGGTATGCCTGTAGCGGGTCCGATGGATAGTGAAAGCTACCTCTTAGGGCAAGCGCTGGTAGGTAATGTAGAAACGGCAGGTGCCTTAGAGTGCACATTGCTGCCGCCTACACTCACCGTGAAAGGCTCATGTATCGTTGCTTTCACAGGAGCCGATATGGAACCAACCATCAATAGTGTGCGAGTACCTCGTTATATTCCATTTGTATGTCATGACGGCGATGTCATTTCCGGCGGTTTTAGCCAATGTGGCGTGCGCATGTACATTTCTTTCTCTGGAGGTATCGACGTGCCAAGCATCAACGGCAGTGTATCGACCCATACAAAGGCGAAAATTGGGGGCCTTGAGGGGCGACCATTACAAAAGGGCGATGAACTTGGCATCAAACCGTTCACCAGAGATGACGTGCATGTCTGCGATTACCGTGGCGAAGGGCATACTCTATTCAATACCGCCTTATATAACCGTGGGGGCCGTGAATGTCATGAACCATTACGTGTTGTATTAGGTGATCAGGCAAAACATTTCACCGAGAAGGGAATTAAGACCTTTAGTGATAATATCTATACATTGACTGTAGAATGTGACCGTATGGGTTTTCGCTTAGATGGTCCTGAAATTGAACACGTAGACAGTGCAGATATTATTTCTGATGGTGCCGTATTTGGCTCTATCCAAGTGCCATCGAATGGACATCCCATTGTCCTTATGGCAGATCGCCAAACAACAGGGGGCTATACAAAAATAGGCACTATCATTACCGCAGACCTACCTCGGCTTAGCCAACTACCAGTAGGGGATGGGATTAACTTTAATATCGTGTCTATTGACGAAGCGCAAGATATATACCGAGCGTATATGGAACG
>CABSJA010000056.1 GCA_902477915.1 uncultured Veillonella sp.
CTCCGCCGCTTCATCCTTCGGGTCACCCAAAATTAGGCACAGTACCGAAGTCCACCGACGTGCATATTTTTCATACCCAGTAATTTTACCAAAAAATTATTCTAAAAGCAAGCAAGGAGTGAGGATTTATTTAAGAAAACCTCACTCCTTATGTTTGATTATAAAATTATTTTTCTAGAAGCTATTATTTCCAAACATAGTACTGTTTAGATACTACACATAATATTAAGATAGTAAACTCAAAATAACAATTATTATAACTAGTTATTTCGAATGGCCGCAATCATTTGTGCTCGATCATCAGCGCCAAACACAGCGGAACCTGCAACTAGAATTGTAGCACCTGCTCGTTTAATAGGTACACAAGTAATATCATTAATACCGCCATCTACTTCAATAACTGCAGTTGTGTTGTCCACTTCTTCTAATAGCATTTTAGCTTGTTTAACTTTTTTAATAGCGTTTGGAATAAAGGATTGACCACCAAAGCCAGGATTTACGGACATAATTAAAATCATATCAAGATCAGCTGCTACATCCTCCAATAAAGATACTGGTGTACCTGGATTAAGTGATACCCCTGCTTTCATACCACATTGTTTGATATGTTGAATCAATCGATGCATATGAGGCACTGTTTCTTGATGGAATGTAAAATACTCTACACCAATCTTTGCAAACTCTTCTACGTAATCACCAGGATTAGTAACCATTAAATGAACATCAAATGGTAGTTGTGTATAAGGACGGATTGCTTTTACTATAGGTGCACCAAAGGTTAGGTTTGGTACAAAATGACCATCCATAATATCAATATGCAATAAGTCTGCTCCTGCTAATTCAATAGATTTTATTTCTTCACTTAATGTTGCAAAATTTGCAGAGAGCATAGATGGTGCAATTTTAATCATTTTAAAACCTCTTTCGTTGACTTTCTATGTCATTACGTATAGACATATATGCATCATATCGTCCTTGATGAATATGGCCAGCCTCTAAAGCATCTTTTATGCCACAAATAGGTTCATGTTCATGATAACAAGGATTAAATTTACATGTATCAACATAATCACTAAATTCAGGGAATAACGTAGGTAACCGTTCTAATGAAACATCATTGAACTCAATGGCGCTAAAGCCTGGTGTATCCATGATAAAGGAATTTGAATCCAAACTATATAAGGAAGCATGACGAGTAGTATGTTTACCACGCTTAATTTTGTCACTAACCTCTCCCGTTTGGAATGCAAACTTAGGGTCCACTGCATTTAATAAACTACTTTTACCAACACCAGAAGGACCTGCAAAAGCAGTTACCCTATGTTCTAAGACATGACGTAAGTCATCAATACCAGTCATATTATATGTTGATGTCATCAATACTTCATAGCCGATAGATTGATAAAGTTTTACCATATCTTCCGTATCTGAATCCATCAAATCACATTTGTTGATACATAATACAATAGGAATATCTGCATGCTCAATCATAACCAGCATTTTATTGAGCAATAACTCATTAATATCTGGCTCATGGGCAGCTACAACCAATACAACTTGGTCAATATTGGCTACCGCAGGTCTTACCATAGCATTATGACGATCATGGATGGACTCAACGAATCCATCCTCTGAAATCGTAACACGGTCACCAACAAGTAAACTGTAGCGACCTTTCTTCAATCTGCCTCGAACTTTACATTCATGAACAGTACCGCTATCGTCTTGTACGTAAAAGTAGCCATTCATATTTTTGACAACAATGCCTGTAATCATAATTCCCCTTATAATGCTGTTTCTTGTACTAATGCACCATTGAGATAAACCTCAATACGTACATTACCTACACCAGACACTTTTTTAACGATACGATCACCAGGTTTATTTGTATCATCATAAATAACAGCAGAACCTTCATCATCCTTTACGACAATTTTAAGTTCCTGATTTTTAGACCCCGCTGGAACTGTGATATCTACAGTACCAGTTGTTTTATTACTGCTACTATCCGACTTTTTATCAGATTTCTTTTTATCATCTTTATATTCAGTCGTTAAGTTTACTGTAGATCCTTCATCAATTTCATCGCCAGCTTTAATGCTTTGCTCTGTTACGATAGATTTTTCTTCTACTGAACCAGCTACTTGATTAACACCAAGATGAGCATTGCTCAATGTATCTCTCGCATCTTTTAAGGTCATACCAATAACATTTGGCATTTGAATCTTTTTAGCTTTTGCTTTATTTACAACGAGATCAATTGTAGTACCTTTAGAAACTTTAGAATCACCAGATGGACTTTGAGCAATAATAACGCCATCAGGTTTATTATCAACAGATTGTTGAGTTACTTTACCAACAACTAAACCTACATCTTTGAGGCGTTGTCGTGCTTGTTCTACAGTTAAACCGGATAAGTCTGGTACTGTAATATCACCAACACCTTTAGAAACGACAAGGTGTATGGTTCGTTGTTCTTTAACCTTTTCCCCAGCCCCTGGAGTCTGAGAAATAACTTGACCTGCTGGTACATCAGGGTTTGTAACTTCACTTGTAGATACGCGCAAATGTTTATCTTCTAAAATATTTTTAGCTACAGATACTTGCTTACCTACAACATTAGGTACATCTACTGTTGTATTGCTCCAGAAGTTACCATAACTCAAGAAGGCACCTAAGAATGCTACTAAGAAAATAACAGCAGCACCTAGAACAATATATTTTTGTGGAATCGATGCTATTTTACTTAACATACTCTTCTTTTTACCCTCATCTTTTTGCTCTTCTTCAATGGTGCTGAAATCCTCCATAGCTTCAGGATCGACAGCTGGAATCATTTGCGTAGCAAAATCATATGGTTCATGACGTTGTGTTTTTCCCATTGTAAATCCTTGGGATAATCGTAAATCACTAATCATATCAGAAATAGAATCAAAACGATCCGCAGGATTTTTAGATAATGCCTTCATCACAACTGCTTCTAAAAGCGGTGGAATGGACGGATTATATCGGGTTGGAGGAGCTACTTTTTCACGCACATGTTTTAATGCTACTGCGATTGGTGTTTCCCCTTCAAAAGGAACCCGTCCAGTAAGCATTTCATATAAAACTACCCCTAAAGAGTAAATATCAGTATTTCCATCCACAGGTTTACCACTAGCTTGTTCTGGTGATAAATAATGGGCTGACCCTAAAATAGAGTTCGTATACATCACGGTATTGGTAGCATTCATGGCTCGAGCGATACCAAAGTCAGTAACTTTTACACGACCAGTACGAGTGATAATAACATTATGTGGTTTAATATCACAATGTACTATTCCCATTGTATGTGCGTGCTCTAAGCCCTCAGCAATAGCAATTGTGAACTTAACAGCCTCATCTATGGATAGTCTGCCATGACGAGTGATGTATTCTTTTAGTGTTTCACCATCTACATATTCCATAATGATATAGTGTAAGTCTTGATCAAACCCCACATCATACATGTTTACAATATTAGGATGATTTAGTTTGCCTGCCGCTTGTGCTTCTCGTTTAAAACGCGTAACAAACTCATCATCATTGGCAAAGTTAGCATGCAATACTTTAATTGCTACTTGTCTACCTAGTAAGGTATCTTCTCCAAGGTATACGTCAGCCATTCCGCCAACGCCAATTTTATCAACAATTCGGTAGCGGTTATCTAGAAGTATACCTTTTATATTCATAGTACTCATTATTTCTCCATTTCTAGATTAGATTGTTCCCACCACAATGGTCACATTATCTCCTGCTCCGACATCATATACGGATTCCATTAATGACTCTATAACTTTCATATCATCATCAGTAGATTGTAAAGCACTAGCAATTACATCATCTGATACATATCCGCATAGTCCATCAGTGCAAAGTAAAATACGATCACCTGGAAGAATGGATTCTACACCACTATCTACCTCTAAAGTATTATCAACACCGACTGCACGGGTTAATAAGTTTCTTTGAGGATGATTTAGCATTTCATCCTTTGTAATCTCTCCAGCAGCTAATAATTCTTGTACCATAGAATGATCTGTAGTAATTTGTCGTAAAAGACCATCTCTATATACATACAAACGACTATCACCAACACTTGCCCAGTATAATTGGTTACCATTAATAGCTGTAACAACAGCAGTAGTACCCATACCAGCAAGACGTTCTTCATGAGCTACGCGATTGGCTATACGTTCATTTGCATGAATAATGGCATCGCATAAGTCTTGTTGACCAACCGTTTGAAGGGAGGCCAAATATTCTTTTATTTCATCAACAGCATAGGTACTAGCGATTTCACCACCACTATAGCCACCCATGCCATCAGTGACAGCACAAATAGGACCGTCTATAAAAAATCGATCTTCATTGCGCTGACGCACAAGTCCAATTTTACTTAAACCAACAAAATTATTCATGATTCTCCTTTTTCCGACCATGAGCAGCCTTTAACTGCCCACATGCGGCTTGGATTGCATCGCCCATTTCCTTGCGTACCGTTACTGATACACCATAGGAACTAACGATGTCTTTAAATGTATTCATATTCGTAATAGATGGTTTATATAATTCAATATGTTCATTGCCGTTAACAGGAATTAAATTAACATGGCAATTTGGGAAATCCTTACAGATTTCTCCTAAAGCATGAGCCTCCTCCATAGATGCGTTTATAGAATCTATAAGGATATACTCAAAGGTAATACGACGTTGAGTCGTATCATAATAATATTTTACCGCATCTAAGACTTCCGTCAATTCATAACGAGCCCCAACAGGCATAATACTACGACGGACCTCATTATTTGTAGCATGTAATGAGAGTGCTAATGTTATAGGCAATCCTTCATCAGCTAGCTTATAGATGTTAGGAACCCATCCACAGGTAGAAATCGTCATCTTACGATAACTAATATTACAAATTACAGGATCGTGTAACAGTTATAAAGCTTGTAACACATTATCATAGTTTTGTAACGGCTCACCTGCGCCCATAACGACAACAGAATGAATTTGCTCTTTAGTAAGAGCCCCGAAGATAACAACTTGACCTATGATTTCAGCCACTGTCAAATCACGGTATAAACCGCCTTGTGTTGAAGCACAGAATACACATCCCATAGCACAGCCCACTTGAGAAGAAACACATACAGAATATCCATAATGTTGTTCCATCAAAACGGCTTCTACTCGGCTTTGATCTGTCATTTCAACGAGTATTTTACGAGTCTTCCCATCTGGAGAAACAGACTCTGTAATTAATGTAGGTAAAGAAATAATACAGTTATCACTTAACCATTGACGCAATTCTTTTGGAAATTGTGTCATGTCTTGAAAATCAAACACATATCTATGATAGATATAGTCGATTAACTGTTTCGCTCGAAACTTTTGTATATTATGGGTCTTAAAGATAGATTGTAATTCTTCTAAAGACTTACCCAATAATTCTATCATGGTACTCCATTTCTATTATTATGATATGCGCTTCATACGAGCCATGAAGAATCCATCCATATGATCTCGCGGTGGATATGTTGTAATCATACCATCGGTAGATGGTGGTAATCCTTCATAGGATACAGGGTCAATAACAAAGTTCTTATGAGTTGCTAAGAATTTTTCCAATACATCCTCATTTTCATCGCTATTAATCGTACATGTGGAATAGACTAAATAACCATGAACCTTAACCATTTCCGACGCTTTTTCTAATATTTCAAGCTGTAATGGAGGTAATTCATTTAGTAAATCCTCTGTTTTGCGCCAACGCATATCTAATTTCTTTTGTAAAATGCCAAGGCCAGAACATGGTGCATCAACTAAAACACGATCAAATTGTTCCTTCCAATTATCAGGTAAATAACGACCATCTTGGAGCTTAGTAGAAACAATAGATACGCCCAATCGCTGAGCATTGTGATTCATAAGGTCTAATTTATGATCGTATATATCACAACTCATAATAGCGCCTGTATTGTTCATAAGGCTTGCCATATGCATAGACTTACCACCTGGTGCAGCACAACAATCCAAGATGCGCTCCCCTGGTTGAGGGTCCACTACATGGCCAACGAGCATAGACGCTTTATCCATAAAGGTGATATGACCTTCTATAACTGGTTTTGCTTTTTCTAAATGTCCTTGGTGACCATCTATATACACTGCTTCAGGAATTTTATTGTCCTGTTCAACAGTCCATCCTAAATCTTGTAGTTCTTTTAAACAATCCTCAATTGATACTTTCACCGTATTGATACGGGCCGTCAAACGAGGTTGCTCATTGAACCAAGCACAGAGGTCTACGGTTTTATCTTTATCCATTTCGTTCATCCACAAAGTAACAAGCCATAATGGTTGATTGTAGATAAAAGAAATCTCTTCAGCTTCAGATTTCGCAAGTTCACCAATAGAAATACTATCACTTTCACGCAAAACGGAACGTAACACTGCATTTACAAAACCAGATAAACCTCTAGTTAATTTTTTAGCCAATTTAACAGATTCATTGACAGCTGCACTTTCAGGTACCTTATCCATATAGATAATCTGGTAAATACCTAGTCTAAGAATTTCTACAACCATTGAAGATAATTTCTTGAGAGGTCGTTTTGCAAAGTGAATAATAATGGTATCAAGATAATTTTTTCTACGAATAACACCATATACCAACTCAGTAAAAAATCGTCTGTCTAAATCGGATAGATGATATTTCTGTAAATACTCCTGTAACTTGATATTCGCATAAGCACCATTACGATTAATATCACTCAAAGCTTTCACTGCGAGCAATCGAATATTTTGTTGTTCATAACTTTTTACTTCAGTCATCGTTTTTCCTACCAATTAATTGTTCAACTGCTGCACGAACTCGTTCAGAATCCACTGTAGTATTGCAACATGGTCCATTAGGTCTTTCATTTAAAACACCAATGACAGGTATAGGAAATACATCGGCCATACCACTTGCTAAATCACGTTCACAAGCAATGGCTACAATAGCCTTAGGCCTTGCTTCTTTTACCTTCATTCGCGCTAATGTACCACCTGTAACAACTATAAATTGACAGCCATAATCTTTGGCAACTTGTAATAAGCTACCAACTTGGCATCTACCACACTGCTTACAATTATATACATCATGTGTAACCTTATGAACACAAGAGCTTTCCTGTAAACAATGCGGTGTTAATAACAATATGCGTTTTGGATCAACCGTATACATATCTAGCATCACGAGATGATTAATCAAATCAATCATAGATTGACGCAATTGATCCTTAGTAACCCCTCTCACTTTACCAATCAATAAGGATAATGGAAATAATCCATATATAAACTGATTGGCTAGTCTTAAAACAATAGGATGTAACCGTATTATACCGAAACTAGCAATAATCAAGGATAAGCACAATAACCATATAACACCAATACATACAGAAAAAACAACTGTAATAATTATGGGTGCAATAGGATGTAATTGTGTAAGCCCCGGTTCTAACACATACATTAGAAAGCCGATTATGGCAGTAATTAAAGCACATGTAATTGATGATAATATCAGGTATAACGGATACTTTTCGTACTGCTTACATTGAGTCTCCAAAAACGATACCTTCCTTTATCTGATGTCCATTAATAAAATCGGTAGCAGAAATACGCTTTTTATTTTCCGGTTGTACTTCTGTTAATAGAAGTATATTTCCATCACCACAAAATACACCTAACCCGGCTGTTTTAGATACGATTGTACCAGGAACAGTTGTGGCTGAAATAGCAATTGGTACATGTTTACCATGAACATCTATCAAACAGTGAGTCGTATCACTGGGAACCACTTCTCCAGACCATACTTTTAAACGTTTTCCATCGAGATATGTATAACATCCAGGAGCTGGATTGAGTCCTCTAATGAGATTTACAATTTCATTAGCAGGCTTAGACCAGTCAATCTGCCCCATTTCTTTTGTAATTTTGGCAGTGTGTGTAGCCATTGTATCATCTTGTGGAGTTGCCACAATTTCCCCATTAACCCAACGAGTTAATACGGGAACAATCGTTTCGCCACCAAGTACAGCCATACGTTCAAATAATTGCCCTGTCGTTTCACCAGGTAAGATATCGGTTTCCACGATATCGATAATGTCACCAGTATCAAGACCATCATCCATATGCATAATGGTAACACCTGTTTTAGTATCCCCATTTAAAATGGCATAATGAATCGGCGCAGCCCCTCTATACTTAGGTAAAATAGATGCATGGACGTTAATACATCCATATTGAGGTAAGCGAATAAGCCATGGCGGTAAGATTTTACCGTACGCAATAACCACTACTACATCAGGTTGTAACGCTTCAAGTTCCGCTTGTACTTGTTCATCACGTAAGGTGACAGGTTGGAACACAGGTAAATTATATTCGAGCGCTGCTACTTTTACAGGTGGCATTTGAACTTGTTTACCGCGACCTTTTTGTTTATCAGGCTGGCAGTATACACCAACTATAGAGTGTCCAGCCTTAATTAATGCTTCTAAAGTAGGAACGGAAAAGTCTGGTGTCCCCATAAATACGACGCGCAATTGTTTTTGATTAGACAATTTCTTTCTCCTCT
>CABSJA010000057.1 GCA_902477915.1 uncultured Veillonella sp.
TTCAAACGGGCAATATGACACAGGCCGCAGAGATTCTTCATATTACACAACCAGCTTTAAGTAAACAATTAAAGTATTTAGAAGCTGAATTTGGAGCTCAACTCATAAATATCAAGCGCGGCCAACGAGGATCAAACTTACAACTGACTGATGCGGGCAAAATTTTTTATCAAAAAGCCCAACAATTATGCTCCATTGAAGAATCTACATATAATGCCGTACAACAGTTGAACTCACGTATTGAAGGTACATTGCGAATCGCTACGTCTGCATCTCGTTCTACACCAATCGTACAACAATACTTACCGGCCTTTTCCATGAAATACCCATCAGTTCACTTCGAAATCTACGAAGGCCTAATGACTAATGTGGTTAATCAACTTATCAATGGTAATGCAGAGCTAGGAATTGCAAACATTCAAATGGTAGACACTGATAAATTTGATATCCTTCTTACCCAAGAGGAACATTTATATGCTATTTTCCGCCGTGATGTATTCTGGATTGATCGTGAACATGATACTATCACGTGGGATGATATAAAAAAATGTCCTTTATCCCTCTCTGGTGGATCTGTGCGAATGATTATGCAGTCTAGCTTAACTGACATGGATCAACTGAATGCTGTTGCCATCACTACAACTAAGAGCTCTGCCATCGAATGGGCATCCTCTGGGAGAACTGTGTCTTTAGTTCCTATGGATGCAAAAGAGCTCATTAACCATCGTAAAATGGCCCGTATCAAATTGCCAGAATTCTCAGGCGATTTTAAAAAAGCATTTATTACGCTTAAAGGCCATGCTTTATCCCCTGTAGCACAGCAGTTTATTGATTTCTACAAAGCATATGTATAAGCCTCACGATACTAATTTATATGATATGGTATTTATAACTTATCGTATAAGATTTTGTACAGTTATGAACATTAATACAATACATACAAAAAGACCTAGTACATAATGTACTAGGTCTTCTTTTTACTATCCTTGATGGACAGCACCTACTATATCAGTAATGCTGTTAAGATTATATTGTTCCACATAATCGCCCATTTCTCGAGCAATACGAGAAATAGCTGTTGGGTCTACCATCGTAGCAACCCCAACTTGAACTGCTTGAGCACCAGCCATCATAAATTCAATAGCATCAGTACCAGTCATAATACCACCAAGGCCCATAATAGGAATATTAACGCCTTTATACACTTGGTGCACCATGCGAAGTGCTACCGGTTTTACAGCTGGACCCGATAAACCACCATAAATATTACCTAATACAGGTTTACGACGATGGATATCTATAGCCATGCCGAGAATAGTATTAATGAGACTGACCCCATCACCGCCACCAGCTTCTACAGCCTTTGCGATTTCCACAATGTCGGTTACATTCGGTGAAAGTTTTACAATAACAGGCTTATCTGTTACCTTACGAACAGCTTTAGTTACTTGTTCTACTACCTTAGGATCTACACCAAACGCCATGCCTTCACAAGCAACATTTGGACAAGATACGTTAACCTCGAGGCCCGCAATACCATCTACAGATAGAGTTTCTGCCATCCATGCAAATTCCTCTACCGTGCCAGCAGACATATTCGCTAACAATGGTACATCATATTTCTTGAGGTCTGGCAAAATATCTGTTACAAAATGTTCTGCCCCAGGATTTTCAAGGCCAATACAGTTTAAGACACCAGACGGTGTTTCTGCAATACGAGTTCCTGGATTGCCGTGACGACCTTTAGGTGTTAAACCTTTTACGGAAATAGCACCTACTTCATTACTAAGGTCTAAATAACCAGCATACTCAGGACCATTACCAAAGGTACCAGATGCAGCGATAATAGGATTTTTCATCTTAATCCCGCAATAATCTACAGCAAGCTTTGGATTAGGCGTAACGGTGTTATTTAAATCGCGTTCACTCATTAAAAGAACACCTCCTCAGCTGGGAATACAGGACCATCTTTACAAACTTTGTAACGTTTGCCACCTGCACCATCACAAGCACAACCTAAACAACCACCAGTACCACAGCCCATACGTTCTTCAAGAGATACTCGGCAAGGTACGTTGAGCTCTTTGGCTACTTGTGCCACACCTTTCATCATCGGTGTAGGACCACAAGTCATAACAGATGTGAAAGTATTGCCATTAATCAGCTCAGGCATGATTGCTGTAGGGAACCCTTTCGCACCTACGCTACCATCATCAGTCGTGATGTGCACTTTAACAGGCGTATCTTTGAATAAATCTGCCCAAAAGGTTTCGCTTTCATTTCTAAAACCAAGAATAATTTGTGCCTCTTCCCCTTCTTTCAAATGGGATGCGATACATAGCATTGGTGCGATACCAACACCACCGCCAACGAGAAGCATATTCTTAGATGTTACAAATGGTTCACCTAAAGGTCCTAAACAATCTAGTGTATCGCCAGGTACGAGACGTGTCATAATTTCAGTCCCCTTACCTACGACGCGATACAAAAGGGTAATAATACCCTTTTGTGCATCGAATCCAGCATAGCTGATAGGGCGACGCAATAATGGCGCCGTAGAGTCCGCTACGCGAACATTACAAAACTGTCCTACCTTTGCTTCTGCTGCTTGTTTTGGTGCATGAATATCCATAATCCACACATCAGAGCCTATTTGCTCATTGCGAACGACTTCGCCCTGTTCTACATAGCCACTCATGGTTTTACTCCAATTCAAAATCTTGTAATGCTTCTACATTGTAGTTAGCATCATCTTTACGATTAGCTACAACGCGCAATACTTCACGAGCTGTATCAAGGCTTGTTAAGCATGGTGTACCCATTTCTACAGCGAGACGACGCAATTGGAAGCCTTCACGTTCAGGGCGTTTACCTGCAGTCAATGTGTTAAGTACAAGATCTACTTTATCTTGACGAATGTGGTCAGCACAGTTGTCATCACCTTCAGAGATTTTGTTAACTACCTTGCAGTCAACGCCATGTTCTTTGAAGTATTTACCAGTACCACCAGTTGCTTCAATGTGATAGCCCAATTCAATAAAGCCTTTTGCTAATTGACTAGCTTCCTCTTTATCGCGGTCTGCTACGGTCATAAGAATTGTACCATCTTCTGGGATACGCATATTGGCACCATTGATAGCTTTAAACAATGCTTCAGAATAAGTACGACCAATACCCATAACTTCACCAGTAGATTTCATTTCAGGTCCAAGAGCGATTTCTACAAGGCCCATTTTGGAGAAGGAGAATACAGGTGCTTTTACAGCTACATATGGTTTATTAGGTACAAGACCAAGTGGCAAGCCCAAATCTTTTAAGCTTTCACCAAGAGCAATGCGTGTTGCACATTCAACCATATTGATACCTGTAACCTTAGAAATGAATGGTACAGTACGGCTAGAACGAGGGTTAACTTCGATAACGTTAAGTTCACCATCAGCCACGATATATTGAATATTAAGTACACCTTTAACATTAAGGCCTACGGCAATACGACGTGTATAGTCAACGATTTGATCAATCAATTCTTGACTCAAATGTTGAGCTGGATAAACGGCCATGGAGTCACCAGAGTGAACACCAGCGCGTTCGATTTGTTCCATAATACCAGGAATACATACGTCAGTACCATCGGAAATAGCGTCAACCTCTACCTCCATACCAACCATGTAACGATCGATAAGAACAGGATGTTCCTTGGAAGCTACTACGGCTTCCTTCATGTATACATCGAGCTCTTTATCGTTGTATACGATTTCCATGGCACGGCCGCCCAATACATAGGAAGGACGAACAATCAATGGATACTTTAAGTTTTTAGCGGCTGCTTGTGCTTCTTCATCAGAGGTTACAAGCGCACCTACTGGACGTGGAATACCAAGTTTTGCCAACAATTCATCAAAGCGTTCACGGTCTTCTGCCATATCGATACTATCTACGGACGTACCAAGGATTTTTACACCGCGCTTAGCCAATGGGCCTGCCAAGTTAATTGCTGTTTGACCACCGAATTGAGCAATAACGCCAGCTGGTTTTTCTTTATCGATAATTTCCATTACATCGTCCACTGTTAATGGTTCGAAGTACAAGGAATCAGAAATATCAAAGTCAGTAGACACTGTTTCTGGGTTATTGTTGATCATAATGGATTGGTAACCCGCTTTACGAAGTGCCCAAGAGGAATGTACGGAGCAGTAGTCAAACTCTACGCCTTGACCGATACGAATCGGACCAGAACCAAGTACGACAACGGATTTTTCACCGAGTGGTTTAACTTCGTCTTCTTGTGCATAAGCACTGTAGTAGTACGGTGTTTTAGATTCGAATTCGGCAGCACATGTATCTACATATTTATATGTTGGAAGTATGTTCCATTCTTTACGTTTTGCACGAACTTCATCTACCGTTGTATTAGCATAACGAGCGATAACAGAATCAGTGAAGGAATAACGTTTTGCTTTGCGCAATACTTCTTCTGTTAAGCCATGTTCAGCCAATGCTTTTTCTACATTAACAATATTTTTAATTTTTTCAATAAAGAATGTATCAATTTTTGTAATGTAATGAATTTTCTCTACACTAATGCCCTTACGAAGTGCTTCTGCTACAACATAGATACGTTCATCATCTACTAAATGCAAACGTTCAATCAATTGTTCCATGGACTCATGAGAGATTTTCTTAAGCTCAATATGGTCTAAACCAATTTCCAAGGAACGAATTGCTTTAAGCAAGGAGCCTTCCAAGGAGCGGTCGATAGCCATAACTTCGCCAGTAGCCTTCATTTGAGTGCCCAATGTGCGGTCTGCCAAATTGAATTTTTCAAATGGCCAACGTGGGAATTTCGTTACTACATAGTCCAGAGTAGGTTCGAAGCATGCTTTTGTTTCACCTGTTACAGCATTTGTAATTTGATCCAATGTCATGCCTACTGCAATTTTTGCAGCTACCTTCGCAATTGGATAGCCAGTTGCTTTAGATGCTAATGCAGAGGAACGGGATACACGAGGGTTTACTTCGATAACAATATATTCATTGCTATTTGGATTCAACGCGTATTGTACGTTACAACCACCTTCGATTTTCAAATAACGAATAATTTCTACAGAAGCAGTACGAAGCATTTGGTATTGAATATCGTTTAATGTTTGGCTAGGTGCCACAACAATGGAGTCACCAGTATGTACGCCTACAGGATCGATATTTTCCATATTACATACGATGATACAGTTATCTGCACTATCGCGCATTACTTCGTATTCGATTTCTTTCCAGCCTGCTACAGAACGTTCTGCTAGGATTTGGTGAATTGGTGAAAGTTTCAAACCACGGCGTGTAATTTCATACATTTCATCTTCATTATGCGCAATACCACCACCAGTACCGCCCAATGTGTAAGCAGGACGGATAATGATAGGATAACCAATGCGATTAGCAAAGGCTACCGCTTCTTCAAGATCGTTAAAGATATCGGATTCAGGAACTGGTTGATTGATTTCCTTCATCGCTTCTTTGAAGAGTTCACGGTCTTCTGCTTGTTTAATAGCTTCCAGTGTTGTACCTAGAAGTTTTACACCGTATTCTTCTAATACGCCAGCTTCAGACAATTGTACGGCCATATTAAGACCTACTTGGCCACCCAATGTAGCCAATAAGCCCCAAGGGCGTTCTTTTTTAATTACTTCTGTTACGAATTCAAGACTAATCGGTTCTACATATACGCGGTCTGCAATATCTGTATCGGTCATAATTGTAGCAGGATTGGAGTTAACCAATACTACTTTATAACCTTCTTCACGAAGGGAACGGCATGCTTGTGTACCAGCATAGTCAAACTCTGCAGCTTGGCCGATAATAATTGGACCAGAACCAATTACAAGTACTTTTTTTGCTTCTGTGGTCATATTATTTTCCCTTTCTCATTAAGTCTTCAAATTCGTCAAATAAATATAGATTATCAGTAGGTCCTGGGGATGCTTCTGGATGATATTGTACAGAGAAGATAGGTAATTCTTTATGACGCATACCTTCTACAGTACCATCATTTACACTGCGATGTGTAATTTCTACAAAGTCTGGCAAGGAAGTATCATCTACTGCATAGCCATGATTTTGAGATGTAATATATACGCGGCCTGTACGTAAATCTTGTACTGGATGGTTAGAGCCCCGGTGACCAAATTTTAATTTAAATGTTGTACCACCATAGGCTTGAGCCAATACTTGATGGCCCATGCAAATGCCGAAGATAGGCTTTTTACCGAATAATTTCTTTACTTCTTCTACAGCATAGCCAAGATCTTGAGGATCTCCAGGGCCGTTAGATAAGAATACACCATCTGGATTTGCTGCCAATACATCTTCAGCCTTAGCATCTGCAGGGAATACTGTTAGACGACAACCAGCTGCTTCTAAAGAGCGAAGGATATTTTCCTTTACACCATAGTCCATTACAGCTACATGGAACTCTGCATTTTTATCGCCACGCATACCTTGCCATTTTGTAGTTACACGCATAACTTGATCTGTTGGCAAGTCTTGTTTAAATAATTTTTGAATATCTTCCATAGGGTAATCAGAACGTACAAGTACGCCTTTCATTACGCCATGGTTACGAAGTACACGTGTAATAGCACGTGTATCTACATCATAAAGGCAAGGGATGCCGTGTAAACGAAGATACTCGCTAAATAAGCCTTCATTTTGCCAGTTAGATGGGAAATCACACAGTTCTCCTACGATAAAGCCTTTACAATATGGTTTAGGGCCTTGAGTAATAGCATTCAATGTACCATAATTACCGATCAAAGGATATGTTAATGTAATAATTTGATCCGCATAGGATGGATCAGTCAAGATTTCTTGATACCCTGTCATACCTGTGTTAAATACAACTTCGCCTACTGTTGGAGCGCCACCTAATAAGGAACCTTCAAACACGGAACCATCTTCAAGAACTAACTTGCCTTTCATTATAAGACTACGCCCTCCTTCATAACTACTTTGCCATCAACTACTGTGAGTTTGGCCTTACCTGTAACAGTCATACCATCAAATGGGCTGACTTTGCCTTTTGTATAGAATTTATTTCGATCTACTGTCCATTCTTCAGTTGTAGAGAATACAGTAATATCTGCTGGTTTACCAACTTCAAGAACACCTGCATCAAGACGCATTAATTCAGCTGGACGTGTACTCATATAGTACACAACTTGGTCAATGCTGAGTTTATCTGGACCATACGCATTGGTAATAACCGCTGCTAAAGATGTTTCGAGACCACTGAAACCATTAGGAGCACAGCAGAACTCATGGTCTTTTTCTTCATATGCATGCGGTGCATGGTCTGTAATAATTGCATCGATTGTGCCATCTTTCAAGCCTTCTAATAATGCTTGACGATGATCTTCGGAGCGAATTGGAGGAGCCATTTTAAACGCTGGATTGTATTCGCGTAAATATTCATCTGTGAAAGATAAATGTTGGCTTGTAACTTCACATGTTACATTAAGACCTTTTGCTTTTGCGCGACGAACCATGTCCACTGTATTTTTACTACTTACGTGTGCAATATGAATGTGACCGCCTGTCATTTCAGATAACAAAATATCACGAGCAACCGCTAAATCTTCAGCTACTGCAGGACGACCAATAACACCTAGTTCATAGGAAACGATACCTTCATGCATATGACCATTTTTAGTCAATGTAATATCTTCTGCATGGTCGATAACCATTTTATTAAACATGGAGGAGTATTCTAAGGCACGACGCATAAATGCAGCATTTTCTACATAATGGCCATCATCGGAGAATGCTACTACACCAGCTTCAGCCATATCGCCCATTTCAGCAAGTTCCTTACCTTCTAGGCCTTTGGATACAGCACCAATAAATTCTACTTTCACAACGCCAGTGAGTTCAGCCTGTTTTTGTAAACCTCTTACAAGTGCAGCATTATCTACAACTGGGTTTGTATTAGCCATAGTGACTACACGTGTGAAACCACCAGCAGCAGCCGCTTGTGTACCAGAGTGGAAATCTTCTTTAGCTTCTTGGCCTGGTTCACGCAAATGTGTGTGAATATCGATAAGACCAGGTGCTACGATAAGACCTGTTGCATCATATACTTCAGCGCCTTCAGCACTTA
>CABSJA010000058.1 GCA_902477915.1 uncultured Veillonella sp.
GCGTAGGAACTGACCATAAGGATGATAATAACCCTCTTAGTCAAGCTGTGCTTGGCATAACAGCTGTAGAAGAGCTATCGGATTATTTGGCGTATACTGAACATGATAAATTAGCAGATATCGTGGCGGCTCTAGAGCAGTTTGATATGGAACAAGCTCTTGAATCTTTTGATATGGCAGCCTGCAAAGAGGCAGAGCTATATCCAGATATTTGGGATTACGATGAGGAAGAGGAAGAAATCAAAGACGAACTTCTTCATGATTTTGAGCAAATGAAACGCTTCTATCAACAAGTGCTAGACGCTAATGGGAACGTACTTGTATCGATTTGCTAAGGTCGTAAAATTTTATTGGCTATGGATCTAGTTATAGCCTAACCAATTATGCGACTGGCGAAGAAGAGGAATTGTAATATGGCAGTGTTAACAGAAAAGCAAATTAAATATGGATTTGACTACTATCATAAGGATGATACACGGCCTAAATCTGTTGTAGAGGTCTCTGAATATGATGGTGAAGACAAGTTGATAATCAACTGCACACAGCTCGATGAAGATTATTCTGCTAAAGATAAGAAGCGAATTTGGATGGAGTGGTGTGATTTCCTAGTAAATAATCCAGATACTTTTACAGAGCTTATGTTTTGTACAAGAATGTCACAGGACTTATTTGATGCGGTGTGTGCTCAACGTAGACTTAAAAAATTACATATAAAATGGGGCGTCTATCCAGATATTTCAAAATTAGAGAACTTACAAGAACTAGAATATTTACACATTGGGTCCGGTAGAAGCGTATCGAGTTTAGAGCCTATATCAAAATTAGAAAATTTAGTGGCTCTGTCGATTGAGAACTTTCAAAAAATTGATGATTATACGCCATTAGCGCATCTGAAGCACCTTGAAAGTCTTGCTCTAGAAGGTGATTTCGCAGCTCCTAAAATTCTTAAGGTTCAATCCTTGGGATTCCTACGTCATATGAAACAGCTGCGATTCTTTAGCTTCTTGACCGCTAAAGTGATGGATACAGACTATTCTCCAATTTTAGAACTCCATAATCTAGAACATCTTACATTAAGATCTTGTAAAGAGGTTAAACAGCTGTATCCTCAGTTAGTTAAGTTGCCAAAACTAAAATACGGCACAGTTTTAGAACGACCAGAATTATATGAGAAATAGGGCTTGAGATATAAGTCATGAGCTATAACTTATAAGACATAAAAGGGAACAATCATAATGGATAAAGCGCGTAAAAAGGAATTATTAAAAGCTTATGCAGATAAGCAAAAGCAATCGTTTAAAGATAGTTTGCCTATGGAGGAAGAGTTGTTTTGGAATCTCTTTGACTATGTAGACGAGAAGTTAGAGGCAAATGACGGTTGCGACCATAGTCTGACTTTCACCAGAGAATTCTTGGAAAAACAAGAGGTAGATGTGGAAAGTGTACTAGACTGGATCGTTAACGAAGGTGGCGGCTGTGACTGCGAGGTTCTCTACAATGTGGAAGAACGTTTTGAGGAGTACGATTAATAGTATTTTCTATAGTTAACTCCTTCTATTTGCAGGTGTTACCATAAAGGTATATAGTAAAGGCATGTGATGTAATTATTCACATGCCTATTTTTCTTTATAAGGAGGACGCTATGCAACACGTTCAAACCCGCAGTACTACGTCCGCGTTAGTACTCACAGCCGTATTGATTGCCCTCGCAACACTGTTTACCATGTACACGAAAATCCCAGTACCTGGCATTCGCGGCTATTTCAATGTAGGAGATGTCGTTATTATGACGTCAGCTCTATTATTAGGTCGAAAGTACGGCGCCTATATTGGTGCTATCGGCCCAGCGTTAGCTGATCTATTCCTCGGCTACGCAGTCTTTGTACCAATCACCTTTGTGGTGAAAGGCATTGAAGGCTATCTTGTCGGTACTGTCTATAACAATAAGACAACTACCTCTGCCTTAGCGGCAACTATCCTAGGTGGTATTATCATCGTAGCTGGCTATTTTATCGCTGAATACTTCGTATTCGATCCAGGTGTAGCCATTGCTAGTATTTTGACGAATACCATTCAAGCCGTTATGAGCGTTATCGTCAGCATGATTCTCTACGCTATCTTGCGCAAACGCCTTGGGTAGTAAATTGATAGTCTCTAGAATTCAGACTATACTATCAGTACAAAAGAGCCAATTAACGTGTTCTAGGCGTTAGGCTCATCAAAAGGTAAGAAATTTAATAAACCTAACGTGTCTAAGTATTGCCGTACTTAGTCGCGTTAGGTTTATTTTTTTTACTTAATTTGTATTAATAGTATTTGTTGAATAAAAAATATGTTCAATATATAATGTAATATACATTGAGGGGTTCCGATGGAATCTCTCTCTTTTTATTGCAGTTCACTCTTTAATTCAGGATATTCCTTTCTTCAAAGACCGCTTTCACCGTAAACAGTGCATTCAGTACGCGTGGAAATCCCGCATAGGGGATGCAATGTGTGCAGACCTCTACGATTTGCTCTGGCGCAATACCGACGTTGAGTGCTGCGTTGGTATGTACTTTAAGCTGAGCCTCGCAACCGCCCAGCGTTAAAAGGGATGCGAGTGTAATCAGTTCCCGTTCCTTGAAATCCAAGTTGGGGCGTGTGTAGATGTCGCCGAACAGCTCGACCAATAAATCGGCTATGGCCGGTGAAAGTTCTTGAATTGTGTTATACACCTCCTCGCCGTGCAGCCCATCAATTTGTTTCAATGTGTTCATACCGATGTTAAAACGTGTTTCTTTCATAATTATTACCTCCGTCTAGACGTATGATATATGCTCGAGTATACTTGAGGTCAAGGTGGTGAAAGTATGAAAATTGGTGAATTTTCAAAATTGGTGGGACTGCCCATTTCCACATTGCGATATTACGAGGAGCAAGGGTTCCTTCACATCGAGCGACAGAACGGTATTCGCAATTACCATGCGGAGGATGTGGGGTTTGTGCAGTTTATTAAACGCTTGAAAGATATGGGGATGCCGCTTGCGAATATCAAGCGATATGCGGATTTACGATATGCTGGATCTCATACGGTCCATGAAAGAATGACACTGTTGCAAGAACACTATCGATTTATTGATGCCGAAATCAAACGATTGGAAGGCTATAAGAATAATCTAGAGGATAAGTTAGAGTTGTATGAAACTGTAATAAAGAAAAATGAGATTGATTAGGTTTTTTATTGTAGATAGTATATAGCCTTGTATCAATATGGATGCAATGGTAATCATATCAATATAGAGCTAGGTTTCTAAGCTATATTATAAGTACAAAAGAGCCAGTTAACGTGTTCCAGTAGTTAGGCTCATTTTTTACCTAACTCACGTTAATGGCTCTTTTGATTTATTGAAGAAATTGAATACTCGAATTTTTAAATGGTGTTGGCGATATTTGCTATTTTAGCTAAGAAGTGTTTACGCTTTTCATCTGAACTATTCTCAGTGCTAGCTAATTGCGTATGTTTAATTGGTTTGATACCACAGGCTTTAAGAACTTGATTTTTTAAGACTTTGCCATAGTCTTGATTAAATGGTACTAAAAATGCTGGATTGTTGTGGGTGGTGATAATCCAAGCAGATTTTCCTTGTAATTTACCTATTAGACCTCTTTTGCCGTAAGAATATGCAAAGTCTGCTGTAAAGACACGATCGATAAAGCCTTTTAGTATAGCTGGCATACCTCCCCACCAAATAGGGTAGATAAAGATAATATGGTCTGCCCAAGTAATTAGATTACGATATTTTTCCATATCTGTTACAGTGTTTAAATCACGACGTTTGTGCGTATTATCGAAACGTAATATAGGATCGAATTTCTCCTCATACAAATCTATGGTGTTCACCTTGTGATTTTTTGAAAGCTTTTCTTGCACTACTTTTAAAATAGCACTATTAAAACTCTGTTGATTTGGATGGGCATAAATAATTAAAATATTCATGGTAAATCCTTTCTAATCGGGTATTATCAACTGTATGGGAGAGGGTGATTGGCTGCATTAAATCAATTAACAGTTATGGCGCGCATAACTATGTGGTATTTTATCCGCATAAATAATACAATGATATTTATACTTTGTCAATGTAAGTATAATGTAAAGGATGTTGAATAGAATAAGATAATATCGGAGTTATCATTATGGATAATACTATTAGGATGCTGCTTTATGTGTTTTGTATAAATGTTATAGTTAGTGAATTGAAGCGTTGATGTTATTAGTATAAATAAAAGGCAGGTTATAATAACCTGCCTTCTATTAATCATAATTTGACGATATATAGTATTCCACCTATAATATGAGTAGATAGCCGAGCGAGTAGAGACGTCAGGCTCATCTCAAATAACTGAAAAATCAGGAAATGGCCTTTTCGTTTTATCTAGCTACGAGCTGTAACGAAGGGCTATTTTATTTTCCCCAACCTCGTCGGCTACATTATTATTATAATGCGAACTAATATGCGATACAATAAGCATTGATTAATAGAGATATAACTATTTTATAGAGTGGTTATAATATTTTAGTGGAATAAAGTTTTATATGGTATAATACTTTCATTATGTAGTGAGAAAAGGAGATCTAAATGGCAAATTTACCTAACTGCCCTAAGTGTGGCGACGAGTACACATATGAAGATGGTCATATGTTTATCTGTCCTATGTGCGGACATGAATGGACAGCAGCTGACGCACAAGCTGCAGCTGAAGCAGGTATCATTCGCGATGCTAACGGCAACGAGCTAGCTGATGGCGATACAGTTGTTGTTGTAAAAGACCTCAAAGTAAAAGGCGCTGGCGTATTGAAACAAGGTACGCGCGTTAAAAACATTCGCCTCATCACTGATGCGAGCGATGGCCACGATATCGATTGTAAAATCGATGGATTTGGTGCTATGGCATTGAAATCTGAAATGGTTAAGAAAATCTAATTTAAGAAATCCCTATCGATACGTTCGGTAGGGATTTTTTCGTGGTATAATCAACGTATACTGCGTGTAGTGGAAAGTACTTGGGGGAGAAAAACTATGTTTAAAAGGGTTGTATTATTAGCTGTATTGGCGTCTATGATGGGGAATATTAGCTCTTTAGCGGCAGATTTAAAGCCCACAGATAAGCGTACATATGAATTACAGCAACAAATTTCTTATAATGTGGTAATTCCTAGCGAGGCTTTCAAGACGAGTGCCGATGGCACATTGATTGTTCCTCTAGAAATTAAAACAGATGATAAAGGGAATATTGTAGCCGTTGAAGCGGGGCCTAATAATTGGAAATTAGACCGCGATGCATATCCTATCTTTGAAGAGGCTGCAAAAGAGGCCGCTTGGCATACAAAGCATGTGGATACTGATGAAGCATTAGTTGTGACAATTCCAGTTAGTATTGTAATCGTATCAGGTGATCACCCTCATAAAAAATAAAGGAGCGGTTATGGAATCTACAAAGGATTTAGAGAAATATACTTACGATCTTCTGGCGGAGCGTGGCGTTACGTTAGAGGATATTGCAGAGCTCGTTTTATATGTTCAAAAACCATATATGCCTAATCTAACAATTGAAGAATGCCGTGAACATGTGGCGTCGGTCCTTTCAAAACGAGAGGTACATAATGCAATTATTACGGGCATTGAGCTAGACAAGTTGACGGAACAAAATAAATTATCTCAGCCCTTGCAAGGTATTGTGGCTAATGATGAAAGCCTCTATGGTATCGACGAAATCTTAGCCTTTTCCATCGTTAATTTATACGGTTCCATAGGCTTTACGAACTATGGCTATCTAGATAAGGTTAAGCCTGGCATCATTAAAAAGTTAGATAGCAAGGCTGGTGGTCATTGTAATACATTCCTCGATGATTTAGTAGGGGCCGTGGCAGCTGCGGCAGCAGGAAAACTAGCTCATAATGAGCCACACCGCGTGCGTCATGCCTTAGCTGAGGAAAAAGCATAAATTTTTGTCGTTGATGTTATTAAGAATTAAGAGTATAACTAGTAGTGAAATGAATAATTAATGTATTCTATGTAGACTATATACAGGAGGAACTATGCAAAAGGTTCTAGTTGTTATCGATATGCAAAAAGATTTCGTAGATGGCGCCCTTGGTTCAGCGCAAGCACAGTTAATCGTAGAGAATGTGCGCAACAAAATTGAGAACTTTGACGGACCAATCATCTTTACGCGCGATACGCATGATACTGATTATCTTGAAAGCCAAGAGGGTAAGTTCTTGCCTGTTACGCATTGCGTTAAGAATACAGAGGGTTGGCATATTGTGCCCGGCTTAATCGAAGCAGCAGAAGGTCGTCCTATCATGAGCCCTGTATCCTTTATAGACAAGCCAAACTTCGGATCCTTTGAATTATTATCTCGTTTAGAAGGGATGAACTCGGTAAATCCTATTGAGTCTATTACGCTCGTTGGTTTATGCACTGATATTTGCGTTGTGTCTAATGCGATTATACTGAAAGCAGGCTTACCAGAAATCCCTGTTTATGTAGACTCTAGCTGCTGTGCGGGTGTAACAGAAGAATCCCACCAAGCAGCATTAACAACAATGAAAATGTGCCAATGTATTGTTGAGTAGTTATCGTGTTCTAGCTATATTAGAGTGCTTTATATTGGTAAACGAACTCAAAGGCTATAGGAAATCCTATAGCCTTTTTCTATGGGAAAATACATTGACGATTTTCTATATACAATGTACAATAAACAAAGAATGATAATTTATATCAATTAAATAAAATATAGATGCAGGTGCATCGAAACGCTTTCACAAGAATGATAGATACATTTCAACATCGTTCGTGCCCTATATTTAAGGAGGACTATTATGAAACCTTTCGAACTCGCACCATTACCATATGCTTATGATTATCTTGAGCCTGTTATCGACGTAGAAACAATGAAATTGCATCATGACAAGCACCATCAAGCGTATGTTAATAATTTGAACGCTGCTATCGCAAAATATCCTGATCTTGCTTATGGCTGTGTAGACTGCATTCTTGGCGATATCGCTAATGTGCCAGAGGATATCCGTCAAGCAGTAATCAACAATGGTGGCGGTCATAAGAACCACACTATGTTCTGGGACATCATGACAAAACCAGACACTTCTAAATTGGAAGGCCCTTTGAAAGAGGCTATCGACGCTGATCTTGGTGGTTATGATGCTTTTGTTGAAAGCTTCTCCGCTGCAGCGGCTACACGCTTCGGTTCTGGTTGGGCATGGCTTGTGGTAAACAAAGATGGCAAACTAGAAGTGACATCTACTGCGAACCAAGATAATCCTCTACTAGAAGGTAAAACAGCAATCCTTTGCTTAGATGTTTGGGAACATGCATATTACTTGCATTACCAAAACCGTCGCCCAGACTATATCAAGGAATTCTTCCGCGTTATTAACTGGGATAAGGTTTCTGAAAACTACGAAAAAGCATTGAAACAAAACTAATAAATCTCTCAGAACTTTCATCTTTCTAAAAAATAGATATATATTTTAATAGATAACGGATAGTTGGTTCAAAGCGCTTTGATTGCTTAGGTGACTTTGAATTCTCAGCTATCCGTTATTTTTATATGAATTTCGATATTTTTGAAATATCTTTCAAAAGTATAGCCATGGATACAGATTTTCCAATCGATATCGTTTATCATAGAGACATAGGTTATTTTAGATAAACCTTTCAGAATGTAAATTGCCTTGTATACGAAGACGTATAGAGGGTTACTCACATAAGTAATACACAATATTTTTGACACGAGGGGATCAAAATGGAAAAG
>CABSJA010000059.1 GCA_902477915.1 uncultured Veillonella sp.
AAAATTTATTTCGAAAATTTTCTAAATGATAAATATTATCAATGTAGTAAAAATGCGGTTTCTTAAAGGTTGAATAGTATAGGGTTTATAAAATAAGCCCATTTTGATATTGAGAATGATAACTAAATGAAAAATCATTATTGATTACGTATTAATAATCTTTTCGTTAAATGTACTAATAACTCTCCATAAAATAACTATAGAATTCTGATATGTTTATAGAATATGGTATTTTTTGTATAATAAGTATATAAATACTGAACGATATAAAAGGAGGCGCTATGGCATTTGTTAGATATTATATAGGCGATGTGGTAAAAATGAAAAAGTCACATCCCTGTGGCAGTGATGAATGGGAAGTTAAGCGGATTGGCACAGACTTTCTCATCGTATGTAATGGTTGTGGTCATCAACTATTGATGCCGCGCCCGAAATTTGAAAAGGCAGTTAAGAAAATCGTATCTCGATTGCCTGAGAATGAATAAGGAGGACGTATGGTACGACTCACTGATTACGTAACAAGTGGGGGCTGTGCATGCAAGATTGGACCTCATATATTAAATCGTGTATTAAAAGCAGTGACACCTGTTACCAATGAACATGTACTGGCAGATATGACAGGTGCTGACGATGCAGGGGTATATAAACTTTCAGATACACTAGCATTAGTGCAAACATTAGATTTCTTTACGCCCATGGTTAATGATCCCATTTTATTTGGTAAAATTGCCGCTGCTAATGCGTTGAGTGATGTATATGCTATGGGCGGTACGCCTTTAACGGCTATGAATATTGTGGGGTTCCCTGTGCCTCTTGTTGAACAAGGTATATTAACAGATGTATTAAATGGAGCGGGATCCATCGTGGCTGAATCTGGTGCTGCCATCGTAGGTGGTCACAGCATTGAAAATAAAGAGCCTATCTTCGGTATGTCTGTAACAGGGCAAGTGAATCCAAATCGAATTTGGAAAAATAAAGGGGCTCAAGTAGGGGATGTGCTGATATTAACTAAGCGAATTGGTACAGGGATTATGAATAATGCTTTAAAAGGTGACTTATTTCCTGTAGGTACTGAGCAGGCCGTCACTAGCATGAGTACGTTAAATCGGGTGGGAGCAGAGGTGGCTCACAACTTTACCATCCATGCTTGTACGGACGTAACAGGCTTTAGTCTAATGGGGCACTCTGTAGAAATGGCTAGTGCTTCTGATGTGACCATACACATCAAGGCTTACGACATTCCTCTCTTTGATGATGTCGTCGAAGCGGCTCAAATGGGATTAGTACCAGCCGCATCCTATGGGAATCGAAAGGCTATAACAGACGTTCAAGTAGATCAGAATTTGGACCCTGTATGGACGGATATTCTGTTTGATCCACAAACCTCTGGCGGTTTACTATTCTCTGTTCCTGCCAGTGAAGGCGATCAACTAGTTGAGGCTTTACATGCGGCTGGAATAGACTGTGCTGCTATTATTGGCGCTGTTGAAAGTTTCAGCGGCCTGGCTGTACGCGTCACAGAATAAAATCATAAATAATAATTTCGCTACTATTGGCATAGATATAGAATTAAACTATTATTAGCTAATAGCTATTAGCTGATAGCTGATACTTTCACAAGATTTATAATGTATATAATATAGAGGTGAATGATGAGTAATACAAATGAATTAACTGTAGACGTACGCGGTAGCTTGTGTCCAAAACCTGTTATTGAAACTAAGAAGGTAAGCGATGCGAATCCAAGCGCTGTCATTACTACTATTGTAGATAATGAGGTTAGTCGTGATAATGTAGAAAAATTTGGTAAGTCTCGTGGTTATGGTGTGGCTATTCGCCAAGATGGCAAGGATTTCTATCTCACCATGACGCCAAATGCGAATCCCGTATCAGAAGTGAGTTGCGAACCGATGAACTATGGTAACCGTGTCATCTTGATGACAAAGGACTATCTTGGTGAAGGTAGCGAAGAGCTCGGTAGAAATTTGATGAAAACCTTCTGGGTGTGCATGGTAGAAGCCGATGTAAAACCATCTAAGATCTATTTTATTAATAGCAGTGTTAAGATGGTAACTAACGATTCTGTTCATTTGGAAAATATTAAAAAACTAGCTGATGCAGGTGTTGAAATTGCTGCTTGTGGCATTTGCCTAGATTTCTATGGTGAAAAAGAAAATGTTGGCGTAGGTAGCATTACAAATATGTACGCTATTACAGATGCTATCCTTAGCGATAATATTGTTAAGCTATAATGTTAGCATTTTATTTTGATATATTGATTTAGCGTTACTAGTTGAGATTAGATTTTTTATTTCGAGTATTAATCGTTTAGGTGAAAGAAATCTAATCGTATCGATTGTGGTAGGAGGTGAGGCATTGGAAAATAAAAAGTTACTTGTTGTTTTTACATCCTATTATTTTGGGGATAAAGCAGACAAGATATTAACAGAATTAGAGGTGCCTCATCAATTGATGGCCACACCTCCAGAGCTGTACGATATGTGTGGTTTATCGGTGCAAATAGATCCGAGTATTGTTGAGCAGGTTCAGACTATTTTAAAAGAACATAAGATTAGTACGTCAGGACTTTTTTGGTATGAAAAAGGGGAGCTGGCTGTACCATATAAAGACTAGACTATGTCTAGTCTTTTGTGTTTTATGATGCATTTCATATGATTAGTATGGATATTATGGTAGTATAAGCATATGATATTTTTATCACTTATGGAGGTATATATGAGCAAATATGAAATAGAAAATGTAAAATTAACGGCTCCTAAATTGGATCGTAAAGATTTAGAATATGCTATGACATATCGTTATGCATGTAAGAAGTTTGATAGCAAGAAGAAAATCTCTGAAGAAGACTGGAATGCAATTTTAACAGCAGCTCGCTTGGCACCAACATCCCTTGGTTTTGAACCTTATGAATTGTTAGTCATCCAAAACCCTGAAATTCGTGAAAAAATGAAAGCTCATGGCTGGGGCATTCAAGCAGGTCTTGAAGCAAGTCATTTTGTAGTGTTCTTAACACGCAAAAAGGTAGACTTAGAATTTGATTCCCCTTATGTTCGTCATATTCAAGAGGAAGTTAAACAATTACCTGCAGAAATTGATGCAGCATATCGTGAAAAATATGCCCAATTCACTACAAGCGATTATAAAACATTTGAATCTGAACGCGCTGCCTTTGACTGGGCTTCTAAACAAGCGTATATCGTTATGGCAAATATGATGACGATGGCTGCTTATGAAGGTTTAGATTCTTGTCCATTAGAAGGCTTTAACCAAGACGATATGACTGCACTTTTAGGGGATGAATTAGGACTCTTTGATACGAAGCACTTTGGCATTGCTGTAATGGCTGCTTTTGGTTATCGTGATGAAGAGCCACATCGTAATAAAACACGTCGTACATTAGATGAAATTGTAACAGTAGTTGAGTAGATCATATATGTAGAACTAAATCGAAATTCTTCATTTAATCTTTAGAGTTGAATGATATATTATAAATATATACAAATTCTAAAATATTTATAAATGCTGTATTATTTGAAAGGATTTATGAATATTTTGATTGAATAGGAAGGAGTCATAATTATGGCATTAGAAGATAAATTAGATCAAGTTAAAGGTGCAGTAAAAGAAAATGCAGGTAAATTAACTGATGACAAACAAATGCAAGCAGAAGGCGCTGTTGAGAATACAGTAGCAAAAGTAAAAGATGCTGCTGATAGTGTTGTTAATGATATCAAAAAGACTGCAGATGATGCTAAAGATGCTGTAGAAGGTGCTATTAGTGGACTTAAAAATGCATTGGGCAATGATGATAAATAAAATTAAATAAAAGCTATTTTGTAGCATTAAAAAAACCAGTAAATCGATCGATTTACTGGTTTTTTGTTATTAATTTGTGTTATACGTTGAAGCGGAAGTGTGTAACGTCGCCGTCTTTCATAACGTAGTCTTTACCTTCAAGGCGTACAAGGCCTTTTTCTTTAGCCGCATTTTGGCTACCGCAAGCTTGTAAGTCATCGAAGGATACGATTTCAGCACGGATAAAGCCTTTTTCGATATCGGAGTGAATTTTACCAGCTGCTTGAGGCGCTTTTGTGCCATTTACAATTGTCCAAGCACGAGCTTCCATTTCACCAGCAGTGAAATAGTTGATAAGACCTAAGAGTGCATAACTTGCTTTGATAAGTTTAGTTAAGCCAGATTCTTCAAGGCCAAGATCTTCAAGGAATGCAGCAGATTCTTCTTCAGATAATTCAGCAATTTCAGATTCGATGCGAGCAGAAACAACAACGATGCCAGCGCCTTCGTTTTTCGCATATTCCTCAACACGTTTTACATATTCATTGGAAGAGTAATCAGATACTTCATCTTCAGAAATGTTAGCTACATAAAGAGATGGTTTTGCTGTAAGCAATGTCAACTCTTTGATCATTTCTAATTCTTCTTCTTCGAGACCTTGTGCACGAACTGGTTTTGCTTCACCTAGACCTTCGATGATGCGTTCTAGTAATGGTAACTCAGCACGCGCATCTTTGTCACCAGATTTAGCGATTTTTTCAATACGTTGTTTACGTTTTTCCACGGATTCAAGGTCTGCAAGGCAGAGCTCAGTGTTGATGATTTCAATATCACGAATTGGATCGATAGAGCCAGAAACGTGAGTGATGTTAGGGTCATCGAAACAACGAATGACTTGAGCAATAGCGTCTACTTGGCGGATATGGCTAAGGAATTTATTACCTAAACCTTCGCCTTTGGACGCACCTTCTACAAGGCCTGCAATATCTACGAAGCGCATAGCAGCAGGAAGGATGCGTTTAGAACCAAACATTTCAGCCAATACAGCTAAACGATTATCTGGAACATCAACGACACCTACGTTTGGCTCAATTGTACAGAATGGATAGTTGGCAGCTTCAGCGCCCGCTTTAGTAATGGCGTTGAATAATGTACTTTTACCAACATTTGGAAGGCCTACGATGCCTACTTCTAAATTTGTGCTCATGGTACCACCTTTTATTAACTAATTGATTTCGTTCTTTGTGAAAGCTTCCGTAGAAACTCTATCAAATAAATATTATATCATATAGATGCTATAAATTTGTACTAAAAAAGTGACACCATTAGTCACATTGGTGACTAGTAGTGTCACTAAATCCCTTTACATAGAAATCGACAAATTATATATTGATGTCGAGGCCTCTAGATGTGTCAGGTCTTGCCAATTTCTCGAGGATTGGCGGTGATAGCATGAAGACCTACGAAGTTTTATCTTTAATGATAGCTTTTGGTATGTTAGTTGCTACCATTATCATAGCAGCAAGATAATTGACTTCTAACTCAGGTTAGCTTTTATGTAGCAGGGCTTTGAAAAGGACCCTTTTGTCGTCAGGCCAAATTTTCAAACTAGTAAGAGATGTGAGAGCTGACGCCGGAAAACATCTACGCCTCACTTCTTCTAAGTAGTATACCATAGAAGTAGATAAAATCCCACACACTAGTGTGGGATTTTATTTTGTGTCTTATAGAGAGTGAGCTCGTAATTCTTCAGCAGAATGAGTAGAAATCCAAGCTGGTGGAATGTCGAATACTGTGTAGCAACCTGTGCCGCCGTGTTTAGCAAGGCGGTAGATACCACGTGCATAAGCAACAAGTGCAGAGCCAGTGAATTCAGGGTTGGAGTCAAGTTTTAAGGAATACTCAACAACATGACGTGTGCCGTCAGTGCTTTCACCAGAGCGAAGAACGAAGCCACCATGTGGAATACCTTTATGGTCGCGATCAAGTTCTTCTTGAGAAATGAAGTTTACTACAGTTTCATAACCTACGAAGTAGTTTTCCATAGTTTTGATTTCGTTTTCAATTTTAGCTTTGTCAGCATCAGGAGCAGCCACTACATAGCACTCACGAAGGTGACCTTTGTAGCCATCAACGTCTGGAGTTTCACCATTACGGATAGCTTCAAGGTATTGTTCTTTAGGAACAGTGTATTGACGAGCATCAAGAACACCATCGATACGACGAATAGCATCGGAGTGACCTTGGGAAACGCCACGGCCCCAGAATGTGTAGGACTTGCCTTTTGGCAAGATCGCTTCTGCGTAAACACGTTGTAAGGAGAACATGCCTGGGTCCCAACCGCAAGAAATCAATGTAGCAGTTTTAGCTTCTTTAGCTACTTTGTCTACATTAGCAAAATGCTCAGGAATACGTGCATGTGTATCGAAGGAATCGATACAGTTGAAGTATTTAGTTACCATTGGAGTTTGTTCGATAAGGTCTGTTGCAGAACCACCGCAAAGAACCATAACATCGATTTTACCTTTGAAGTTTGGTAGATCTTCCATAGTATATGTAGGAACACCAGAAACTGTTTCTAAGCCTTTACGGCGAGAGAATACACCAACAAGCTCCATATCAGGTTGTAATTTTACGGATGCTTCAACGCCACGACCTAAGTTGCCGTAGCCAACGATACCAATACGAATTTTGCTCATATTAGCCTCCTATATAAATCGAGAAATTTAATTATTAACATTTTTATTATAGCACAAAATTAGGGCATTTGATATTTTTCTATAGAATTAATTGATGATATATATAAAAGACCGATTGTACTCCTAATATAGGTGTACAATCGGTCTTTTTGTCTCTATAGGTATTAGTTTTCTATAGGGGATAAACCCTATAGTGATTATCCTATTAGAATTTTAATGTTTTAATTCTTTCAACGGCACGAATTGTATTTTCACGGCTACCAAAAGCTGTTAAACGAAGGTAACCTTCACCGTGAGGACCAAAGCCAGAGCCTGGTGTAGATACGATTTGAACTTGTTCGAGCAAGATGTCGAATAATTCCCAGCTAGTCATGTTGCCAGGAGTTTTTAGCCAAATATATGGAGCGTCAACGCCGCCATATACAGTAAGGCCGATAGATTCAAGACCTTCTTTAATGATGCGAGCGTTTTCTTTGTAGTATGCAATATTAGCACGAGTTTGCTCACGGCCTTCTTTTGTGTATACTGCTTCAGCACCGCGTT
>CABSJA010000060.1 GCA_902477915.1 uncultured Veillonella sp.
TAGCTTACGATTGGACGGATATGCGCGATTTGATCAGCGGAATAACCCATTGCCGCTAATGCACCAACGATTACTGCTACTACATCTTGAGATGGAGCTTTACCGTTAGTTGTTGTAGCATTGCTCATTACAAATGCCTCCTAAAATATTATTAACCTCTACCGCTTAAACGACCTTCCAAGCGCCATTTAGCACTGGTTGCTGTAGGTCGAATAGATGCAATTTGTTCAGATGAATACCCCATCGCCACAATGGCACCTACGATAGCTGCTACTACTTCACCTTCATTTTGAGCAGATGCATTTGGTGCAGCCACCGGTGTAGCTGCGGGAGCCGCAACAGGTGCACTTGGTGGTACGTCTTTTTTCTTCTTAGTAGGGTCAATCAAATGAACGATTGTCATCAAAATACCTAAAAGAATCAACACAACAAATACAACTGTCATATTAATGGCCATGATTAACCAAGGATTGGTAGTAACTGCTTGTCCTTCCATAATCATTCCCCTTTCTAAAAAAGTAGTAAAGAAAGGTATCTCCCAAATTCGATGATCTTGTTATCGAATCGAATTATAATGGAATATTACCATGTTTCTTTGGAGCACGGTTTTCGCGTTTGCTTGCAAGCATTGCCAAAGCGTTGATAACTGCTGGACGAGTTTGTTTTGGTTCGATTACAACATCTACGAAGCCACGTTCTGCAGCTTTGTATGGAGTTGCGAACTCTTCTACGTATTTAGCTGTTTTAGCGTCTTTGTCTTCATCTTTCTTGAAGATAATGTTAGCTGCACCAGCAGGACCCATTACAGCGATTTCGGATGTAGGCCAAGCGTATACTTGGTCAGCGCCCAAATCTTGGGAACACATAGCGAGGTAAGAACCGCCGTATGCTTTACGAGTGATAACAGTAATTTTTGGTACTGTAGCTTCAGAGTAAGCATACAACATTTTAGCACCATGACGAATGATACCGCCCCATTCTTGATTTGTGCCAGGCAAGAAACCAGGAACGTCAACGAAGTTAACGATTGGAATATTGAAAGCATCACAGAAACGGATGAAACGGGAAGATTTGTCGGATGCATTGATGTCCAAGCAACCAGCCATTACTTTTGGTTGGTTAGCAATGATACCAACGGATTGACCGTCAAAACGTGCGAAACAAGTGATAATGTTTGTAGCATAGAATGGTTGTACTTCATAGTATTCGCCATTATCTACAGTAGCTGCGATAACATCTTTCATGTCGTATGGCATGTTACTGTTATCAGGCAACAAGCTGTTCAAGCCTTCGTCTTCGCGAGTTGGATCATCGCCAGTGTCTACTAATGGAGCATCTTCCATGTTATTGGATGGCAAGAAGCCTAATAAGTAGCGAATTTGAGCGATGCAATCATCTTCGTCTTCAGCTGCAAAGTGAGCAACACCAGATACGGAGTTGTGAGCCATTGCACCACCAAGGTCTTCAGCTGTTACTTCTTCACCAGTTACAGATTTGATAACTGCAGGACCAGTGATGAACATTTGAGATGTGTGTTTAACCATGTAGATGAAGTCAGTCAATGCTGGAGAATATACAGCACCGCCTGCGCATGGACCCATGATTACGGAAATTTGTGGAATAACGCCAGATGCATTTGTATTTTCAAAGAAAATTTTACCGTAACCAGCAAGAGCATCTACAGCTTCTTGAATACGAGCACCGCCGGAATCATTGATACCAATGATAGGAGCACCCATTTTCATTGCTAAACGTTGTACTTTAACGATTTTAGCAGCATGCATTTCACCAAGGGAACCACCTTCTACAGTGAAATCTTGTGCGAATGCATATACTAAACGACCGTCAATAGTACCATAACCAGTTACTACACCTTCGCCTGGTAATTCTTTCTTGTCTTGACCGAAGTTAACACAACGATGTTTAACAAATTGATCAAGTTCAACGAAAGAGTTATCATCGAACAATTTAGCCAAACGTTCACGAGCAGTCATTTTGCCTTGAGCATGTTGTTTCTCAACGCGTTTTTCACCGCCACCAGCTTTAACTTTAGCTAGTTTTTCGTGCAATAACTCGATTTTTTCTTGCACTGTTGCCATTATAGCACCTCCAAATAAAACTTGTTACAGTATCATTTTATTTCATTAATAATTAAAGTTCAAGCATGCATACATATTTAATATATAACTCATGATTATATGAATATGTATATCTATTACTCATACATAATGATGTGAATTGGATACTGTATTATTTCATACGTTGACATAATTCAAGCAATACGCCGCCTGTTGCTTTTGGATGTAAGAAAGCAATGGAGGAACCGCCTGCACCGTAACGAGGTTTTTCGTCAATCATACGAACGCCTTTAGCCATCAAATCAGCAATAGCATTTTCAATATTATCAACGCGCAATGCAACGTGTTGGATACCATCACGACCGCCATTTTTTTCGATGAATTTACCGATAGGGCCATCTGGAGTTGTAGTTTCTAAGAATTCAAGTTCAGCATCGCCACATGGGAAGAAGGATACTTTTACTTTTTGTTCTTCAACCACTTCATCTTCAGGAAGATGTTCAATACCCAATGCATTTTTATAGAATTCTTTAGTTGCTGCTAAATCATTAACACCAATACCGATGTGATCCACTTGTAATACTTTAAAAGCCATTTCGATTATCTCCTTTATAAGGCTAAATCTCTAATGCTATGTAGTCGCCGTCTACTTTAGCACGCTTGTCATTACGCCGTTAACAACTGTGTATGGATCGCTTTCGCGTTCATTAACAGCTGCCACTTGGCTATTAAATTCGTCGCTTGTAACGATTTTGTCAGCTACATAACGACCAATTTGTTCATTAATCATTGCGATGATTTCATCACGAGTACGTTCTGCCCGACGAGATTCCAATTCACCAGAATCTTCAAGATACTCAAAATGTTCATCTAAAGCGTCGATGAGTTCATCTACGCCTTGGTCTTTACTAGCAATTGTGCGCTTAATTGGTGGGCGCCATTTTACTTCACGAGAATCTAGGTCAAGCATCATTTCAATTTCTACATTCAAACGATCGCAACCATCTCGGTCAGCTTTGTTGATAGCAAATACATCGCCAATTTCAAGAATACCCGCCTTGATAGCTTGGATATCATCACCGAGACCAGGAACAAGTACAACCAATGTAGTATCTGCATTTTTTACGATATCTACTTCTGATTGACCTACACCTACTGTTTCAATGATTACTAAATCCATGCCAAAGGCATCCATGAGTTTTACAACGTCTGCAGTCTTTTTGGACAAACCACCAAGACTACCACGCGTGCCCATGCTTCGAATAAATACATTTTCATTTAATGTCAAATCATTCATTCGAATACGGTCCCCCAAGATAGCACCACCAGAGAATGGGCTAGTTGGGTCGATGGCAACGATGCCGATTTTCTTACCTTGATCTAGATAATGTTTAACAACTTTATCTGTCAATGTACTTTTACCAGCACCAGGGGCCCCTGTAATACCGAGAATACGTGCATTCCCTGTTTTAGGGTAAATAGCCTTCATAATATCAATGGCATTATCATACTCGTTTTCTACAGCTGTTATGGACCGTGCTAAGGCTAGTCGAGAACCTTCGAAAAGTTCTTTAACTAAATCCACTCGCCTCACCACCTATCTTAGAATATGGGAATAGAGGGGAGCCAACTATTCAGTTGTGCTCCTCTCTTGCCCAATTAATTATTTAACGTTTTCGTTGATGAATTTAACGATATCGCCAGTTGGTGTACCAGGTGTGAATACTGCTGCTACGCCAGCTTTTTTCAAGCCAGGGATATCAGCGTCAGGAATAACGCCACCACCGATTACAAGTACATCGCCCATGCCTTTTTCTTTCAAAAGTTCAACAATTTTAGGGAACAATGTGTTATGAGCACCAGAAAGAAGGGATAATGCAACTACATTAACGTCTTCAGAAAGAGCTGCTTCAACGATTTGTTCTGGAGTTTGACGAAGACCAGTGTAGATTACTTCGAAACCAGCATCGCGAAGTGCGCGTGCTACTACTTTTGCACCACGGTCATGACCATCAAGACCTGGTTTTGCTACAATTACTCTAATACGTTTTTCTGCCATGATTAATTACCTCCGAAATTAGCCGATATTATAATGTGGAATGAGCTTCGTATTCACCGAATACTTCGCGCAATACATTACAAATTTCACCCAAAGTAGCATATGTTTTAACTGCATCAAGAATTAATGGCATCAAGTTAACGTTTTCATCAGCTGCACCAGCTTTAAGAGCTGCTAATGCTTTATCAACTGCTGCTTGATCGCGGTTAGCGCGAACTGCTTGAGTTTTCTTGGATTGGTTAACACCAACGGAAGCGTCTACGCGAAGTAAGTCTTTTGGAGCTTCTTCTTCAACTTGGAATTTGTTTACGCCAACGATTGTGCGCAAGCCAGATTCAACTTCCATTTGCCATTTGTAAGCGGATTCTTGAATTTCTTTTTGGATGTAGCCTTTTTCGATTGCTACTACAGCGCCGCCCATTTCATCAATTTTCTTGATGTATGCCATAGCTTCGTCATAGATAGCGTTAGTCATAGCTTCTACATAGTAGGAACCGCCCAATGGGTCAACTACGTCAGCCAAACCAGATTCGTAAGCCACGATTTGTTGTGTACGAAGAGCTACTTGTACAGATGCTTCTGTAGGAAGAGCCAAAGCTTCGTCACGGGAGTTTGTATGTAAGGATTGAGTACCGCCCATTACAGCAGCTGCAGTTTGAAGAGCAACACGAACGATGTTGTTATCAACTTGTTGTGCAGTCAACATGGAACCAGCTGTTTGTGTATGTACACGAAGCATCATGGATTTTGGTTTTTTAGCACCAAAACGTTCTTTCATGATTGTTGCCCATAAACGGCGGGATGCACGGAATTTAGCAACTTCTTCAAGTACGTTGTTATGAGCATTCCAGAAGAAGGAAAGACGACCAGCGAATGTATCAACATCAAGACCAGCTTTCAAAGCTGCTTCTACGTATGCGATACCATCAGCAATTGTGAATGCGATTTCTTGAGCTGCTGTGGAACCTGCTTCACGGATGTGGTAACCGGAGATGGAAATTGTGTTCCATTTTGGAACGTTTTGAGAACAATATTCGAAGATATTAGTGATCAAACGCATGGATGGTTTTGGTGGGAAAATGTAAGTACCACGAGCTGCGTATTCTTTCAAAATATCATTTTGAATTGTACCTTTCAATTCTGTGGAAGGTACGCCTTGTTTTTCAGCTACTGCGATATACATTGCCAACAAAACGGATGCTGGAGCGTTGATTGTCATGGATGTGGATACTTTACCAAGATCGATGCCGTCGAACAAGATTTCCATATCTGCCAAGGAGTCAATCGCTACACCTACTTTACCAACTTCGCCTTCTGCAACTGCATCGTCGGAGTCATAACCGATTTGTGTAGGTAAGTCGAATGCACAGGAAAGACCAGTTGCACCAGACTCGATTAAGTAGCGGTAACGTTTGTTAGATTCTTCTGCTGTAGCGAAGCCTGCATACATACGCATTGTCCAGAAACGACCACGGTACATAGTAGGTTGTACGCCACGAGTGTAAGGGAATTCGCCAGGCATACCCAAATCACGTTCATAGTCAAAACCTTCGATATCAACTGGTGTGTATACACGGTTGTATTTTAAATTTTGACGTTCTGGAGTTTTTGCACTTTTTTCGTCACAAAGTTTGTTGTACTCAGCAATTTGGGCTTTTAAGTTTTCGTAAGCCATGTTTTCATCATCCTCCTAAAAAAACAGGTTATTTTTTCATGCTTCCAGTTTCTGTGAAGCGTTTATGCCAAGAAAGAGCTTCATCAAGCAACATAGGTGTATGGGCATTCTTTGTTGCAGCTAATGCTTTTTCTAGGTATTCAGTTAACATAGGTTTGTAGTCTGGGTGAGCACATTTTTCAATGATCAAACGAGCTCTTTCCACTGGGCTCAAACCACGGCAGTCAGCAACACCTTGTTCTGTACAGAAAATCATAGTGTCATGTTCTGGGTGATCCACATGAGATACATATGGAACGATAGAACTGATGTCGCCATTTTTAGCAACGGAGTTAGTGCAGAAAATAGTGAGATATGCACTACGTGCAAAGTCACCAGAACCACCAACACCATTCATCATTTTGCTACCCATAATATGAGTAGAGTTTACATTGCCAAAAATATCAAATTCGATAGCGGTATTCATGGCAATGACACCAATACGGCGAGCAATACCAGGGTTGTTGGAAATTTCTTGCGGACGAAGAATGATTTTTTTACGATATTCATCAATATTCGCATAGAAACGTTTCAACCCATCTGGAGAAGGACTTAATGCAGTACCGGAACATACAGTTACTTTACCAGCATCAATCAAGTCAAACATACCATCTTGGATTACTTCTGTATAGATGGACAAATCTGTGAATGGGCCTTTAGCAAGACCACTGATTACAGCATTTGCTACGGAACCTACACCAGATTGTAATGGAAGCAAGTTTTTAGGTAAACGACCTTCTGCAATTTCTTGTTCGAAGAATTTGATAAGGTGTTGACTCATTGCTTTTGCATCATCATCGATAGGTGCCAAAGGTCTTGTTGTATCAGGAACATCACAAGGTACTACTGCAACAATTTTACTTGGATCACAAGGAATTGCTTCAGTACCAATACGATCACCAGGTGTTTCCAATGGAATTGGTTTACGATGTGGTGGATCGAGTGGTTCATAGATATCATGCATACCTACCAAGGAAAGTGGTTGGGATACGTTTACTTCCACGATAACTTTTTTAGCTTGACTAACAAATGTTGGAGAGTTACCAACAGATGTTGTAGGTACTAAAGAGCCATCTT
>CABSJA010000061.1 GCA_902477915.1 uncultured Veillonella sp.
AAAGTGGGATATATTAAATTACATAAAAATGAGGTGTGTAAATTTGCAAGGTACATGTGTGCCCCACTGGTATGATCCCTGTCTTTTATAATTTAAAGTCAAGCAAGAGAGGAAAGTAAATAGGGTTTAGTTTATGCATAGTAAATGTAAGATTTACTTGCAACAGGTAAAAAGATTTTTAAGGTTAACAATGTATGCGGCATGCTAAAAAGTGATTATTATGTTGGAAGTTGTTCTATATAAGTATTTACTTTTTGTCGTTCAAAAGATATGACTTCAATATAGTAAACATACACTTTTTAGTTTGCCCTTATTTTTCGAATAAGATGAGTGAGTCATAAACATCAGTTACATATTATGAATACTTTCGGCTCTATCACGTATGAATTTTTTAACAATAAAAAGAACTATCATTTTGATTTAACAGGAGCTTTTAGTAACATTATTGAAGAAAGTGAAGCAATAGAATATGATGATGACGACGATGAGGATGAATTCGATGATGATGACGATGACTAACATCTCATTAATCCATAGCTTTTAAGTTTATTAAAGAAACAGGTCAGGACGCTATATCCTGACCTGTTTTTGATGTTAGTTAAGTCCTAATAGTTAGTTTGCTTTATTTGCTCTCAGCATTAGCTATTGATGCACGTACTCTGCTTAATGTTTCCAATGTCATCTGAAGATATGAAGCAATCATTGTCAAAGGTGCTCTTCTAGTTATTTCAGGAAAATGTTGCTGTAATCTAGCGTATCTGTCATTTGCTGATTCGAAACGTAAAATGTCAGCCTTTAATTGTGATAACATTAAGGAATTTTCAAAAAAACTCCGATATAGATAAGCTATATCACCATTAGCATCAGAAAGTTCTTCCATTATATCACGCGGAATTTCCCATAAAACACTGTTTTCTACAGCATCCATCATAAGATGTGTTGGCTCTCGGTTAAAATAGCTGTCAATACACCAGACAACATCTTTTTCACATGCTAAATGTTCTATCACATCCTTATCATGCTTTAGGTAGTGCTGTCTAATAAATCCCTTTTCTATATAAAATAGGCAATTACAGATATCACCTTCATTTAGAATTATATCACCTTTTTGATATTTCTTAGGCTGAATAATATCTGCAAAAAGGCGAATATTCTCCAACTTAAGTTTGCGATTAGGGCATGTTTCAGCTATAATCTGTTTTGCAATGTCAAATTGAATACTCATAGGCTAAAGTTATTTATATCCAACATTTTGTTTCAATTTTGGGTTCAAGTCTATACTTTTTTGTGGAATAGGAAAAACTGTGGTATACCCATTTTTCTCATCAGCCAGTTGGACTCGCTGATCGTATGATTTGTGATAAACTCCAAAACGCACCATATCTTGTCGTCGCCAGCCTTCCCATACTAACTCCAACAAACGCTCTTTCAATATGTTCTCAAGCGTAGCTTCTCGATATGGCATACCAACACGACCTCGGACTTCGTTCAACTCCAACGAGCCATCCTCACCATTACGTACCTTTGCCTCGGACTTCATCAGGAGAGCATCGGCATAGCGGAATAGCACGATGTCGTTATCCGGTTGTCTACCGTCGGAATGTGAGGTCCTATCAACCTCATATTTTGCCATACGAGCACCAGCTGTCTTGACATAGGAGCTTCCCGTAAGATTCAACTTTAGCTCCAATGGGAAATACTCCAACTGCTGTCCATTGTCCATCATTACAGGCTTTCCATCAACCTCTACGATGCCGGCATAGAAGTTCTTTTCAAAGCGAGCATCTACATCATCTGTGCCGTATCCGTTGGCTAAGACTGTTGAGATATTGGCACTGGTACCATTTTCCGATGAGCCCCCCAACGCACCGCCATGGTTGTAGTGTCGTGATCGGAAGAGATACCAGAACTGCGCAGCATAGAGGTTCTTATCCAACGGAATGGTGAATATGTTTTCGTTGGAGTTCTCGTTATGCACAGAGAAATTATAGCTATAATCGTCCTCCAACCGATAACCTACCTCGGCAAGTTTATTGCAATATTTGATACAGGTCTGCCAAGCGTTGAGTTTCTCACCATCGACGGTGAAAAATATCTCTTTACCGTTCCGTGGAACGCCATCAGTCCAATTATCATCACAATATATCTCGGCATTAAGAGCCAACTTAGCCAAAAGGAAATTAGCTACAGGTGTTGTTATACGACCATAGTAGTTACCCATCTTATTACTACGCTCATTTGGCAACAACTCGGCAACCTCCTGCAACTCATTCACTATAAAACGGAAAACCTCGCTACGCTCGCTCTGCACAACTTCATCCTGCGGTTGTTCATAGGATGTTACGATGGGCACTCTGCCATACATATCCATAATGTAGTAGTAGAAAAGTGCTCTCAGAGCTCGCACCTCAGCTTCGTAGGCCACTCTCTGCTCCTCAGATAGGTTATGGCTATACTTATCGATGATATGCAGAGATTTGTTCGATAACACAACAACCTTGTAGAGGTATTTCCAAGTATTGTAGAGTGGTAAATCATTAGGACTCCACTTATGCTGATACATATTCGTCCACAAACCTCCATCGTACCAGTCGCCACCACGAATAGGTATCATGGCTTCGTCTGTAGTAAGTGTGTTATAGTCATAAATCCCACGACAGGTCCCCTGTAAACCCTCACTGTCTGCACTGCCACCAATGTAATTGTAGAGCACAGCCACTGCATTAATATATATGTTGTTGGCATTGTTGTAAATGTCTTCTTCATAAAGTTGATCTCTAGGGTCTTCAGTAAGACAAGAGGTCATCATCGTTGCCAAAGCAACCATCAATATGTTTATATATCTTTTCATAACTGTAAGCGGTTAGAATTGAATACTAAGACCTAACGAATAGGTACGATATAAAGGATAGGTGCGTTTGTCGTCAATGCCCAAAGTGTTGCTTACTACATAACTGTTTATCATTGGAGTAAGACCGCTATAGCCTGTGATTGTTGCAAGGTTGCTAATGCCTGCCGAAAGACGCAATGACTTCACAGCCTTGGATTTCATTGGAATATTGTAGCCTATGGTAATATGTTCAATATTTACATAGTCACCTTTTTCCAACCAATAGTCTGAAACATTCTGATCAATAATATTTTTTTCAGGAGCACCCTTCAATACATTGTAGTCAGGGAATATAGACATATTGGTATAAGCCAAGCCCGTGCCATTGAATATCTTATGACCGAAAGCACCATTTATCTGCATGGCAATATCAAAGGACTTGTAACGGAAACTGATGTTTGATCCAATAGTTACCTTGGGGGTTGCCTGACCTGCTATATACCTGTCTCCGCCATCGCTAAAATCAATCTCGCCATCATCATTCAAATCTTCAATATCGTAACTGTAGCCACCAAGTTCATTTTCTTTAAGCCCTTTGCAGTGAGGTAGATAGAATACCCCCAATGGCTGACCTACAATCTGATATACTACATTATTGTCTCCACCGTTCTGACCTGCACCATAAAGCGAGCCAATCGGAGTAATATCTGAAGCTGTCATATGCATACCATTATACTCTCCACTAAGCGAAAGTAACTTATTCTTCTGGTAGGACATATTGAAGTTGATATTCATCTCCATATCCTTTCGTTGAATGGGAACTACCGAGATTCCTAGTTCGACACCCTGGTTAGACATCGAGCCGATATTTGCCATCAGTTTATCGAACGCAAAGGTCGGAACGGGAACATCATACTCATAGAGCATATCCGTTGTCTTTGAGTAATATAATTCCGAGGTAAGCATCAACCGATTATCCCATATACCTAAGTCAAAACCGATATTAAATGTTGAACGAGTCTCCCACTTAAGGTCCGGATTCGTGTTGCGTATACTTCCCATTGTTACGGTAGGTGCACCGTTGATGGATACGATACCATTCTCCTTTACGGTATTAAGTGTTGTATAGGATGTTATACCTCCAAGATTTCCTGACCGACCATATCCGGTTCTTAGTTTCAACATTGTTATAAAGTCAGTATCAGAGAGGAAGCCTTCTTTTTTTACATCCCAACCCAGTGATACTGATGGGAAGAATCCGAAAGTATTGTTATCGCTTACCATTGAAGAGCCATCTCCACGGAGTGCTGCCGCAATAGAATATCTATCCTTGTAACTATATGTGACACTACCCATTATTGAAGCAAGTGACGGGTCTTCATAGCTACTGCTCGTACCACCGAAAGGACGCGATGATGTTGCTCCGATGTTATTATAGGAGAAATCATTTGTTGTTATTCCTTTTGCCTGCACCCATAAACCAGTCCTTACCTGTTTAAGATATTCTGCGCCAACAACAGCATCAAGGTGTGAGTCTCCCCAAGCATTGTTATATGAGAGGGACACATTTGTAAAGTAGTCTTCACCCTTGAACTCTCCACGATAAACATTGCCTTGCGCCCACACCCATGTAGGACAAAATTGAGCATTTCCCGTAGATGAATATGAATAAGAGCCGAAAGCCGACAATATCAAATTGTCAAGGATATTAAATTTCAGCCCCAAATGTGTATTGAAATTCCGTTCTTCGGAGTCATTTTTCTCATAGAGGAGTGCTCCGGGGTGGTTGATGTGTGATGCAGCCGAGTTCTTCACCCAGTTGCCATTAACATCAGTTCCTGCTGGATATGTAGGATTCTGTGCAGCTGCCGAGTAAAACAGCATTCGTGTATCGAAAATGTCGTGTATCTTTGACGAGTAGCCATATACACCAAAATCGCCAACTAAGCGACCATCGAAAGCCTTTTGTGTAGCATCAAGTTTTACCACTAAATTTCGGTAATCGTTAACTTTGACAATTGTATTATGATCCATAAAACCGAACGATGCTCGATAGTTTGAGTTTTCCGAACCACCGCTAAAAGCCAAGTGATGCTGATGTATCAAGCCCGTACGAGTAATTACATCGTGAAAATTGGTGTTGTAGCCACCATTATTGTAATCTAATCCAAGTGCCTCTGCTGTAGCTATATACTCCGGGCCGTTGAGCATTTGCAGATGTTTATACATTGACTCGAATCCGTAGTTGCCATCATATGATATTTCGAAACCTCGCCCCGTTCCTTTCTTGGTCTTAATCTCAATTACACCTGAAGCACCACGGGAACCGTACATTGCCGTTTCGGTAGCATTCTTCAAAATAGTGAAACTCTCGATGTCTGCGGGATATATGGTAGATAGCGTAGCGATGTCAGATGTCACTCCGTCAATAATTACTAACGGGTCATTGCCACCCATAATGGATGTGGTACCACGCACACGGATACTATTCAGCATAGCGAGCCTGTCAGTCCCATTAGTGGTGACGTTCACACCGGCAGACTGACCACTCAATACATCCAAAGCATTATTCAATGGTCCCTTCTTGATATTCTCGGGCCTGATATGCTCTAATGATTTAGTCGCCGAAATGGTATCTTGTTTCTCTCTGATATTCTGTACTTGTGCATCAATTTTTTGAGCACTACAGATGAAGAACATTATGACAAGACAAAGACTGACTCTTCCCATCTTGATTCGTTAAATCTCTGTAGATTCCCCAGACCAGACAGTTAATAAATCTTATACGCAATGTATTATAAAGAGGGGGATTGGGAATCTGTACTATTTCCCTGCCTGTCCGTCCGCTTAGCCATTGTATATTTTTTTCTGTTATTTCATATCAGTGATGCTGATAATCCAGGCAAGAACAGAGTAAACATCTACCTCTTTTATACATAAATCCTTTCCAAGGACTTTATAAGCGCAACCATTAACTATATTACATTACAAAGGTAACAATAATTTGTCATTTGAAGAAATTTAGAAAAAAGAAAAAGTCATTATGCGTGATATTTTTTATTTAATTATGACATTTATCAAATACAAAAAATCATAGAAGGACAAAAATCTTTAAATGATTTGATTATAAACAAACTTTAAATAGTTAAATTGCAATAATACTATACCATGGTTGTTCTTTACCTTAATGTAATACTACTGTTATATATCTGGTCATTTATCTCCTTTTGTCGGATGCAAAGGTTGCCAAACCTCTTTTAGAAAACGAAAAGTTCAAGCGGTAAACCATTTGGAGCAGTTTCGTCCTCCGTTGGAGAGTAAACAGCTCCAAAACCTTTTCTTATTCATCGGCTTGGCTGAAAACTGCATCCGGCAACGGAGATAAACGACTGACGAAATAATAGCATAAAACAGCATAGCCCCCCCTTAATAAGGCAATTTTATCAATGCTGTTTTCATTCTTTTCAGAGGACTATTATTTTCGACAGAGAGAAATTTGGCAAGCGGCAGATTTCACTCCCTCAAAAATAATAGATTTGAATTGCTGTCCTCTTGCCTTTATTGGAAATTGTAGTACCTTTGTAGTGGCTTGTGCGAACGAGCCAAGCAATGTGGAAAGATGGGAACATCGAACCATCAATAAAGTACCGAAAAGAGGGAAAATACCCTCTACCACCGCTCTTTGAGTGTTAAGAAATAATAAAAAGGTTAAATCTTCACCTTTTAGAATGTACCCCTAAAGGTTATGCCTGTAGATACTAATTGAAAAGTGCGCCAATATTCCAGTTGAAAATTGCGCCACCATAGGATAAGTATAATGACCTTTGTATAATCCAAATGCAAAGGTAAAATGAA
>CABSJA010000062.1 GCA_902477915.1 uncultured Veillonella sp.
GAATCATGATGGCTAATGCCATCAACAAAGCAGTAATGGTTAAATTTCGATACATTGAAGAATTCATAAAGGCCTCCTTAGTTAATATATCTAGTGTCCTACATTTCCCCACAAATTAAGGATCACTACGCCTACCACGATTAAAGCAATACCTAGCACGGTGTAAATATTAATACCTTCGTGAAAGATAAAGACAGAAATCAATGTCGTCACTACAAGACCTACACCAGACCATGTAGCATAGGTAACGCTCAGCGGAATATATTTCAACACATGGGTTAACGTATAAAACGACCCTATGTACCCAAGCGCACACGCAATGGTCTGCAAGGGCCTTGTAAACCCGTCAGATGCTTTCAGCATGGTCGTTGCAAATAACTCAAGCCCTATAGATAAGGCAAGTAAAAAATAAGATAACATAACCCCCTCCTACAAAAAAGAGAGGGACTTGCCCTCTCTTTTATAACGTCTAAATATATAATACTTTCATATTATAAAACATACGATATGGTTTTGAAATGATTTAGTTCACTTTATGAACTTTCAAAATCTTGTTATATACGATTATAGACGTTCGATTACAGCTTGCGCCATTTCTGTGGTACCTACGCGTTTTAAACCTTCACGGTAGATATCGCCTGTACGGTAACCATCAACGAGCACTTGTTCAACAGCTTTTTCAATAGCGTCAGCCACTTGAGGTAAATCAAGGGAATGACGGCACATCATAGCTGCGGACAAGATTGTGCCCAATGGGTTCGCCAAGTTTTGGCCCATGATGTCTGGTGCGGAACCGTGGATTGGCTCGTACAATGCTGTGCCTGTACCCATGGATGCAGATGGTAAAAGCCCGATGGAACCGGAGATAACAGCGCCTTCGTCAGACAAGATGTCGCCGAACAAGTTTGTTGTCACGATAACGTCGAATTGTGCAGGATTTACAACGAGTTGCATCGCCGTGTTATCTACGTAGAAGTAATCTGTTGCGATGTCTGGATTAGCTGCCGCTTTCTCTTGAGCGATTTTACGCCACAAACGAGAAGAAGCCAATACATTTGCTTTATCTACGGATACAACCTTTTTGTTACGTTTACGAGCTGTTTCCATAGCGATATCCATGATGCGTTCTACTTCGTAACGGCTGTAAGTTTCTTTATCCCAAGCGAACTCGTTAGCACCTTCGCCTTGTGCCTCTTCCCGTTCACCAAAGTAAATACCGCCAGTCAACTCACGAACGATAACGAAATCTACATCTTGTACGAGTTCCTTTTTAAGTGGGGAATACTCTTGCAAAGAAGGATAGATTTTTACAGGACGCAAGTTACAGAACAAACCAAGCTCCTTACGAAGGCCAAGGATTGCTTTTTCAGGACGGATAGAAGGATCTACATTATCCCATTTAGGGCCACCTACAGCACCTAGCAATACAGCATCAGCAGCTTTACAAGCCTCGATAGTATCCTCAGTTAAAGGCACTCCGTATGCATCAATAGACGCACCGCCCGCTTTTTTATCAATCCAATTAACCTTTACACCGGCTTTCTCAAAAGCCACATCACACACAGCCTTCGCTGCAGCAATAATCTCAGTACCGATACCATCACCAGGGATCAATACGATATTCTTTTCGCTCATATTACCTCTCCAATATATGTAATGTCCCTCCGCCACAAATTCATTCAACATATTGCTAGCTATAGGGATTTTAATTTTGCTCAAAACCGTAAAAGATAAATACGTAGAGCCGAGGTGCATGCGCTAACGCGACTTTAGTAGGTCAAGGCTACGCCGCAGACCGTTAAGCTAGTGGAGCGGCGGCGCATCACCGAGGCTCGGCCACGTAGTATTACTTGCGGTTTTTCGCAAAGTTTACAAGACCACCAGCTGCCGCAATATCTTGAATAAATTGTGGCAACTCAGTCCCTTGGTATTGTTCGTTTTTAGTCAAGTTGTACACGATACCTTTAGACAAGTCTACGCCGATTGCATCGCCAGCGTCGATACGGTCTACTTGTTCGCCGATTTCCACAACTGGCAAACCGATGTTGATAGCATTACGGAAGAAGATACGTGCAAAGGAGTGTGCTACGATAACAGGCACGCCTTTCGCTTTGATAACGCCTGGTGCATGTTCACGGGAGGAACCACAGCCAAAGTTTTTGCCAGCTACCATGATTTCGCCAGCTTTCACATTTGGCGCGAAAGTAGTATCAATATCTTCCATCGCATGTTCAGCCAATTCATTCCAGTCAGCAATAGCCAAGTAACGAGCCGGAATGATTACGTCTGTATCTACATCGTCGCCGTAGCGCCAGATTTTTTTGCTTTCAAAATCCATATTAAACCTCCTCAGGGCCTGCAATGCGGCCTAATACAGCACTTGCTGCCGCCACGTAAGGGCTTGCCAAATATACTTCAGAATCAACGTGACCCATACGACCACGGAAGTTACGGTTTGTTGTGGAAACTGTACGTTCCCCTTCAGCCATGATACCCATGTAACCGCCAAGGCATGGACCACATGTTGGCGTGGACACAGCGCAGTCAGCTTGAATGAAGATGTCCAATAAACCATCTTTCATAGCTTGATCGTATACATCTTGGGAACCAGGAATTACGATACAACGAACGAATGGAGCTACTTTGCGACCTTTGAAGATTTCTGCAGCTGCCACCAAGTCTTCGTAACGGCCATTTGTACAGGAACCGATAATAACTTGGTCAATTTTAATATCTTTGTCGATCTCGTTGATGTAATGTGTGTTGGATGGCAAATGAGGGAATGCTACAACTGGTTGTAATTTAGACAAGTCAATTGTAATTGTTTGGGCATATACTGCATCAGGGTCAGCATTAATAGGTTCTACAGGACGATTTACGCGACCTTTGATGTATTGTTCAGTAATTTCATCATATGGGAATACGCCACATTTTCCGCCAGCTTCGATAGCCATGTTACAGATTGTAAGGCGATCAGCCATAGTCATGTGTTGTACGCCTTCACCAGCAAATTCAAGGGCCATGTAACGAGCACCGTCTACGCCGATTTGACCGATTAAGTCAAGAATTACGTCTTTACCAGTTACCCATTTGTTAGGTTTGCCGATAAGCTCAACCTTAATAGTTTCAGGTACTTTGAACCAAGTTTTACCTTCTGCCATAGCAACGCCCGCATCAGTGGAGCCTACGCCTGTGGAGAATGCATTTACCGCACCATATGTACAAGTGTGGGAGTCAGCACCAATCATCATTTCCCCAGGACCGATAAGGCCTTTTTCTGGCAAAATAACGTGCTCAATACCCATTCTACCCACTTCAAAGTAGTTTGTAATGCCATGTTCGCGTACGAAGTCGCGCATTACTTTTGCTTGTGTAGCAGATTGAATATCTTTATTTGGTGTGAAATGGTCAGGCACTAAGTAGATTTTATGACGGTCAAATACAGGTTTGCCGATTTTTAAGAACTCTTTACGCGCTGGTGGGAATGTGATGTCGTTCATCAAAACAGCGTCCAAATGACATTCGATGATTTGGCCCGGTTTCACAACATCAAGACCCGCGTGGCGAGCCATATTCTTTTCAGTAATGGTCATACCCATATTATTTTTCCTCCTCTTGTTCTAGCTCCATAGCTAGGAATACTGAGTTTACTGCATTAATATATGCATTTACACTTGATTTAACGATATCGGTGCTGATACCACGACCATGGTACAAGCGACCGTTGTATTCTACCTTAAGGGTTGCTTCCCCAAGGGCATCTTTACCGGCTGTGATAGCACGGATTTGGTAGTCTTTTAAGCTGATTGGCAAGCCAACCACACGTTCAACCGCTTTAAGGGACGCGTCTACTGGACCGTCACCAACGGCTGCATCAGCTTTTTCACCTTCTGGAGTCATGAGACGAACGTCAGCATAGGCATAGCCTTTTTCACCCAATTTATAGTATTGAGCCACGAGCTCGAATGCTTTTTTGTGATGTAAGTTGTCTACTACAAGAGCGATAATATCATCATCGTATACTTGTTTTTTACGGTCTGCCAATTCTTTGAATTTAGCGAAGAGGTCGTTAATTTTCTCTTCTGTGAAAGATTGGAAACCAAGTTTTGCCAAATGATCAGCAAAGGCATGACGGCCAGAGTGTTTACCCAATACGAGGTCTGTTTTTTCAGCCCCTACGGACTCAGGAGTCATGATTTCATACGTTTCAGGATTGCTCATCATACCATGTTGATGGATACCAGACTCATGAGCAAAGGCGTTAGAACCTACGATTGGTTTGTTTGGTGGAACTACAACACCTGTCAAACGACTTACTAGTTTAGAAACTTTTGTAAATTGTTTTGTATCAATGTTCACTTGAAGATCGCCGAAGTAATCATGGCGTGTTTTTAGAGCCATTACTACTTCTTCAATCGCTACGTTACCAGCCCGTTCGCCTAGACCATTAATTGTTCCTTCTACTTGGCGTGCACCTGCTTTAATAGCAGCTAACGTATTTGCATTAGCAAGACCTAAGTCATCATGACAGTGAACGGAGATGATAGCATTTTCAATGCCTGGTGTATGTTCTTTGATGTAACGGATTTTATCACCAAACTCATTAGGGTTCATGTAACCTACTGTATCTGGTACGTTAATAATCGTTGCACCACCAGCAATGGCAACACCAAATACTTGGCACGCGAAATCTAAATCAGAGCGTGCTGCATCTTCACCGGAAAACTCGATTTCATCAACTTTACCTTTTGCATACGCCAATACGGACTTAACCTTATCCAATACCTCCTGGCGAGTCATTTTTAATTTATATTCCATATGAAGTTCAGAAATAGCAATGAATACATGCAAACGGCTACGTTCTGCATCTTTCAATGCATCAATCGCTTTTTGTACGTCCTTTTCATTAGCACGTGCCAACGCACAAATTGTTGCGCCTTTCACTTCGCGAGCAATCGTTTGTACTGCTTCAAAATCCCCAGGGGATGCTGCTGGGAAGCCAGCCTCGATTACATCGATGCCGAGGCGTACTAGGCCTTTCGCAATTTCAATTTTTTCAGGAGTTTGTAAAGACACACCTGGTGTTTGTTCCCCATCACGAAGGGTTGTATCGAAGAAATATACGCGATTTTGATCCATAATCTTCACCTTTTCTATACTAATAAAACATAACGCTGTATTATATCTATCTATTGTGAAAGTTTAGTAAAATCGCCGATTTCAACGCTATTTCGGCTGAAGCCAATGTAGATATATCAAATCAGTAATTTTACTAGACTTTTACAATAAAAAAAGCCCCTCAGAACAACTGTCGTTGCTCAAAGGGGCGTTATATTCATAACACGGTACCACCCTAATTGGGACTCGTTGCGGGTATAACGGAACCACCGTCGATGACTACTGCTGCATTCGCCACCAAAGCTCACGGGAGAGTGTCAGCGTACAACCTCTATTGCCTCGCACCAACCGGCAACTCTCTGAAAGCAGGATCTGTAAACCTTTATACCCATTCATAGCTCGTATTTAAGATATAAAGGTATTATACGGTATTCTATAGAACTGTGTCAACAGGATGGACATGTGAGTTTTGTGAAAACACAGTTTTATCGTTACAATTTGACATCCCCCATGACCTCATGCATACTGTAAATAAGCAGTACCAATGGTTGGAGGAATTATTATAAGTGGTACAAGCAAATTCTTCTTTATTTTATCGGGTATTGTAAGCATTATCCTGGGGATATTCTTACTCTTAAATCCCGTTATTAATCTCATAGCTTTTGCCTGGCTTTTTTCTATTATCTTTTTCGTCAGTGCGGTCAGCTCTATTATAAATTATTTTACGTTATCGTCTGAATTACGTAGCGGCTGGTATCTTATCAGCGGCATTATCAATGCTCTATTCGGTATCTATTTAATATCCGGCGGATTTGCATTCCTACCATTAGTACTCCCAACCACAATCGGCATCTGGATGTTAATTGACGCCATCTTTATTTTCATTAAATCAAGAAAGTCCGACAGCATGGTATCACTCATGGGACGTAATGCAAAATGGCTTGCACTAATTCTTTTACTATTAGGCCTATTACTCATATTCCAGCCGATTGCTTCCGGTGAGGTATTTATCTACTTTATCGCTTTCGGTTTCTTATTTGACGGAATTTATTCCATCGGTGAGGCTTTTAAAAAATAGAATATAACTAAATAATTACACTATAAGATCGACCAGGTACTGCCAAATAGCTGTCATAAATTACGATGTCTATTTCGTATTTGTGGCAGCTATTTTATTTGTTTTGGCTAGCCGTCATGGTAAATGTATTCGCCTACTACATTTGCAAGTGGTTAGACGCTTTTCTAGCTCTTTTATTTAGCAACTAGCCCAAAACGCTCTAACATTAGCGTAATAATGGGGTTATAGGACAAAAATTAGTACAACCCTGTAGTAATTTAAAATCCCCTTGATCAGTACCAAGATACTCATCAAAGGGATTATATTAATTACGAAAAAGACAAATAGC
>CABSJA010000063.1 GCA_902477915.1 uncultured Veillonella sp.
TGGTCTTTTAATTTTTGAATTAAATCCACGATTTTTGCCTCCTTAACATTGGCTTATGCCATATCAATACTATTATTATAGCAAATTCAACCTATAGGTAAAAGTAAAATTTATTTTCTAAGCCTATTATTCTAATTTTTATACTATCATTTTGATAATGGTGAAAGTTGGAATCTATTCCAACTTTTCTCTTTTTTCATTATTAATTTGGATTTCACTCCAACTTTCGTAAAATTTTATAGTGAATTTGGATTTCATTCCAACTTTTACCAAATTAATATAACAAAGCTAATCATTCAATATGTTGAACCATCTTCACATAAAACGATACAATAATAGAATATAATTAATAAGATTTACCTCACTTATTTACATAATATCGGAGGACTCATGGCCAATACAGAAACGACAATCAACGCAGTTATCAATCCCCAAATCAATGATGCCCCCATCGATATAAAGAGAACAATTAAGGCTTTAGAGCGCAATAATTTCGTAGTTCATTATTTTGAAACAGGTGCAGAAGCTGTTGATTATTTACGGTCTCGCATTCAGAACAAACGAGTGGCTATCGGTGATTCCCGCACCTTATTAGAGCTCAATGTACATGATGCTTTATCCGAGGTTAACGATGATATAACAGATATTCAACGTCCTCTCCCTGGTGAAAGCTTCCGGGACACTGCATTACGCACCATGGGGCGCGATGTATTTCTCACATCTGTAAACGCCTTATCTCAAACAGGGGAGATGGTCAATATCGACGGCACAGGCAATCGTGTGGCAGCTTCTCTATTTGGTTCCCAAGAGGTGTTCTTTGTGCTTGGCACTAACAAAATTACCCCTGACTTAGCATCTGCTATTTATCGAGCACGAAATGTAGCAGCACCGCTAAACAGCAAGAAGAATAAGAAAAGCTTCCTCAACCCTTGTGCCAAATTAGAAGAAAAATGTTATGACTGTGGCTCTCCGGATCGCATTTGCAACGCCTTAACAATCTACTATAAAAAGATGCGCAACATGCAAACCATGGAGATTATTATCATCAATGAATCCTTAGGGTTCTAATGGTTTGTGGCCCATTTAGAAAATCTTGTACGCTCATCTGCCCTAATCCAGATACAACTCTATAAATAGTGGACCATCGCGGATCGATAGCACCACTTTCAAGATCACTGATATAAGATTGGGCTAGACCTGACTTATCTGCCAACTGATACTGCGTCATGCCCAATTGTCTACGCCAAAGCAAAATCAACACACCTAGTTTGTGGACCTCTTGTCGGATCTGTATATCATGACAACATAGGATAGAATTCATAGCAACCTCTATCTACTTTCACACTCAACACATGGTTATGCCTTTACTATACCCATATCGTAGGTTGACTGCCTAGTAGCAGTTGAAAAGTAATAACACAAAAGCCTTACTAAAAACTAATGTATCAATTAGTTCTAGTAAGGCTTTTTTCTACGCATATTACGTTCTGTATGTTTTCAACAATTCGTGTAATTATTGTATATATAGAGATAATTAGTACTAAACATGTACTATATTACACCAACCAGCATAGATAATATCTAGATTTATATAGTTTCTATACATTATCCATTCATTATGAATACACTTGAATAGTAATATTGCCATATCATTATTAGATATAGGATTATTGGTTAGCACTTTCTTGAGCTTTTTTGATTTCCATGTATTTAACCATGCCATCAACAGCTTTTTTAGCTTCGCGCATTGCCAATACTACAGTAGCCGGTTTATGTACAACGTCACCACCAGCGAACACACCATCACGGTTAGTCATACCATATGGATCTTCAGATGTAATGATGTACCCTTTTTCGTCTACTTTTAGATTATTCCCTTCGCCGATAAGACGAGCATTTGGTTTATGACCAGCAGCGATGATGATTTTATCTACAGGCATAACTTGGAACTTACCAGTACCGTGGATGCCTGCACCATCTTCGTTAAGAGCCATCACTTCATATTTGAAGCCTTCTACCTTATCTTTACCTTCTACGCCAACTGGAGAAGCAAACCATTGGAATTGAACGCCTTCAGCACGAGCTTCTTCGTATTCAGACAACAATGCTGGCATTTGTTCTTGGCTACGACGGTATGCTACAGTAACAGATTCACAACCTAAGCGTACGCATGTACGAGCCGCATCCATCGCTACGTTACCACCGCCGATGATGATAACACGGTCGCCTTTTTTAACAGGAATTTGAGCTTCATCAAGCTCGCCATTTTCTACTAATTGTACATTCGTCAATAAGTACATTGCTTGGAATACACCATGCACTTCATCGTTTTCCATGCGTACTTCTTGAGGAATATGTGTACCAGTACCGATAAAGATGGAGTCAAAACCTTCTGCGAAGAGTTCGTCCAATGTTTTATCTTGACCGATAAATGTATTACATACGAATTTAACACCTAAACCTTCAAGACGCGCGATTTCACGACGTACAACGGATTTAGACAAGCGGAATTCTGGAATACCGAATAAAAGTACGCCACCTGGTTCAGATTGACCTTCGAATACAGTTACTTCGTAACCAAGTTTAGCGATATCACCTGCTACGGACAAGCCTGCAGGGCCAGAACCTACAACGGCAACCTTACCAAGATCTTGTTTGATTTTCTTAGGTTTGCGAAGTTCATTGATGCTTTCAAAATCAGCAGCAAAGCGTTCCAATTTACCGATGTTAATAGGCGGTTTTTTCGCCTTGTTCATGATACAGTTACCTTCACATTGGTTTTCGCGCGGACATACGCGGCCACAAATGGATGGCAAGTTTGTACGTTCTGCCAAGATATCATTGGCTAAACCAAAGTTACCGTGCGCAATAGCTTGGATAAAACGAGGGATTTCGTTTTCAATAGGGCAACCCATACGGCACAATGGTTTTGGACAATTTAGACAACGTTTCGCCTCGGCGAGCGCTTCCTCCATCGTATAATCCGCATCAAAATGTAGTGGTTTTAATTCGTTACTCATGGCACATGCCTCCTAACAAGGATCCAGTACTATACTTACAGCGTTGCATGCACCTAAGCATTCCGATGAGCCCTCTCACATAGGGATGCCGCCACATGCTGCTAACATTTATCTTTTGTAACCATTCGATAGACGTGTGGTCACTGGTCAGACACACACTATTCTATAGTATATTCTAAATTGTGAAAGTCCCAACAGTCAAGCAAATAAAGCACCTTTTGTATACGAATATAGCCCTTATTCATGCAAGGATTGCATAGAAACGAATGGTAAGGTAACAGCAATTCTTAAGTGTATATTTACATATATATCTATGCATGTATACTGATAATAGACAGAATAATTGATTTGCACCACATTAACATACACTCATACATGTTGGTAACACCGAACTGATATATATAATTACACAAGATTTCTTATGAATCTAGCAGAATGTAAGAGGTTCACCATGAACACCATAGAATTTACTAAAACATACTATATCGATCGCCGCGGTTCTCATTCCCGCAAATGGGATGGCGAGCATTTAAAATTCAGCCGCACTGACTTATTACCACTATGGGTGGCCGATATGGACTTTATGCCTCCTCAGTGCATTCAAGAAGCCATTTGTAGCTATGTGAAAGCTAACCCTCTAGGTTACACCATGACAAATCCGGATTATATAGAGGCAGTTATGAGCTGGTACAAACGCCGGCATAACTGTAGTCTTAAGCAAGAATGGCTCACCAGTGCGCCCAATGTCATTACAGGGATTATGTGGTGTATTGGGGCTTTTACCAAAACCAATGATGCCATCGCCGTTCTAAGTCCTGTATATGGCGCCTTTGATACAAGTGCCAGCGATGCCCAACGTCAAATTATCGCTGTTCCTATGAATCGCACCGAAGATAATCGCTACTCCGTAGATTACGATGCCTTTGAAAGAGCTATTTCCGAACACGATGTTAAATTGTTCATTCACTGCAATCCGCACAATCCTGTAGGCCACGTATGGAGTGAAGCGGAAATGGACCAATTATTTAATATCTGCAAGCAGCACCAGGTCCTCATCATAAGTGATGAGATTCATCAAGACCTCATCACGGGACAAAATCCTTTTACATCTGCCTTGACGGTAAATAATGGGGCCTATGCAGATAGCATGATTGCAATGTCTTCCCTCTCTAAGTCATTCAATATGGCTAGCTTGCACCACGCAGAAGTTATCATTCCTAACGAAAAACTACGAAGCCAATTCAACGCCTATAAAGCTCATGTGTACCACACAGACTCGGACGTTATTGCCGAAGCGGCCATCACCGCAGCCTACACGCATCCAGAGACGGAAGCATGGCTCACAGATGTACTGGCTGTCATTCGTGAAAACTATGAATATCTGTTCCGAGAGCTTGGTATGGCATTACCACACATCCGCATCAGCCCTATGGACGGCACCTATTTGGCTTGGATCGATTTCGGCGCCTATGTAAAGGCGGAAGATATGCATGACCTGTTCGAAAACAAATGCCACATTGCACCAAGCTTTGGCGAATGGTTTGGAGGCGGAGATTACGCTACCTTTGTGCGACTTAACTTGGCCACGAGCCTTGAAAATATCAGGACTGCTACCCATAATATGATCAAGCACATACACCCTTAATAGGTACCTCTTATCAGTAAAGACATTAATCATATTAGAGAATTTATTTCGTGCAAATACAAAAGGCTGCTCTAGCATTATTCAATGTTAGAGCAGCCTTTTTGTATCAAAGTTTCACTGTATCACACAACTAGTATTACACTAGTTTTTATTTAATTCTAGCGAAATGTTCCTTTGCAAATTGCATGTCTTGTACAAGTTCTAATGTACCAATATAGTTATTGTTTTGATCGCGTACAGCCATGTAGTTTACATAGAATGGACGGCCTTGTTTTTCAAGCCATACAGCCACATTATCGCGGTCACCTTTACGGAAGGAATCGATAATACCGCGTACAATTGGTTCAACCTTTGGTGGATGGCAGGAATACACATCACGACCGATAGCTGTAGTAGGACGTTTAAATACCTTTTCACCATCGTTGAAGTAGCGGTTGATATCTTCATGGTCAACGAAGGTTACTTCCATTGGCATTGTGTTGAGCATAGCATCGAGTTGATCTACAGTTAATGTGCCACCAATTAAACCAATAGCATTATCATCACCACTTTGTTTTGTAGTTTGTGTAGCTAATGCTGCATCAGCCTCTGACCATGCAATACGTTTTACACCAAAGATATCTTCATACTGTGCTGTATCTTTGTAGATTTGGTACCATTCTTCTTTACTGAAGTTTTCTGCACAGATTGGGAACAAGATATTTTGTTCTTTGTAGATCATTTCTTGAGCACGTGTAAGAAGCTCATCAAAACGTCTATACCAATCGTCTACACTTTGACTAGATTTTGCTAAATCGCCTAGTTGGTCGCGGATATCGCCATCAACAGTCCACATAACCATGGACGGTCCACCGATTGCATAATCTACTTTCAATTTTGGATATAATAGGTCGCCTTTTTTAGCATAATGAACAGATACTTGGCGAACTGTATTTACATCATCAATAGTTGCTGTTTTATCAGCTACTTTAGGGCGGATAGATTCAATCAATGCATCGAGAGCTTTATTTTCCTCTGTTAATTGGTTGAGTGGATGACCTACAGTTTCTACCAATGTTACTACGCTCTTGCTCTTTTCTTGAGCCTCTAGAACAGCCTCTACCTTAGCATGTTCAGCATCCATTTGTTCATGAATGGTAGAACCATGGAACAATGCAGAGTGAAGGTCGCACAATTGTTGTACCTCTTCTAAAGGTGTACCTTCGCGCATAAGACCTTGTTCGGCTTTCATGATTTCACTAGCCTCAACATGTTTGAATTGGCTCGCAAAATCTTCACGAACAGAACCAAGTTCTTCGCCTGTGCCCAAACGTTTCAAGAAGCCTTTCAATTGCTCTACACGTTCGCTATCTGTAACAGTATCGTCTACTTGAGTCTCTGCATTTTCACTGCTGTTAGATTCCACTATGTTATCAGCAGCTTTATCTGCTTCTACTGAAGTAGCCTTAGCAGATTCCGCATCACCATGTAGGTTTGGCATTTCACCTTCCAAGGTAAAGCCAGCTTTCATAAATGCGCTCACGATATCGATCATGGATACGCCTTTCATTTTAGCCCCTTTAGGAATGGTCATAATTTTACCAACAGAGTTCAACATCACCTTATTAGTGATTTCGCTAAACCCTAAACTTTTCATAATCTCTGTTACTTCAGGATATTCTTTTACCAAATCATATACAGATTTGGACAAATCTAATTTCTTTTCCATTTTGATCCCCTCGTGTCAAAAATATTGTGTATTACTTATGTGAGTA
>CABSJA010000064.1 GCA_902477915.1 uncultured Veillonella sp.
TCATTTTTATAAATTTATTCTTTTGGTACTACATAAAGAAATTGTAGTTCTTTATCGTTTATCGAAAAAAATGATTTGTATATAATTCGTATGTTTTGTATAATGTTTATATTGTAGATATACCCCTATGGGTACATAGATTTATAAAATACTTTAGGTTCATAGGGTTTTGAATTAATTTAGGTATAGAGAGTTCTGAATTAATATTGTGTTGTTTTTGTTTTATTTCCGGAGTAAGTAAGGCCGGTTCTAGTGTATAGAGAGGTCTATATGAAATTTTTACAGTCTTTATCGGCGCAGGTATCGCTATTCACGCAAGGTGCTATTTTAGCGCTAGGTGTTTTATTTGTTCTATTAGATGCCATCACAGAGTCATTTAATCCCGTAATTGATTTGGCTTGGGTGACGGTTCTCGTTTGTGGTTTGCCGCTGCTCATCAATAGCGTTCAAAGTATTTTGAAGCATTTAGAGATCCACGCTAATTTCCTTATTGTTGTGGCCATGGTAGCACTCATTTCCATTGGCGATTATCATACGGCGGCTTATGTGGGCCTCATTGTACAGGCTGGTTTCTTCTTGGAACAGCTTATCACAGGCGAGTCACATTATACTTTAGATGATGATATGCTTCCTACAATGCCAGCACAACTCGTTGCTATGCGTCAGGGCATCAACAATTATTCATCTGTCATTGTTGTGGCCGTATTGCTATTATCTATGGGATCCTTTGCATTAACACAGGATTTCATACATACCGTAACCTTGTTATTGGTACTATGCCCGTGTTCCTTGGAGCTTATCTTAGTGGCGCTCATGATGGGCTCTCTTGTGGATGATGCATCTCCTGTATCGGAGCTTTCAAAAGGAACCAAGCAGTCCCATTTAGGACTACTCATTGTGTCCATTGTATTCCACGTTGCCATCATCGGTGCTGGTGTATTTGGTTTCATTGATCCTATTACGGCCGTTGTGTTGCACGGATTAGCGCGACTTGGTCTCGTGTATAATTTGAAAGTTTTAAATGGTTCTTTGTGTGTAGCATAGAATGTAATGCAGTATATAGTTTTAGACATAATAAAATCCCCTAGTAACGATGTGTTACTAGGGGATTTTTACGTTATTACAACAGTTTGTTGTAGATTACTGTTCTTTTGCTTGAGATTTATCACCAAGTGTGAGAAGTAGGAATACGATAGCGAGGATACATGCACCAACGAGGGCTACGAAGCCGCCATCCCAACCATAAAGGTCAACCATGAGACCCATGAAGGCACCAGCACCAGCGGAACCGATGAGGTAACCAAGAAGGCCTGTAAGACCAGTAGCACCACCTGTTGCTACACGTGGTACCATGTCTGCTGCTTGAAGGCCGATCATCATAACAGGACCGTAGATGAGGAAGCCGATAGCGATAAGTGCTAAGTTATCGATAAGGATATTGCCTGCTGGGTTGAACCAGTAAACGAGGATCGCCAAGATAACGAATAGCATGAAGCAGATCGTAGCTGGAGCACGGCGGCCGCGGAATACACGGTCACTTAAGTAGCCGCTTACGAGCATGCCTGGAATACCAGCCCATTCGTATAAGAAGTAAGCCCAACGGGAACCTTCTTTTGTAAAGCCTTTTACAGCTGTTAAATAAGTAGGAGCCCAGCTTACTACACCGTAACGGATGAAGTACACAAAGATATTCGCAATTGCAAGATACCATAAGTATTTGTTATGCAAAATATATTTGTAAAAGATTTCTTTGAAAGTAGTTTTATTTTCATCGCTTACTTCAGCTGCTACTGGTTCGTGTTTGTATTCTTCGATAGGTGGCAAGCCACAGGATTGAGGTGTATCTTTCAACAAGAAGAATGTAACCACAGCTAACACGATAGAAATAAGAGCAGGGAAGAAGAAAATACTATGCCATGTACCAAATAGATAGATACCTAACGTAGCAAGGGGTGCGATGATACCGCCACCAAGGTTGTGGGATACGTTCCACCAGGACCACCAAGCGCCGCGTTCAGAACGGGAGAACCAAGTTACCATATTTTTCGCATATGGAGGATAGCCCATGCCTTGGAACCAACCATTTAAGAAGGCGAGCACGCACATGATAGGAATACTGCTTAAAACACCAGGTAAGGTGCCGAATAATAACATAACTAAAGCACTGAGCAATAGACCTACTGTGGAGAAGTATTTTGGGTTAGAGCGGTCAGACGCATTACCCATGACAAATTTACTTACGCCGTACGCTACGGATAAGAGGGTCATGACAATACCAAGATCCGCTTTAGTGTAACCGTACTCAGCAATCATGTACGGAACAGCCAAACTAAAGTTTTGGCGGATCAAATAGAATGTAGCATAACCAATAAAAGTACCTGCAAAGACTTCTTTGCGAAGACGTTTGTAGGTGGAATCGATTTGCCCCTCTGGTAATCGTTCAATATGAGGAGCTGGAGAGAAGATCGACATCATCACACATCCTTTCTACAAAATGTCTTTTTTATCATACCATGTATGACTAAAAGTCGACTATGTTTTATTTTTAATTATGATAAATTGCTATTTTGGTGCACCATTATGGGTATTTGGCATAGGTTGAGTATTATTAAAAAATCTACTGTATGGCGGTAGTCTTCTTGTAAAAGCAGCTCGCAAACGCGTATTTGAAGGGTAATTAAAATTTATTTACTGATTTGATTGATAAGGCATCATGAGCTAAACCTAATATAGTCAATAAAATAGCGCTATCTATTCCGAATAAAACTCAATTAGAGTTGTGGGATAGATAGCGCTTTTGTATTGTATATTAATTGTGAATATATTTATATACGTACGTGAATATATTGATTTTATAGTCTCAATTAATCAATATATGTTACAGGATAGCCTTTTGCTTCGATTTCGCGGCGGTTAAGACCGTTTGGTAAGTCTGGATAGCCAATAGCAAGGCTAGCATATACTTTTTCACCTTCTTTAAGGCCTAGTTCACGCATTTTAGCTTGGATGCGTTCGTTGTCTTGAAGGTGACGGATTTGGTTAACCCAGCAGCTACCAAGGTCTAATTCGTTGCAAGCAAGCATCATGTTTTGCATCGCACAAGATACATCGGCAAAGTTATTCGCATAGTTTGCTTGGCTAGCGAGTACGATGAGAACCGGTGCATTATAGTTGAATACAAACTTGCCTTCAGCGGACATTTTAATGATATTCACCATGTAAGGTAATGTATTTTCTGTAATTGGCATTTTGCCGTATTCCTCTTGAACGAGTGTTACTAGCTCTTTGAGCACATCTTGGTTTGTGATGACCATAAAATGTGTCAATTGTGTATTACCGCCAGATGGAGCACGGCGGCCAGCGTCGAGGACTTGATCGATAAGCTCTCGAGATAATTGATCAGCTTTAAATTTACGCGTACTATGACGTGTTTTGATACATTCTAAGGTGTTCATATAGTCCTCCTATTATCAATCAGTTTTATATAGAGTTTCTTTTATTATACTACAGGACATAGATCTAGAAAGAAATTTAGAATGAGATTTAGAAAGAGCTGCAGAAGATGCAGCACATGGCGGGATGTGGTATTGAATTCTAATATCAAAAAAATTTATTAATAGTTTCACAGCTTTATGGTGTGATTTCTGCCCATAAATTCTATAGAAGTACTCGTTTTTTAATAAAAAAGAAAAAATATATTAAATAATTGACAAATTTAAAAATTTATGTCCAAAGTGGTTTTTTTACGTTGACTGCTTGCCGTAGAATTGTGTACAATTAATTTGTAGATTATTGTGTGCATATGGAGGTAGAATATGGCAGAAATTGGCGTACTCGAAGGTTACAAACATAAAGAAGACGTACCTGATGTAGAGTACATGAAATTAGACAACCAATTGAGCTTCCCACTTTATGTAGTGGCGAAGGAAATTGTTAATGCATATCGCAGTCACTTAGATCCGTTAAATTTGACATATACTCAATACATCGTAATGATGGCATTGTGGCAATATGGTGATTTGTCCGTTAAAGAACTAGGTCAAGTATTGCGCCTTGATTCTGGTACATTAACACCACTTTTAAAGAAATTAGAAGCTAAAGCATTCTTAAAGCGTAAGCGTAGTCGTCAAGATGAACGTGTTGTTATGGTAACCCTTACTGATACTGGTAAAGCATTACGTGACGAAGCTGTTCATGTACCGCGCCGCTTGTCTGAATCTGCAGGTCCGATTTTCGACGTAGAAGAAACGCGTCAATTGCGCATGTTGCTTAACAAATTGTTAGACGCAATCGATAACGCTAATGCTAGAACAGCAGAGAAGCTTAAGCGCTAATGTAGTGTACTTTAGTAAGATCTCATATGCATACATTCTGTAATTTAATATATCTAATATTTTCATAAAATGTGATATACTATACATATAACGTATTGTACGGAGGTCATGTGAGAGTATGACCTGTCGTGAGATGCCGTTAAGGCAAAAGGAGAGCATTATGAATAAAAATTTATTAGGCGCATTTGTATTAGCCGGTACATTATTAGTTGGCGGTGTTGCTAATGCAGCAAACTGGAATGGTTTAGCTAACTATCCAGAGGTTCCAAACAGTGCTAATGGTTCTGAAACATATTTCTTTGATAAAGCATCCCAATTCAGTGGTATTGATAGTAGCCGTAACTACGTATTCGGTATCAATGTAGTGAACATGCATAACAACCAATATGGTGAAGCTACATTGTTCAAATACATTGTTCACCCAAGCTTGCATACTGTATATCGTTTCTCTCCAGATGGTCAAGTGTACCAAATCACTCCTGGTTCTAATGAATACAACATGTTCTTGGCTGCTTGGAAAGAAGTATACGGCACTGATTTCTCTTTCCCAGCTTTATAATTTGATGGCGCAAGCCGTAATAATTACATAACTATTGCTGGTGAAAGCTCCTTTGAGCTTTCACCAGTGTTGTTTATGGAGGTTTCCTATGTCTAAATCTGAATTTGCTCAAGCCTACACGGAGCGAATGTTCCCTGATATTGCAGCCCCTGCAGGTTATATCGACCCTGAGTTTGAAGTATTGTTTGATAATTTTGCATTTGATGAAGTTATTACCGAAGAGGGTCGCAATGTGCCTGCCAAGGATCGTTTCTTGGCTATCCTTGCCACGCTTGTAGGTGTATCTGCTGTTGATGAATATGCGTTGATGTTACCGGCAGCACTTAACTTTGGCTTGATTCCCGATGAAGTAATAGAGCTCCTTTATCAAGCGGTACCTTATCTTGGCATCGGTCGTGTACGCCCATTCTTTAAGGTAACAAATAAGATTTTTGACTATCGTGGGGAAACTGTTGTGGATCCGTCTCGCAGTACAATCACTAGTGAATCTCGCCTTGAAAAGGGCGTTGAAAAGCAAGTTGAAATCTTTGGTGAGTCTATCCGTAATTCTTACCAAGAAGGTCCTGAAGAGACACGCCACATCAATAAGTGGCTTGCTAATATGTTTGGCGACTACTACACTCGTAAAGGTTTAAGTGTGGCTCATCGTGAAATGATTACCTTCTGTTTCTTAGCGGCTCAAGGTGGCTGTGAACCTCAGCTGAAGGCTCACGTAGAAGGCAACTTGAACGTAGGCAACAGCAAACAATATTTGATTAACATCGCCTCCCAATGCGTGCCGTATATCGGCTACCCTCGTACATTGAATGCTCTTCGTTGCATTCAAGAAGGCTTTACTGCATGGGAAGCTAAACAATAAAGGAGTTTTATGTTATTTTCTGGTATTAGTTTAACGATGATTTTGGCGTCCATACCAGCGCTTATCATCGCAGCTGCAGGACATGAATTTGCTCATGCTAAGGTAGCTGATATGCTCGGCGATTCTACGCCACGCTCTATGGGGCGATTGACATTGAATCCCGTGGCACATCTCGATCTAATTGGCTCTATAGCCTTCCTTATCGGTGGCTTTGGATGGGCTAAGCCCGTAATGATTGATCCATCTAATTTCCGCGATCCTCGTACAGATTCAACTTTAGTATCTATTGCGGGGCCGGCATCTAATGTGTTGATGGCCTTTTTAGGCTACTTAGCTCTTCGTTTTCTTGAAAGCTATGGCTTGTTGACGAATGAATCATTAGAATTAATACTGACACTGATTGTTGTATATAATATTAACTTTGCCATTCTTAATATGATGCCAATACCACCATTGGATGGCAGTCGTATTATTACAAGCTTATTACCTGGTAATTGGCAATTTACATTAGAACGTTTAAGCTTTGTAAGCTTGATTTTGCTGATCTTGGTACTTAATACACCAATTGCTAGTAAGATTTTCATTCCATTACAACAAACTATTTTGCAATTGTTTGAGCGTATCGTAAACGT
>CABSJA010000065.1 GCA_902477915.1 uncultured Veillonella sp.
CTGTAAACTCTTGAACACGGCTAGATTCTTTAGCCATTGTTTCTAATTCTTCTTTCGTAATATTTACGGAAACAGTAAGTTTATCGCGAACTTTACCATTTACTTGCAATACTACTTCTACTTCGTCTACTACAAGAGCAGATTCTTCGTATACAGGCCAGCTTTCAGTATGAATGGATGTAGTTTCACCTAATTCATGCCACAACTCTTCTGTCATATGTGGAACGAATGGAGCTAATAGAAGTAATAAGGAATGAGTCAATTCATTAGCTAATGCGCTATTGATAGTCTCAGCTTTGTCCTTATGAGCATACATAGCATTTACAAGTTCCATGATAGCAGAAATAGCTGTATTGAAGTTGAAGTTATTATCAAGGTCTTCCGTAACTTTTTTGATAACCCGGTGTAACTCACGACGCAATGCAAATTCGTCTTTTGTAAGTTCACCAGTTACATTTTTCTTACCTTCTTCGTTGTACGCATCAACAATACGCCATACACGACCTAAGAAACGATAAGAGCCTTCAACACCTTGGTCAGACCAATCAAGGTCACGATCTACAGGAGCCGCAAATAGAATGAACAAGCGCGCCGTATCCGCACCATAAGTATTGATAATTTCTTCAGGAGAAACTACATTACCTTTGGATTTAGACATTTTGCTGCCTTCTTTAAGAACCATACCTTGTGTTAACAAACCACGGAATGGTTCGTTAGCTTCGATAAGGCCTAAATCGTGAATAACTTTCACAAAGAATCGAGAGTACAACAAGTGCAAGATAGCATGTTCAATACCACCGATATATTGGTCTACGTTCATCCAGTAGTTAGCGATTTTTTTATCGAATGGAGCTTGGTCGTTTTTAGCGTCTGTATAGCGCAAGAAGTACCAAGAGGAATCAATGAAAGTATCCATTGTATCTGTTTCACGACGTGCTGGACCACCACATTTAGGACATGTAGTGTTTAGGAAACTTTCAGATGTAGCCAATGGAGATACGGCACCAGATTCAAATTTAACATCCTCTGGCAAGCGTACTGGCAACTCTTCTTCAGGAACGAGTTGTTCACCGCATTTTTCACAATATACTACAGGAATTGGCACGCCCCAGTAACGTTGACGAGAAATCAACCAGTCACGAAGACGGAAGTTTACTTTACCTTCACCAATACCACGCTCATTAAGTGCAGCGGTAATATTTTTACGAGCCTCTTCAGATGTTTGGCCGTTAAATTCACCAGAGTTAACTAGGATACCATCTTCATGATACCATTCTTGCCATTTTTCGAGGCTATATTCTTCGCCTTCCCGAGCAACAACTTGTTTAATAGGCAAGTCATATTTATGGGCAAATTCCCAGTCCCGTTCATCATGTGCAGGGGAGCCCATTACAGCACCAGTACCATAGTCTACTAATACATAGTTTGCAATCCATACTGGAACTTGTTCGCCAGACATAGGATTTACTGCATAGGAACCAGTAAACATACCTTCTTTAGGTGCATCTGTAGATGTACGATCAATATCGCTCATATTGCGCATACGCGTAATAAAGGCTTCTAGTTCAGCTTTATTAGGAGCATTTTCAATAAGGCGTTCTACATATGGATGTTCAGGAGCCAATACTACATAGCTTACGCCATAAATAGTATCAACTCGTGTAGTATACACAGATACACGTTCATTAATGGATGGAACTTCGAAAGAGAACTCTGTACCTTCAGAGCGGCCAATCCAGTTCTTTTGCATCAATTTAACGCGTTGTGGCCAGTGATCAAGAGTGTCTAAATCAGTTAACAAGCGATCAGCATATTCTGTAATACGCAAGAACCATTGAGACAAATCTTTTTTCTCAACTGGGTTATCACAGCGCCAGCAAGCACCATCGATAACTTGTTCGTTCGCCAATACAGTATGGCACGTTTCACACCAGTTTACTTTAGCTTCTTTTTTGTATGCTAAGCCTTTTTTATAGAACTGTTGGAAGAACCATTGTGTCCATTTATAGTAATCTTCTTTACATGTTGCAACTTCACGGTCCCAGTCATAGGACAAGCCAAGTGCTTTTTGTTGCAATTTCATGTTCTCGATATTATCAAGAGTCCATGTTTTAGGTGCAATACCATGTTTGATAGCCGCATTTTCAGCAGGCATACCAAAGGAGTCCCAGCCCATTGGATGCAACACGTTGAAGCCCTTCATTTTTTTGAAACGAGCTACTACGTCACCGATGGAATAGTTACGCACGTGACCCATGTGTAAGTTACCAGATGGGTACGGGAACATTTCTAATACATAGTATTTTTCTTTAGATTCATCATATTCTGTTTTAAATGTATGGTTATCTTCCCAATACTGTTGCCACTTTTTCTCAATATCTTGGGCTACATATTTTTCATTCATGTAGGGGCCTCCTCATATAGTCAACCTCATTAGTTGCCGTTTTATAATCAATATTTTTATTTTACTACTTACTATGAAAGCAGTCAAACTCTAGCGTTTTACTACTTGTACAGATTTTGTTAATTCGTTTTTAGTAGTTGTATTTTGAACAGAACCATGACTCTTATAAGAAGCAATTTTATCCTTTACCTCTTGTGCATCACGTTCCTTTTGCGCTTTAGCCTCTTCTTCTAAACGTTTTTTCTCCGCTTTAGCTTGTTGCGCTTCTTCCTTAGCTTTACGTTTAGCTAATTCTTTTTCCTCTTTAGCCTTGCGTTTAGCTTCTGCCTTTGCGGCTTTTGCCTTTTCTTTTTCCTCTAAGCGCAATTTGTATTGTTCAAGTTTAGTTAATGGTTTTGTTTCTTCTACTACAGGTTCAGGAGCAACCGCTGTAGGAGATTTAGGAATGCCACGACCTAAGTCTTTACCTTGAATCATAGCGATAGTACTTTCATCTTCAAAGCCTTTACGCCATGCAGCAAAACCACCAAGCTGTAATTCTTTTACGAGATCTAGTTTCAAACCTAAAGACGTATTATCTTCAAACCAGATACGGTCAGAACCAGAGCCAGTTGGAATGGATAAATAATATAGTTTTAATCGTTCATCCCAAGTCATTTTGTCTTTATAATTTGCAAAATAGCTACCTGTGTTTTTCATAGCCAAAGTTTCGCCTTTTGCATAGCCATTAGTATCATGCCATAAGCGCATATAGAATGGTACACCAAGTACCAATTTTTGAGATGGTACTTCAGAAAGCATTTTTTCTGTATGGTTGCGAACCCATGGATAACTTGCTACAGGACCTGCTGTTGTACTTTTAGCCCATGTTTCATCATACGCCATGAGAACTACATAATCTACGGAATTAGCAAAGGCACTGCGGTTATATACTAAGGACCATTCTGGGCTATCAGAATAACCAGTTACATCAATGGATGTTTTAATATTGTATTGATGTAAATGATTAGATAAATATGCCACAAACGCTGTTAAACGATCACGGTCGGCATAATCAATATTTTCAAAGTCAAAGTTATAACCATCAAATCCGTAAATATAGGCATATTGCACAAGGTTATGAGCATATTTTTTCCATACAGATTGATCTGCTAAGATACCACTTGTAAAGCCAGGATCAAATCGATTCGTAATCAAAGGCCATACGTGGTAACCTTTACTTTTATAATCGTTAACATAATCAATACTTACATTAGGACTTGCTTCGATGCCAAGGCTATGCAATTTGAACCAACTTGGAGAAATGATATTATCACCACTGGAATTCAGTTTTGCTTGATATGGAGTCCCCTGTGTTGGCCATGGATCAAAGGCCCAAGACAATGGTGTTTGCATTGTATAAGGAGCTTTTACTGTAGAGGCTTGCGGTGCAGGACCTAATGTTAATTGACCATTGACCTTTGTATAGCTCACACCGAGCATAGCTGGATCAGACTCAATATCGACATAGGTAATGCCATTTTTACTTGTAGTTGGCAATTTTACAGGTTCACCAACGGCAGCAGGATTTAAAACAATAGCATTTCCTTGTAACTCTGTTTGAGGTACATACACCGTATAGGATGTTTTATATTGATTTGCCTCGTAATGACGCGTTGTGTTTGCTAAGAATTGGTCAATGGGAACCAACACCTCAGCTTGTACTGCAGTCGTAGATAATGCGGACATTACTAAAGCTGTTAAGGATTTTAAAATAGTAGATTTACGAATCATGAACTCTCCTAACTCTAGCCCCATAAGGGGATACAATTTCAATCTCTATATTATACCATATTATATAGAATTCATCTCAGTTGTTGCATGAAGGGTACATGTAATTTATAATTTACCTTATACAATACAAGTTATTACAAAAGGAGTTTTATATGCATCAATATCTATTTTTTATAGGTGACTTTCCTATCAGGGCTTATGGTGCCATGTTAGCCTTAGCTATCATCTGTGGTGCCTCGGTTGCCTATGTTTTATTAAAAAAAGACGGACGAGGTTGGCATGAACATATCATCGACTTTTCCATTACTGTTGCCGTAGCGGGTCTCATCGGTGCTAGATTATGGGATGTGTTCTTCTTTGATTGGCACTATTATGGCAATCATTTACTAGAAATCCCCTTTGTATGGCAAGGTGGCATGGCCATTCAAGGCGGTGTCGTTCTTGGCACCATTGCAGGCTATTGGTACTTACGTAAAAATAATATCGACTTTTGGGCCTTTGCCGATTTATTCGCACCAGCATTGATTTTGGCACAATCTGTAGGCCGTATGGCAAATCTCTTAAATGGCGATGCCTTTGGTCATCCTACGGGCGGTAATTTTGGTATTCTCTACCCTGAAAGCACGTTGGCTCATCGCACCTACGGCAATCAACCATTATGGCCAGCCGAAATCTGGGAAGGTCAAATCGACATTCTTATCTTTGTGGCCCTCCTATTATTTAGCTCCTTTAAACATGCTAAAGGTCAAGTATTCGTGCTTTATGCGATTCTCTATTCTACGGCTAGATTCTTCCTTGAATTTTTGCGCGGTGACTATGTAAACTTAACATTAGGCTTAAAATCTGCTCAAATGACTAGCATGATTGTCATCATCATTGGTATCTGTGTATTTATCTATCTAGGCTATCTAGAAAAGAAAAATCAAAAAGTAATTGTTGCTACAGAGCCTACAGTTAAAACTAAAAAACGTAAATAAAACAGTAAATAATGAAAAATCCTTCATTCCTAGGTATGTGAATGAAGGATTTTTTATGTAAGTCATAATTTACGATTGACCTAACAAGCTAAATCAATACGTAAATAACTTATCTTATAAATTTTCTTTAGCTTTTAATGCATCCAGTTCTTCTAATGCTCGATTAGCAATGAGTGCATTTTTCTCTTTTTTCTTACGTACTTTTTGAGGCCATGGATCCATGATGCCAAAGTTGACATTCATCGGTTGGAAGTTAGAGCCTTCGTAGTTAGAAATATAGTGGCTAAGAGAGCCAATCGCCGTAGTTTTAGGGAAATCAATAAATGAGTGTTCCTCTAAATAACGTTCTACTTGAAGACCCACCATGAGACCACTAGCAGCAGATTCTAAATACCCTTCTACGCCTGTCATTTGACCAGCGAAGAATAGACGTGGTTCCTTTTTAAGTTGGAACGCATGATTCAATAACTCAGGAGAATTAATATATGTATTGCGATGCATGACGCCATAACGAACGAATTCAGCATTTTCAAGACCTGGAATCATACCAAATACACGCTTTTGTTCGCCCCATTTTAAATGAGTTTGGAAGCCTACCAAGTTAAACATGGTGCCTTCTTTATTCTCCTTACGCAATTGTACTACTGCATAAGATTCCTCATTAGTCCGTTTATCTACTAAACCAACTGGTTTAAGTGGGCCATAACGCAATGTGTCTTCCCCTCGGCTGGCCATGATTTCTACAGGCATGCAACCTTCGAAATAGATTTCCTTTTCAAAATCCTTTGGTTGCACAGCTTCAGCTGTAGTGAGTTCATGCCAGAATGCTTTATATTCTTCTTCTGTCATAGGACAGTTAAGGTAATCTGCATCGCCCTTGTCGTAGCGAGAAGCGGCAAATACTTTGTCATAATTTAAAGATTCTGCCGTAACAATAGGAGCTGCTGCATCGTAGAAATAAAAACCTGTTTCACCTGTTAAGGCTTTAATCTTATCGCCTAATGCTTCAGACGTAAGTGGTCCAGAAGCGAAGATAACAGTGCCTTCAGCAGGAATTTCAGTTACCTCTTCATTGTGAACTGTAATATTAGGATGTCCCTTTACCTTCTTCG
>CABSJA010000066.1 GCA_902477915.1 uncultured Veillonella sp.
AATACTATGGAGATACAAACTTCATTCCAAAGGAATTATTATTACCTATGGATAGCACCGATAGAGATTTGTTAAAGGAATGGTTTACACAGCTTAAAGGTCAAAATGTAGACGTATCTGTGCCACAGCGTGGTTATAAGATGGACATGATTAAGATGGCTCATGAGAATGCAGAAACCTTCCTAGAAGAGCGTCGTCGTCAGTGGCAACACCAAATTGATAAGACCGGTGGGGCTGTTAAAAAACTAGCTGAAGTCCTAGACTTGCCACGATTACCAGAGCGTATGGAATGCTTTGATATTTCCCATACACAAGGGGCCGAAACGGTGGCGTCTATGGTTGTCTTTGAAGGTGGTAAGCCGGCGAAGAAGGAATATCGTCGTTTTAAATTGAAGACTACGCAAGGTAAACCAGATGACTTCAAATCCATGGCAGAAATCATGGAGCGTCGCTACGGTAATGAAACAGATTGGCCTATGCCTGACCTTATTATCATCGATGGTGGTAAAGGGCAGCTCAACGCAGCCTTACCGTTAATTCGTGCCGTTGGTGTTACTGATGTGCCTGTTATCTCCTTGGCTAAACGCATTGAAGAGGTCTTTGTAGAAGGACAATCTGAAAGTATCATTTTGAGCCATCACACGCCAGAGCTTCAATTACTACAACAAATACGTGACGAAGCCCATCGCTTTGCCATTACGTACCATCGTAAATTGCGGGGGAAACGTAATTTGGAATCCATTTTAGATCATATAGAAGGGATTGGCCCTAAACGCCGCAAAGCGTTGTGGGCACATTTTAATAGTTTAGAGGCTATGAAAGAGGCATCCATTGATGAGCTTTCAAAGGTGGAATCTATGAACTATAAGACGGCAGAAACACTATATAATTTCTTCCGCATGTCTAAGGTAGAAAAACAAGATATGTTGAAATAAAAAAGAGCATCTTATTCAAGATGCTCTTTTACTGTATACGTATGTTATTTATTTTTATTGACGCTGAATATACCAAGTACGCCAAGTGAACAATACACCTGCTGCTAGTACGCTAGAGAGTAACCCAATCCATACGCCAAATGGTCCATAATTAGGATTTTTAGCAAGGATATAAGCAGTAGGGAAACATACGCCCCAATATGATACGAGGGAGATATAAAGAACTACTTTTACATCTTTATAGGCTCTCAATATACCTTGTAAAGGGGTTCCAATGGCATCGATAGCAGAGAAGAATACACCGTATCCAAGGAAGCTGTAGATAAGCTTGTATACTTCATCATCATTTGTAAAGAGATCTGCAATAGCGTCCATATTAGTAAACGTAAATGTACAAATCATGATAGCCAATACAATGGCTAAGAGACGAGAAATATAAGAGTACTGGATAGCCTCTTGTTTACGACCTGCCCCAAGTTCATAAGCAACTGCAATGGTAGAGGCCATAGCGATACTAAGAGGTAAACAGTAGAATACATTTGTAAAGGAAATAACAGATTGATGAGCAGCTACTACGGCAGATCCAAAGTGAACCATCAAGAGTCCAGCAATGCTAAAAATACTAGCTTCTAAGAAGATGGAAAAGCCAATAGGAATACCTATATGTAGCTGTTCGCGAATGTAGTGAAAACTTGGTTTACTGAAGTCTTTAAAGATACGATATCCCTTTAGCTTTGGATGTAAGAGTAATACTAAGCTAAAGAGAATAAAGTTAGTCCAACAAGCACCGGCTATACCATAGCCAGCACCGACACCACCGATCTCTGGAAATCCGAAATGCCCAAAGATGAGTGAGTAGTTCAAAAATACGTTCACAATAAAGCTAGTAAATACGATGGCCATAGAATAATGTGTTAATCCATGACTGTCGACTGTATTGCGCAATGTATTAACCCAAAGTAGTGGGAATAGACCTATAGCAAATGCTTTCAGGTAACTAATACATACCTCAGCTGCAGCAGGTTCCAGATTTAATGCTGTCAGAAGAGGACGTAGACCTAAGAGACCAATTATTAAAATGATACATGCTAGGCCTGTACCGATATAAAGACCTTGATAAAAGATTGTTGAAATATCATCGGTTTTCTTAGCTCCCAATAGCTGAGAAATAATTGGAGTGATACCTAACAACGTTCCTTGTGCAAAGATATAGAAGAGGAGCCATAAATTATACCCTGTAGCAACCCCAGCTAAATCTATTGTACTATATTGTCCCGTTAAAAAGATGGCTATAAATGTACCACCTATAAGGGAAAATTGCGTTATACACATAGGAGTAAATAGCTTAATGAACAACCATAACTTTTGTATTATAGAATATGTTTGATACATACTAACCTCCCTTTTATTGATATACTATACAATATCATAAAATCGCTTAATTTAATAGATAAAACCTAGAAATAATAGGAATTAAATCTATTAATCAATAGCGGTTATATTGTTGATTTTGAGAATAAAAATAGTTATGAATTCCCACTCATGAAGGTGAAGAATTTATGAGAAAAATGTATATATATGTTAATAATTGAATTTTACACTACCTAACTATATCGATTATAATATATATACTATAGTTTAATTCTAAGGAGGATACATTGGACATCTTAACTGTACAAGGCTTATTGGCGATGCTTCAAATCATCGTTATCGATATTTTATTAGCTGGCGACAATGCCATCGTTATCGGTATGGCGGCCCGTAATTTGCCAGCTCATTTACAGAAAAAAGCAATATTCTGGGGCACTGCAGGTGCTATTATTCTTCGCCTTGTTATGGCATTCTTATTCGTAGAAGCGTTAAACAATATTCCTGCTCTACGTTTAGTAGGTGGTATCCTTCTTTTATGGATCGGTTACAAGCTCGTTGCTGATGATGAAAGCGAGCATAATATCGAGGCTAAAGATAATTTACGTGCTGCCATCATGACAATTGTCATTGCGGACGGTATCATGGGCATCGATAATGTTATCGGCGTAGTAGGTGCTGCTGGTGGTGACATGACATTAGTTGCTATCGGTATGCTTATCACTGTACCTATCATCATTTATGGTAGTACTTTGTTTGTGAAAGTAATTGAACGCTTCCCAATTATCCTATACGTAGGTGGTGGTATCCTCGCTTGGGTAGGTGCTGCTATGAGTGTGGAAGATAAATTGATTTCTCACACTGTTGAACCATATGCTTTGTTCATCAAAATCGGAGCTGTGATCCTCGTAGTAGGCGCATCTCTATTAGCAAATAAACTAAAAAAATAATGAAACATATCTCTTCTTCTAGTGATAGGAGGAGAGATATTTTTTGTAAAAAACATTCTTAATAGAAATCATCATAAGGACTAAGCTCCATGTATAGATGAGAAAATATAATATTTATGGTATAGTTAAGGGATAGTTATTGAATTACTCGTTTGAATTGAGGTATGTACAGAATGGAATTTTTAGAAGTTGCCACGTGGGTGACCATTGGCAAGATTATTTTAATTGATATTTTGTTGGCTGGTGATAATGCTGTAGTAATTGGTATGGCAGCAGGTAAGCTAGCTCCAGAACTACAAAAGAAAGCCGTAATTTGGGGTACAGTAGGTGCCATTGTAATGCGCCTTGTATTTGCTACCCTTTTAGTAGAGGCGCTTACTTTAATTCCTCTTATCCACTTAGGTGGTGGCTTTGTACTTGTATGGATTGCCATTCAATTATTAAAAGGTGGAGATGAAGATGCACATATTGAAGCTAAGAATTCATTAATGGGTGCTATTTGGACGATTATTGTAGCCGACGCTATGATGAGTATTGATAATGTCATCGGTGTAGTAGGAGCTGCTAAAGGTCATTTAGAGCTTGTTATTGCAGGTATGTTAATTACTGTTCCAATTATCGTATTTTGCTCTACATTATTTGCTCGAATTATTAATAAATTCCCTGCCATTCTTTGGGCAGGTGGTGCACTCCTTGGCTGGGTTGCAGGGGAAATGATTGTGGAAGATCCACTTCTTATACCATATATTCAAGGTGAAGAATTACTCGTTAAAATCGGTACTGTATTCTTCGTTCTTATTGTGACAGGTATGATTAAAATTTGGAAGAAAAGAGACGCGTAATGAACGGTACAGGTCGTACATCTCGTAAACATAAATCGAAACAACAGAATAGAAGAGGGGCTCGTTCTAATCAAGGCCAGAACACTAGTGGTACAGTATCTAAAAAGCAACAAGCTATACTCAATGCACCTGTTAAACTAGGTGATGAAGTGCTTGTTACAATTCATGGTATTGGTAGCAGCGGTGAAGGGGTAGGTCGTGTAGACGACTTTACTGTCTTTGTTCCTTTTGCCTTGCCTGGAGAAACTGTCAAAGTAGTCATTAACATGGTGAAAAAGACGTATGCTACAGGTAGACTATTAGAGATTGTTACAATGGCGCCTAACCGAATCGATGCTAGCTGTGAACTTTATGGCTTCTGTGGGGGATGCCAACTACAGCACATTACCTATGAAGGTCAGCTTTCATTAAAAACACAAAAGGTGAAGGACGTTATTGAACGCATTGGTCATCAAAATCCAGACCTTGTAAAACCTGCATTAGGCCCTAAAGAACCTTGGGCATATCGCAATAAAATGCAGATGCCTGTAGGAGGTACTAAAGGCGATATTCAAATGGGATTCTATGCGATGGGATCTCACGATATCGTGCAAGGCACAAACTGTCCTATTCAAGATGAAGGGAATAATATCATCGCTCAAGCTTGTTACCAAATCGCTAAAGAGTTTGATATTGAACCGTATGATGAACATACAGGCAAAGGTATACTACGCCATGTAATCGGTCGTATTGGACAATCTGGATGGATGATTATCCTTGTAACGGCAACAGAACAATTACCACATAAAGAGAAGTGGGTAGAAAAATTAACGGAACGCATCCCTCAAGTAGAAACTATTGTTCATAACGTTAATGGTAAGCGAACTAATGTTATATTAGGACCTAAAAATAATATCCTCTATGGGGATGGGACGATTACAGACCATATTAAAGATTTACGGTTTACCTTATCTCCGCACTCCTTCTTCCAAGTGAATCCAGAACAAACTACAGTACTTTTCGATCAAGCATTAACTTATGCGGACCTAAAAGGTGATGAAACCGTTATCGATGCGTACTGTGGTACGGGGACCATTTCATTGTTTTTGGCCCATAAAGCTAAACATGTAATAGGCATAGAAATCGTAGAACCAGCTATTATTAACGCTCGTGAAAATGCCCAACGCAATGGCTATGACAATACTGAATTCATCGTCGCTGATGCGGCCGTAGAAATGCCAAAACTCTACAACGCTGGCGTACGACCAGATGTCATCGTATTCGATCCAATCCGCGCAGGCTGTAAAGAAGAAATACTAACCTCTGCAGCAGGCATGAAACCAAAACGTATTGTTTACGTATCCTGTAACCCAGCTACCATGGCGCGAGACATTGAAATCCTTACACACTATGGCTATGAACTACAAGAAGTACAACCTGTAGACATGTTCCCAATGACCGCTCACGTTGAGGCAGTGGCTTTACTCACTAGGAGCAAAGCGACGCAGTGAGCATTAGCACTGGTCAGGGATGTCTAAGAATTCGAGCGAAGTGAAGAATGATTGGCTGCGTGCTACTGTAAACTGAAGTCCTAACATATAGATCTAATATAATTATTAAAATAGTGTAGACGAATTAAAATTTTTTGGAGGCACAGGTTATGGCTTCAAGTAAAGAATATTTAGATTTTATTTTAGAACAACTATCAGAGTTGGAAGAAATAACATATAGATCAATGATGGGAGAATACATTGTTTATTATCGCGGAAAAATTGTTGGTGGAATTTATGATGATAGGTTTTTAGTGAAACCTGTTAAATCCGCAATAGCATATATGCCAAATGCAAAGTATGAGTTACCATATGATGGAGCAAAGGAAATGCTATTGGTAGATGATGTTGACAACAAAGAATTTTTAAATGGCTTATTTAATTCAATGTATGATGATTTACTTGTACCAAAACTAAAGAAATAATCAAATTTGAATTTGGGGGGGGATTTTTATGTCTACAATTAAAATTGAAAACCTCAATTTCTCATATTATG
>CABSJA010000067.1 GCA_902477915.1 uncultured Veillonella sp.
CAATCGGCGTGTGGATTACCTTTATTATCTTGCATCACTACTTGCCTACAGAAACGTTAGAGTTCTCATTCTCTACATATTTCTTGATTTCTTTAGGGATTTTTATCATTTCCTTCTTGGTTATGAATATTCCTAGATATCTGTATATGTACTTTGATTCTCGGAAACAGTGGCAAAGTGCATTTGTACATAATAATATTAAGATTCAAATGCGCAAATTACACCGTCGTATTTTCATGCAGCAAGCTACACTCACATCTGATTGTGACGAATGTACTGCTAATGAAAGCCAAGAGCGCATTAAGCATTTGTTATTGCAAATTCGGGATAAACGGTTCCTTGCAAATCGACTCAAAATTGCTGATGATGATAGAATGCGCAAGCAGAAGGTTAAGTTTATTATCGCCTATATTGGTTGTACATTAATTGAATTGATGCTGCTCATGAATTACTAGGCATTGATTATTAAATAACATCATATGTTATGGTATAAATAAAAAACGTATCTCTTAATAGAGATACGTTTTTTATTATGTTTGTTTTATTTTTTACCGTTTTTTACGACGTTTTCGAACGGTTTTTCTAATTTCTCGTTCTGATTCAGATCCTGGTTGTTGCATTGACTCGTAAGTTGGTCGATTGACAGGCATAAATGGAGGATTTCCGTATTGGTTTGGTTCCGGTTGTCCCGGCAATACCCAAAAGAGGAAGCCGATGAGCCATACAAAAAGTTCCAGTAAGTAATTGAATGGAGATACAGCAGAGTAAGTATTGATGAAAATAATAATTACTGACCAGAGAATCCCGGCCCATGCATTAAAGCCGATATCGTGAATACGACGGCCAAATAAGATGCAGGACAATGGGAAGAGTGCTGCTAATAAGATCCATATGATGACCCGTGTAAACCAATAAGCCGGTAAGGATACAACAAAGTCTAAGAATAGATCATCGATGTAATGAACGATGTGGAATAAAATCATTAGCACGATAAAGCATATGATAAATTGAAGTCGATTTAATCGTCCCGTTAGATTAAAAATCGATAGGCCCATACGTCGACCTTGGAATGCGATGAGCAAACCTACAGTACATATGAGCAGTGTTCGTAATACAACATAGAGTAAATCCATAAGTTCCCCTTTATTTATAGCTTATAGTTGAGTTAATTCTGGCAAGACTAGCTCAAATGCTACACCTTGTTTCATAGATTTTACAGTATCTACTGTGGCTTGAATCGCTTTAGTAGTAAAATTCATTGCCAGCTCTGCCGCATCATACGGTGAATATCCCCTCATTACTGCACCGGATAATACAGCGGTAAAGATATCCCCAGTTCCTGTAGCTTTTACAGGAATAAGAGGAATATCATATGTTTTTAAATAATCCGTTGGCCCATCATAGACGGCGATGACCGCATGTGTTTCGGATGGTACGCTAGTCATGATAACCATATCAGGACCCATTTGATGTAATCGCTTGCAACGATTACGCAATTCATCATCACTAATAGGATCTGTCGAGAATGGAATGTCTAATAAGAAACAAGCCTCTGTGTAATTAGGCTTTACAATGTGCGCTTTGGAAACAAGTTGGCGCATTGCTACTACCATATCAGGTGTATAGATAGAGTAGAGGCGACCATCATCGGCCATAGCAGGATCGACGATAATCATTTGTCCCTTATTACCGAAACGATCGATGGCTTCTTCCACGAGATGAATTTGTTCTGGGGATGCCAAGAAACCACTTACAATAGCGTGAAAGTCGATTTCGTTTTTATCCCAGCAGTCCATAAAATCTCTCATATGTGCCGATAAATCTACAAACTCGTAGTGTGGATATTCTAAGTGATTACTCAATACAGCTGTTGCCAATGGAACCGCTTGGCAACGCATAGCGCTGATGATTGGAATCATAACGGTTAGGGCACAACGGCCGATGGAGCTCATGTCTTGAATTGTTAAGACTCTAGGTACTTCTGTCATAGACACCTCCAAAATACTATATATTTTATTGTACGTTATGTAGGGCGTTCTGTAAATGTAATGATGTTATTCATGAAATTAACTTCATAATGTAGTATAATAAAACAGATAGACTTTTTATGGAGGATAGTGACAATGACAAGGTATGTGTTTCGACGCCTAGGTGGCGCAATCATAATCTTATGGGTCATCATTACCGTAACATTTGCATTAATGCATGCAATTCCGGGGGGACCTTTTACAACTGAGAAGAAATTACCACCTCAGGTGAAAGCAAGTATTGAAGCAAAGTATCATCTTGATGATCCTGTATGGAAACAGTATGGTGATTATTTAGGTGGTGTTATTACCGGCGATTTGGGACCATCATATAAGTATGAAGGTCGTAGTGTGAACGATATTATCAGTGATGCATTCCCAATTTCTGCGCAGCTCGGTTTATTATCATTAATGGTGGCTGTAGTAGGTGGTATTGCAGCGGGTGCTATTAGTGCTATGCGCCCTAATGGTATCGTTGATTATGCGGTTACCGTATTATCTACCATTGGTATTTCTGTGCCTACATTTATTATAGGTGCCGTTCTTGTATATGTGGTGGGCTTTGAACTGGGATGGTTCCCAGTGGCCTTATGGCGTGGTCCATCTTATATGGTTCTACCAGTGTTGACGTTAGCAGCACAACCTATGGCATTCATTGCACGCTTAACGCGCAGTGGCTTGCTAGATGTGTACCAACAAGAATATATCCGTACAGCTCGCGCCAAAGGTTTGGGTTCTTGGACTATTTTGACTCGTCATGCATTAGGCAATGCTATTTTGCCAGTTATTACGTACTTGGGACCATTGGCTGCTAGCCTTTTGACAGGTAGCTTTATCGTAGAAACAATCTTTGCTATTCCGGGCCTTGGACAGTATTTTGTAACGTCCATTTACAACCGCGACTATACGGTTATCCTTGGCATTACGATTTTCTATAGTGCTCTTGTAGTATTTCTTAATATTTTGGTGGATATGATTTATCCGTTAATTGATCCACGTGTTACGACAGAGGAGGGGACAGATGAATAAGGAAGATTTTTTACCTATTGAACGAACTCCTCAAGAAGAAATTACAAGCTTTATAAAACGTCCTAGTAAATGGGCGAGATTTAAGGTGAATCGCTTAGCTGTAGTAGGTGCAACCATCATTTTGGTTATGATTGTGTTGGCTATTTTAGGCCCCCTTATTTCTCCGTATACTTATGCGGATCAATCCCTAATCGATGCGAACCAAAGTCCGAGCTTTAGTCATTGGTTTGGCACAGATACATTGGGCCGCGATATTTATACGCGCGTTATGTACGGCGCTCGCATTTCCTTAACTATCGGTTTTGTAGCGGCTTTCATCAATCTTGTTATTGGTGTTACCTATGGCGGTATTGCAGGTTACCTTGGTGGCAAGGTTGACCGTATCATGATGGGTATCGTAGATGTATTGTACGGTATCCCACTCTTGTTATACGTGATTTTGTTAATGGTTGTACTAGGCCCTGGTCTTACATCTATTTTTGTAGCATTAGGCATCGCGTACTGGCTTAATATGGCTCGTATCGTACGTAGCCAAATTTTGAAAGTTAAAAACGAAGAATACATCATCGCTGCAGAAGCTATGGGTATTCCAAAGCATCGCATTTTATTGCGTCATATTTTGCCGAACTGTGTTGGTCCGATCATCATTACCTTAACATTGGCCATTCCAGAGGCTATTTTTACAGAAGCATTCCTTAGTTTTATCGGTTTAGGTGTAAATGCACCGATGGCGAGCTGGGGTGTATTAGCTTCTGAAGGGATTAGTAGCATGCGCTCTTATCCATTCCAATTGATTTTCCCTGCTGTTGCCATTAGCGTTACCATGCTTGGTTTCGCATTCCTTGGCGATGGCTTACGGAATGTATTAGACCCTAAGGAAGGAGATAGATAATGAATAACGCAATTGTTGATGTGCGCAATGTGTCCATTACCATCGAAACCTTTCAAGGTCCATTACGAGTGATTCGCAACCAAGATATTTCCTTACAGCCTGGCGAGATTTTAGGGATTGTAGGTGAATCTGGTTGTGGTAAATCTGTTATGGTGAATTCCTTAATGGGGTTGTTGCCATATGGTAAGACTAAAATTAAAGCGGACAAATTCATGATTGATGGTCATGATTGTTTAGAATTTACTGAAGACGACTGGAATGAACTTCGTGGTACTACAGTTGCCATGGTATTCCAAGATCCTATGACCTCTTTAAACCCAATTATGACGATTGGTGAGCAAATGTATGAGGTTATTCATCGTACTAATGCCTATGGTGAAGATTACGATGAAAGAGCCATAGCCATCGATTTATTGAAGAAGATGGGCCTTTCTACGCCGGAAAGACGTTTGTCTCAATATCCTCACGAGTTGAGTGGTGGTATGCGCCAACGGGTATGTATCGCCATGGCTGTAGCAGGTCGTCCAAAGATTTTGATTTGCGATGAGCCTACAACAGCACTTGATATTACTACAGAGGCACAAATTTTACGCCTTATGCAAACATTAGCCGTAGAGGCTGGTATTGGTATTATCTTTATTTCTCACAACTTACGCGTTATCGCTCAAATTTGCGATCGCGTTATGGTTATGTATGCTGGTAAATGTGTTGAATCTGCTACAGTGGAGGGCATATTTAATGAACCTCGTCATCCCTATACTTTGGGCTTATTACTAGCATTGCCGCAAGGAAAGTGGCATGGCGAGTTGAAAGCCGTTGAAGGTCAACCGCCAGATCTATTTGATTTGCCGAGAGGGTGTGCGTTTAACCCGCGTTGTAAATGGGCTATGCGTATTTGTGGTAATCGGATTCCTACGGTTACAAATGTTGGTGAGAATCATCAATTTACATGTTGGTTAGCTAAGTTGGAGGGACTTTAATGAGTTACGTATGGGAGACTGACAATCTCGTTAAAGAGTTCACCCTGTCAGGCGGCTTGTTTAAGCCAAAACACACGGTACATGCTGTACAAGGCGTGAGCCTATATCAATCACCAGGGGAAACCCTTGGTATCGTAGGTGAGTCTGGATGTGGCAAATCTACTTTTGGTTATACCTTGATGGGGTTACATCAAGCTACGTCTGGCTCCATTTATATGAATGGTCGTCACATTGATCCTTATGTGGACAGACAAGCTGTTCATCCGGTGATGCAAATGGTATTCCAAAATCCTTACGCATCCCTTAATCCACGACTTACGGTAAATGCTATTTTAGAAGAGCCTTTGGAGCTAGATCCAAAGTATACACCTCGTGATCGCGTTATTCGCGTAAAAGAGGTGCTCGACCAAGTTGGATTAAATATGTCCTTTGGTGAGCGTTACGCTCATGAATTATCTGGTGGTCAACGCCAGCGTATCGGTATTGCACGGGCTCTAATTATGCAGCCTCAATGTATCATCTGTGATGAACCGATTTCTGCACTAGATGTATCGATTCAAGTGCAGATTATGACATTGCTTGAACGCTTGCAAGCCGAGCATGGCATTTCGTACCTCTTTATTTCTCATGATTTAAACATGGTGCGCTACATTAGTCATCGCATGGTTGTTATGTACTTGGGAGCTGTTATGGAAGAAGGTCCAGCATTGGACTTGTATGAGTTTCCACAACATCCTTACACCCGTGCCTTGACGGCCTTAAATGGTCCAGTTATGCCACATGCACCAATTGGGGCTCCTCTAAAAGGAGACCCACCAAATCCACTAGATCCGCCAAAAGGCTGTTTGTTTAGTGGTCGATGCCCAGAAGCGGAAGGTCGTTGCTTTACAGAGCGTCCACCTCTTCGCGATTGGGCGGATCGCCGCATCGCATGCTGGCACATATAATGGGAGAATAGTATGGAAAAGTTAC
>CABSJA010000068.1 GCA_902477915.1 uncultured Veillonella sp.
TAGTATATTTCTTTACAGCTTGCTTTTGTTGCTCTTCTTTTTCAAGTTCAGCCTTAATATAGGCTTTTTCTGCATCAGTTACCCAAGACGCATGATCTGGACGTTCTTTCATCCAGAATGCGAAAATGAACGCAAAAATTACAGCAGGAATAGCTTCAACGATAAAGAGTGTGCGCCAGCCATGAAGGCCAAAGAATGTTGTATCAAGTAAGATACCTGCCAATGGACCACCGATGATATTAGAGAACAATAAAGATGTTAACATCAAGGAGATCGCCTTTGCACGTTCCTTTGGCAAGAACCAATTTGGAATCAATAATGAATAAATTACAGGATATAAAGAGGCTTCACATAGACCAAGGAGGAAGCGATAGATATAAAACTCCAATTCTGTGGTCATCGTCGTCATAAGAATACAGACTAGTCCCCAACTAAACATAATACGTGCCACCCAATGCATAGCATTACAGCGAGCAGCTATTAAGGATGCTGGCACTTCAAATAAAACGTAGCCAATAAAGAAAATACCGGCCCCCATACCGAATACCTCTGGTGTTAACCATGGTAAATTCTCTTTCATGGTCAAGCCTGCATAGGCAATATTAACACGGTCTAAGAAGGCAATGATGGAAACAATAAATAAAGGTAAGACTACGTGTAGCATACGCCGCTTTGTAAAGTCTTTGAAATCGATGGCCCCACTTTGAGGCTCTGGTGTAGATGAGTTCATATAATTCCTTTCTACTACTTAAGATATTACATACCTTACTATCTTAAGAAAACAAAAGTCCTCTGTCAATGGAATTATATAGAATATAGAAATAACAAATAGGAATAGTAACACCAAAATAATAGCCTTTAAAAATAGAAAAAGGATATTTGCTAGGAATGACTGTATAAAACAAAAAGCACTTTATAGTATAAATATATCTCTATCACAAGATAAGAAAATACTATAAAGTGCTTTCATATTAATTTGTACTAACAGGATCATAATCAGCAGGCACAGGAGCAACGATACTTACAAAGATAACATCTTCTGTCCCAGTATTTTTTGCGCCATGACATTCACCCTTTTTAGATACTATAACTTGTCCCTTTGTAAAAGGCACCTCTGTATCAGGCGTTGGATAAAATACCCCCTTACCTTGCAATATAACCCATATATCATCAGAGTTATGATGGTAATGCTTTGGTAAGGTTTGCCCAGGTTTAATAACCCATACTGAACCACCTGTGGAATCAGTTTGATAAAATGGAGTCCTAACAGCTTTCTCCAAACTTTCAACTTTCACAAGTTCCATGTCAAAAATACGTTGATTACTCATAATGCTCACACCTTTCATCGATTAACAACTAACGAGTACCCGATGCATATTCTCCCATATTAATATCTATAACAGTTCGAACAGGTTGAATTAAGGAGTCCTCATACTGAACCGCCCATTTAATATCTGGATTCATATCTCCATTTTCTAAGCCTGCAATCGTTTGCCCGTCATCAATAGGATTATCGTGCTCAAAGATATAATACAATACACTATACGCATGATTTACAATTTCATCGGGGTTCATACCGTGAAAGTGATACTGCAAATCAGGGTAGAATAAGGTGTTCATACCTATCGTATCAACCATCATGTCATCTGTGCCTTGAATGCTAAAATATCGTACATTTACGGCATAATAAATAAAACGTGTTACAGCTTTATCAGGATGATTTTCAATGGTTTCTCGACTTAAGAACTTACGAGATGGACCAAAGACAACGGCCTTACAGGATGGATATAACTCTAACAACGCATCTACATATTTCACGAGCATATCAGCTCGTTCTTTAGGTTCTAAACCCGAAGCTAACATGTCTGTAGCAAATACTCTATATTGGCACTCATCTAGCAAGTCATCTACATTTGGACAATCCCAAACCTGACTACGTGTAAAATCATCTAGTACAGGTTTGTCGATTTTTTCACAATTCGTCACCATCAAGGTTGGTGAAATATCTGCATCGTTATCCTCGTAATGAACCTTATAATTCTGAGGTGCAAAACCAGCAGATTCAACGCCATAACTAAAGCAATCAACAGGACCTAAATGCTTTGTGAATACCTCTACCATTGTATCTCGATTAGGCATATCACACTGCTTTGGCATTAATAACTCAACGAAAAACAAACCGCCAGGGCGAACAGAGTTATCTGTTAGATCTTGTTTAAATACTTGAGTCATACACGCTCTCCTAAATTAAAACATAATGTAAAATATATCTTTCACTTTATAGTATATCAGATGTTTATAAGTACTACAATTACGTAACCACTGTTTCATAAATAATAAATAATCTATATTTCTACTACATGTTAGCGTAATATCGATATACTGTGGCATCACGATTATATAATCTAAAGATAATGACTCATACTCAAGTTCAAACGTCTTATTATTCTCCAAGGTTTGTAGAAATCGCGCATATAAATAATCAATACTTTCAGAATGATTACCAAGTTTGCAATTTCCCATATCAAATAGGTTACGATAAGAAATATCTCCAGGTAATACAAACATCCAGTCTAAGGCATACTCTGATACACCGAACACCGTTTTTTCAGGATTAGGTCCATCTAAATCATCCTGTAACCAAGCTGATATTATTTGATACATAGTTAGTTCGCTTACATCACTATAAAATTCACCTAACCCTTCCAGGTCAATCTCTAACTTAGCAATACAACGATACATAGAAACTACCTCCTAAAGATCTCTAATCTTCTTATAGTAAAAGTATAACTATATCTATGTACCATTTTTACCACATTAAATCTTATGAATATTTTAAAAGTGCGCACTAAAGTATTATAAAAATACAAAAATGCCCTCTCCATAAGTCCGAGAACTATGGAGAGGGCATTTATATTAACTAATTAACATAGGAGCTGAGATGACGGCGGAACTGTTACGTTTTCTACTGCGCTCTCAGCACTACTTAATTATAAAGGTTTACGAACCACGTCGATAATAGAGCCATCGCGATATTCTACGATTGCGATGATATCTTCGTCTTTATCAGATACAGGGATATCTTGTGGTTTACCTACTAAATCAAATGCTAATTGTTGTAATTCTTCAATTGTGAAGATAGGCAAGTTGCTATCTTTGAAGCGTTCAATCAAATCAGTACGAGCTGGGTTGATTGCGATACCGTATTCAGTAACGAGTACGTCAACGGAGGAGCCTGGTGTAATTACAGTAGCTACTTTATCACGGATCATTGGCAAGCGGCCGCGGATCAATGGGCAAGTAATAACTGTGCATTTAGCACCTGCTGCTGTATCGGAGTGACCGCCGGAAGCGCCCATCAATACACCGTTGGAGTCAGTCATTACGTTTACGTTGAAATCAAGGTCGATTTCAGTAGCACCAAGGAATACTACGTCTAGGTAGTTTGTAGTGCAGTCAGTCCATGGGTTAGCGTACATGGAAGCGGACATTTCGATATGTGCAGGGTTTTTATCCAAGGATGCTGCTGCAGTAGTATCGAATGTTTGAGTATCGTAAATGGCACGAATTAAGCCTTCTTCAAGCATACCAGTCAAGATACCAGTAGCACCACCGATAGCAAAGCCACCTACTTCACCGCGTTTGCGAAGTTTTTCAGCAATGAATTTCGCTACAGTCAATGGAGCACCACCAGCGCCCAATTGGAATACGAAACCATCTTTAATGATGCCAGCTTGGTCAAGGAATTCACCAGCTAATTCAGCAATTTTGATTTGGATAGGGTTTTTAGTGAAACCTACCGCACCAGAAGCGATACCTTCTGGATCACCAATGCTTTCAACCTCAACAACATAATCTACGTCAGTTTGAGGGATTGCATAGTTGTGTACATAGTCAACCAAGTTATCAGTGATGATAACAGTTGTATCTGCATAGTGGGAGTCAACTTTAGCATAGCCAAGTGCACCACATGCGGATTTACCCATACGACCAGTAGCATTACCGCGTGGATCAGCTGTAGGAGCACCCATGAAAGCTACGTCGATATGAACTTCGCCAGATTCGATAGCACGTGCACGGCCACCGTGGGAGCGAATGATTACAGGGCGTTTCAATACGCCTGGGTTTTGAGTTAAGAATTTACCAAGACGATCGCGTAAGCCAGATGTTTCGATAGCTGTTACAGTACCATCTTGAATCATTTCTACCAAGAATTCATGGCATGGGGACAAGGAAGAAGACGCGATTGTAATGTCTTTAATGCCTTTTGCTTGAACGCGTTCCATAACCATTTTCATTACATAGTCGCCATTGCGCAAGTGATGATGGAAGGACAATGTCATGCCATCTTTTACGCCAGCTTTTTCGATTGCTTCATCGATAGAAGCAAGTACTTTATTTGTACCAACACGGCTCATGTGTACAGGTTTACCTGCGCGATGAGCTTTAGGTTCAATTGCGAATTCACCTTGATATACTTCGCGACCTTCTAGTGCTGGGATATTTGTTGGGATATCGCGACCTACTTTATTTAACATCGTATTCTGCTCCTTCCTCTAATTCAACTTTAATGCCTGCTGCACGTGCTTTATCAACTACGCGTTGTGCACGAACTACGATAGGACCATCGATCATTTTACCATCTACGGAGATTACGCCTTTATTATTGCGCAATGCATCTGCATAGCTGTTCAATACTTTAACAGAATGAGCGATTTCTTTTTCGTCAGGAGTGAATACTTCGTGGATAATTTTGATTTGGCTTGGGTGGATACAAGATTTACCATCGTAACCCAAAGCTTTAATGAATTCAACTTCTTCGCGGAAACCTTGTGGGTCTTTCACGTCGGAGAATACAGTATCGATTACGCGGATACCTGCTTCGCGTGCTGCATGAAGGATTGTTTGACGAGCGAACAACAATTCAACAGCTGGTTTATGTTTACCTGTACGAAGGTCAGCACGGTAGTCTTCAGCGCCAAGAGCGATAGCTACTACGCGAGGGCCGTGACAGATTTCGCGAACATTGTACAAGCCACGAACAGATTCGATAGCTACGATAATGTTGATTGTACCTTCTGGCCAGCCGTTAGCTTTTTCTACTTCTTCAATTTTCTTTGCTACGATTTCAACTTCAGACACATCTTCAGTTTTAGGTAAACGAATCATATCAGGTTTAGCTGGAACGATTACATCAAGATCGTCATAGCCATAAGGAGTTTGTGTAGGATGGTTGATACGAACAACTGTTTCTGCACGGAATTTACGAGATTCCAATGCTTCTGCAGTTAAAAGACGAGCTGTATCCTTTTCTGTAATAGGTACGGAATCTTCGATATCGATCATGATGGAGTCAGCACCGTGAATGTCAGCACTGTTAATCATTTTAGGTGTATTACCTGGTACGAACATCATGGAACGAGACAAGCGTTTTTTAGCAGCCTCTGTTAATGGGTTTGTTTTAACTTCTGGGAATGTTTTATCGTTAGCCATTATGCTTTGCTCCCCCTTTCCAATGCGCCTAATACGCGAGCTTTAATTGTGTAATCCCAAGCATTTTTATCTTGTACGATTACTTTCACGCCATCAAAACCAGCTTCTTTCACTGTGTTCAAGATAACGGATTTAATTTGGTCGCCGTATTGGCGGATAACTTTGGATGTTAATTCAATTTCGATACCGCTAGCAATCGGTTCAACCGTTACTAATGCATCATTTTTTTCGTCGAAGCCAGCTTGTGCAGCTTTTACTAATTGTGCCATGTTGCATCCTTTCACTAAAAAATATATCAAATGGCAAAGACCAGACGTGTCGCGAATGTCTGGTCCGTGCCGTTAAAAC
>CABSJA010000069.1 GCA_902477915.1 uncultured Veillonella sp.
GGTATCGAACTCAAGGTTCGTGCTCGTGTAACTGTACGTGCTAATATTGACCGCCTCGTTGGTGGTGCTGGTGAAGCTACGATTATCGCCCGCGTTGGTGAAGGCATCGTAACAACTGTAGGTTCCTCTGAAGAGCACACAGATGTATTGGAAAATCCAGATCACATCTCTCGTACTGTATTGGGGAAAGGTCTTGATGCGGGTACTGCATTTGAAATCTTGTCCATCGATATTGCTGACGTAGACGTAGGACGTAACATCGGTGCTCAATTGCAAACAGATCAAGCGGAAGCGGATAAGAAAATCGCTCAAGCTCGTGCGGAAGAACGCCGTGCAATGGCTGTTGCTACAGAACAAGAAATGCGTGCGAAAACACAAGACATGCAAGCTAAGGTTGTGGAAGCACAAGCTGAAGTTCCTAAAGCATTGGCAGAAGCTTTCAGAAACGGTAATCTTGGCGTTATGGATTACTACAATATGAATAATATTATTGCAGACACTAAAATGCGTGAAAATTTAGCAGATAGTGAATAGGAGTAGCTATGGACTCTATTTTGTCTTCTGTGCTATCCATCTTTTCGCATAACCCTATATTTGTGCTAGGTATCATCGCGTATATTGCTTTTTCCATTATAAAAAGCAAGAATACAGAAGAGTCTGATGAGTATGACAATAATGAAAGCTCAGGCCAGACTTGGGAGGATATGGAACGTGAATATGGTATCTCTATAGAGAAAAAGCCTGTAGAACCTTCGCCTGAGGACTTGTTGTATGATGATGATTTCTATCGAGAAATATTTAAAAATAGACCGATTGAAAATCAGCACCCTGAGGCTCCCTTAAGACCGAAGGGGGGAAGACTGTTTCAATATGATGATTCGGAGACATCTGAAAAACATGTTGAAGAGCATCCAAGTAATGATAAAGCTCAAACAGTTTTAGCTTCCGAGCATCATTACGATGAAGCGTCTACAACGCAACAAGGTACTCATGTTTCATCCAAGAAAACTTCAAGTAAATCAACTGGCTTTAGTACGAGTACAACTCGTTTAAGTAGAGAGTCTGTTACAGGGCCAACCTTAAGTGAACGATTGGCCGAATTCAAGCGAGATAAGGCTTCTAAAGAAGGAAAGGTACTCCTTGATACGAATATGGTAACGACTTCGCCAATCACTTCGACCAGTGTTCATACATCAAGTCATAAACGTATATCAAATCATGCTCTAAAAGAAGGCATGAAATGGTCTATTATCTTGAGTAAGCCTAAGGCTCTTGAACGCAGATATCGTTAAGTTGGGGTAGCCAATACGTTTATTAGTCATTAGAAAATATGGCTATCAAAATATTGGTCATAACGTCTACTGGATTATTGGTGATTCATGATCATCGTTATTCGGGGATAGATGTTGTATAGCAATTATAACGGCACATATCCTATGTGGTGCATATAATTACATATGGAAAGAGGTTCCTATTGGTCACCTATGTGACTATTAGGAACCTCTTTTTTATTGTCTTTTTTTGATGGAACTTTCACAATAATAGGGAAAGGAGTTCGTCTACAAGGAAAGGTGATAGTATGTATCGTAATGTGCGCGTTATACCTAAACAGTTACTGGAACAATTATATGTAGAGAAACAGTGGAGTGTTCGCGAGGTGGCAGAGTATTTTCAGTGTAGTGTAGATACTATTATGCGGCGTATGAAGGCATATGATATTGAGCGAAGACCGTTGAAGAAGGATATAAATATGGTTCATGTACAAGCTCTATATGAGTCAGGTAAGTGGTCATTACATTCTTTAGCGAAGCGTTATGATGTATCGATTACGACGATGGCAAGTCGGATGAAAGAATATGGACTAGCTTGTCAGCGTTCGACCAAGAATGTAGCTATCGATCCGGTGCGTATTTGTAGGGCCTATAAAAGTGGAAATACGTCAGACTCAATTGCACGCATGTATGGCATATCCCGATGGAAAGTACATCATGTATTGCGTCATATGGGAATGTGTACAACGCTTAAAGTAAAACCATCTCGAAAGGTGGACGAGATGGCTTACTTGTATATTCATCATCATATGAGTACGGATGATATAGGTTTAGCTTACGGTATACGAGGGTCAACAGTGGCCATGTATTTACGGGAGCAAGGTATAGAAATTCGTTCAAATATATTAGAATTAGACGAAAATAGGATAAAAAACTTACGTGCTCAAGGGTATGGTGTTGCCAAAATTGCACAGATGATGGGCTGCTCTGCTTCTGCCGTAAGAAAACGACTAGCCATGAAAAAATATATCTCTCCTTGATGTAGTGCGGTAGATACTATATACTTAAATTTATACAATGATGGGAGGAATATTATGCTTGAAATTATATCTGCTTTAATACCGTTTTTCTTACTTGGCATAGCGGCCGCTGGTTTATCCCGTGTATCTGGGGTGGCACTGTCGATGATCATAGTACCAACACTATTGATTTGGGGAGCTAACGCGATTGATGTTATCGCCTTTATGCTGCTATTTGTGGTGTACAACAACTTTACAATGGAGACACAAGACGTTCGATTAGATTATAAAGACCTTGTATTATTCCCTAAATGGCGCTTATGTATTCCATTTATTTTGAGTTTAGTTGCTGCGTTCTTTGTACCAGCTGCAGGGATTGCCATCTTTATGGCCTGCTTTGTCCTAGAATTGTTAGCTACTGTATACAAACGCATTCCAGAAAATAAACGACCTCGCTTGCATCGCGTTATTGTTACATCCGTTTTAAGTGCTGTTGTAACTGCTGTAGGTGCTTATGCGGGCCCTAAAATTCCTAGTGAATACTATTTCATCTGTGCTGGTTTAGCCATCTTAATTATTACGGGCTTTGCTTGGTACGTAGGCAACCATCGAGATGCCTTTAGAGGTGCATGGGAAACAATTTGGGCTGACTTCAATTTGTTCTTGGGTATGTTTGGTGTAGAAGCCTCTTATTATCCAGCAGCGCTTACACGTTCCATTCCTAATCCAATGGACCGTATGTTACCAATGATTACAGTAGTAGGTGGATACGCTGGTCTTATGGTGGTATTTGGGTTTTACAATATCTTCTCCATACCATCTTTAATTACCGCTATTGGTGCTGCTATTGGCATTCGTCTCTTTGGTATGTATGAGTTTCCACGTCATGGCAGCTTCTCCTACTTAGCGATTGGCTTTGCTGTAGCTGCTGTTGTATGCTTGTATCTCGTATCTCCTACACCAGTAGGCTTTGATCATATTAATACATTAGTATCTCAACCAATCGGTCAATAAGGACTAGTAGTTTACTTATTTCTTTATCGTTTTATTAATATTTTTAGTGTTTTACCTAGTATCTAATAGAATTTAGTTTTGTGATATAGTTCATATATTATGCTGAAAGTTGAGTTCATACTAGATTGTGAAAGGGGTTGATGCTCTGTGGCAGAAACAATTGAAACTAGACCATTTCCACCGTTCTTACCAAAGAATACGACGGTGATGATGATGGGGACATTCCCACCAACTTCCGAAAAGCGATCTATGGAATTTCATTATCCTAACTTTCAAAATGATATGTGGCGCGTGTATGGCTTAGTATTCTTTGACGATAAGGAACACTTTAGAAAAGGGGAGGAAAAAGCTTTTGATACGGATAAGATTAAAGCGTTCTTATCTGAAGCGGGGATTGCTTCTTGTCCTACTGTATTAAAAGCTATACGCGAAAAGGGGAATGCATCAGATGCATTTCTTAAGGTTGTTGAACCTGTACCATTGGCAGAGGTTTTGGACCAAATTCCAGACTGTAAACATATCGGTACCACAGGTGGTAAGGCCACAGAAATTTTGTTAAGCCTTTTACCAGAAAAGGTTAAATTGCCTAAAACAGAGGAGACAATTCCTTTTGTGTTTAACGGTCGCGAATTGACGTTAACGCGATTGCCATCTACATCTCGTGCGTATCCGTTGAGCCTTGCTAAAAAAGCTGAAGCTTATAAAAACTTCTTTAAGGCGTGTGGATTAAAAACGAAATAATATAGGTAGATATGTAAAGCATATAGATGTATCAGCTATATAGAAAAGTCATTAACTAATTATTTATAAATAACACCTTTGATCTTATATAGTATCTTCGGGGATATAATATAAACGATCAAAGGTGTTTTTATTATCAAAAATTAATGTGAGTTATAAAAATGGATATATCTATATTATGATTGATTACACATATCTTGTCATAAATAAAAGTAATGAGCTGTATAACATTTTAGTTCTTGATTTCTAGAATGAGAGGTTTATAATTAATCGTTGTCGCAAATGGTTGACAATAGTTTAAGAAAATGGAGTTGATATTATGGATAAGGCTAAAGAGGCCTTATGGACAAGATCCTTTGTCCTCGATACTTTGATTAATTTCTTAGTATTTTTGATTTATTACTTATTAATCGTTATTATTGCGGTAGTAGCAAAGGATAATCTTCATGCTACAGCAAGTCAAGCTGGCTTGGCCGTTGGTATTTATATTATTGGTACCGTTGTTGCTCGGTTGTTGGCGGGGCGGTTCATTAGTATCTTGGGCTGTCGTAAGATGTTGTACCTTGGTTTGTTAATTTATTTGGTTTCAACAGCCATGTACTTCTACACACCTAATCTATTGATGCTCGATAGTGTTCGTTTCTTAAATGGTTTTGCATACGGTATTACCTCGACTGCTACAAGTACAATCGTAGCGGCTATTATTCCAATGTCACGCCGTGGTGAAGGGATTAACTACTATGGCTTGTCTACATCTCTTGCTGCTGCAGTAGGCCCATTCTTGGGGATTTTAATGCTACATAGCCTTGGTTATGACTTTATCATCGCATTCTGTGTTGCTCTTATCATCCTTTGTGGTATTGGTTCTGTTCTTATGAAGTTTGAGGAACCTAAGCTCGATATTGAATCTGAAGAACGTAAGGGCATTAGAATTTCCGATTATATTGAACCACGTATGAACTCTATTAGTCTTGTTTCTGTACTAGTAGGTTTTGCATACTCTGGTGTTATCGGCTTTATGGCAGCCTATACAAAAGATTTAAATCTTATCTTAGCAGGCACATTCTTCTTCGTTGTGTATGCTGTAGTTATTACTATAACAAGACCATTACTTGGTATTGTGTTTGATATGA
>CABSJA010000070.1 GCA_902477915.1 uncultured Veillonella sp.
TGAATCTAAATTTATCAATATTATATCCATCTTACCACAAAAAAGAGGCGTGCCGCTACGACACGCCTCACATTGAGACCTAAATTTTATAACTCACTAGAGTTATAAAGCTATTCTATTAATAGTGTAAGTCTTTTTCAGATACACGATGACGGAATGTCCAGTATACCCAGATTTGGTAAGCCAATACAATTGGCACAAATACGAAGGCTACACAAGTCATCAATGTCAATGTGTAAGTAGAGTTACCTGCATTTGCAATAGTTAAGCTCCAATCAGGATTCAAAGAAGAAACCATGATGCGAGGGAACAAACCAGCAAAGTAAGCAGCTGTTACAGAAATAACAGTTAAGGAGCTAAATACAAAGCCCCATTTTGTATTACGAGTACGTGCAGCACCCCAAGAAATGAGGAAGAACACGATTGCTAATGCGAAGCACACGATTGCTAATACAGAGTTGAACAAATCTGTACATACATATGTAGCAGCAACCAGTACTAAAGCACCGATTGCAGTAGGAACACCAACTACCAAAGAAGCTGCGCGAGCGCGTTCGGAAACAGCACCAGCTGTTTTGATAGAAGTGAATAAGCCACCATGGTATGTGAATACCAAGATAAACGCAATACCGCAAAGTACTGTGTATGGGCTTAATAAATCAAAGAATGTGCCTACATAGGTCATGCTTGCATCGATTGGAGTACCTTGAATCAAGTTACCAACTGTAACGCCCCACAATAATGCAGGAATCAAGGAACCAAAGAAGATGCAGTAGTCAAAAGTTTTACGCCATAACAAGTTAGGGCTCTTGGAGCGGAATTCAAAAGATACACCGCGGATAATAAGAGCCGCAAGCATTAAGAATAACGCTAAATAGAAACCACTAAACAATGTAGCATATACATGAGGGAAGGATGCAAATAATGCACCACCTGCAGTAATCATCCATACCTCGTTACCATCCCAAACAGGGCCCAAGGCATTGATCATTTGACGACGTTCAACGTCAGTTTTACCGATGAATGGTAATAAAATACCAGTACCATAGTCAAAACCTTCTAATAAGAAGAAGCCAGCGAATAGTACAGTAATTAAAATAAACCATACCACTTCAAGGTTATTAAAAATTAATTCCATAATCTCGCCTCCTCTTTTTCAACTACATCGTGAGATGGGTTACCATCTGGACCTTTTTTGATGTGTTCTACAGCAAGGTAGAGAGCTGCAATAGCTGCTACGATGTACACAACTGTAAAGCCGATGATAGTAGTCATAATTTCTGGAGCTGTAACGGCTTTAGATGCACCGTCTGCAGTTAATTGCAAGCCATATACAAGCCATGGTTGACGACCTGCTTCTGCTACAAACCAACCTGTGGAATGAGCAATGAATGGCAATGGCAATGTCCAGAACATAATTTTCAAGAATGTGCGATTACCAACCAATTTATCTTTTGCATTAAGGATAAGACCTACGAATGCAACGAGTAACATAATGGAACCAGCTGCAACCATGATACGGAATGTCCAGAAGATTGCTGGAACATCTGGAATATAGTTACCAGGACCATATTGAGCCTCGGATTTAGCTTGAAGATCTTTGATACCTTCTACTTTACCAGAAGTAAAGGAGTTTTGAGTCAAGAAGGACAAACCACCAGGGATTTCAAGTGCGCCCGTATTTTTTTGTGCTTTAGTATCAATGTTAGCTACCAAAGAGAATGGAGCTGGATCTTGTGTTTCCCACAATGCTTCCATCGCAGCCATTTTCATAGGTTGTACTTTTGTAATGTATTGACCTTGATGATGACCTGCCAAAGCGCCTAAAGTACCGAATACAAGAGCAATAACCATGCCCCATTTAGCGGAACGACGGTAGAAGTCTGTCGCATTGTTGCGCAATAAGTGCCATGCACTGATAGCCATGATAATTACGCCTGCTGTTAATAAACCATTCAACACGATATGGAAGAATTGGCCTGGAACATAGCCGTTTTGAACAATTGTTAAGAAATTGTCCATTTCTGCACGGCCATTGCGAATTACATAACCTACAGGATGTTGCATGAAGGAGTTCGCTACGAGAATCCAGAATGCAGATAGGTTTGTACCTAATGCTACCAACGTAGCTACAAGGGCATGAACAGTTTTATTTAAACGATCCCAGCCAAAGATCCATACACCCATGAATGTAGATTCCAAGAAAAATGCCATTAATGCTTCAAGGGCCAATGGAGCGCCGAAAATGTCACCCATAAAACGAGAATATTCTGCCCAGTTCATACCGAAATGGAATTCCTGAACAATACCAGTTACCACACCCATAGCAAAGTTAATTAGGAACAATTTGCCCCAGAATTTTGCCATTTTTTTGTAAACTTCTTTACCTGTAGACACATATGTCCACTCTAAGATAGCTACAGTCACTGTCATGCCTAGTGTGAACGGCACAAACAACCAGTGATAGATAGATGTTAGCGCAAATTGTAATCGAGCTAAATCTACAGCTTCAAACATGTGTTTTCCTCCTTAGAATTAAATACCTACATCACTTGATGAGCTTTTACTAAAAACCTTGTATCATTGCGCTTGTGAATATGGCAACGCTTCAGCCTCAATCAACTGTTCACGTTGAGCAAGCGTTTTAAAGTTAACCTGCTCCAACTGATTAATTAATTGGTCCTGAATCGTCCCCATAGCCTCATTGATAGCACAATGCCCCATACAAGACTTAGAGCAAGAACCTACATCATATAAACACCGTTGTAAATACGCATCCCCTTCTACCGCTCTAATTACATCGAGCAATGAAATCTCTTGAGGATCTCGATTGAGGGCAAACCCACCATCTACACCGCGAAAGGATTTCATAATCCCAGCTGCAATGAGACTACGCATAATCTTAAGCAAAAATCGTTCTGGAATCAATTCCTGCTCAGCCAATACAGAGCCAGTTATCTTCGTTCCCGAAGGTAATAGCGCCATATGCAAGACCATGCGAAATGCATAATCCGTGGCCTGATTTAACTTCATAAGGTCTCCTTTCTCGTGCACTCGGACAAACGTATTACTAAATCTAGTATAATCGAAATAAAACAATACTGCAATGGTATTGTTTTATATATTGAGAATTAGCATATATAGATTTTATACCCATTAATAAGGTATTATCTGAATATTTTTATTTCCCTTAAATAGCATTATGAATTCTATTATCAAAAAAAGACTGCCCACGAATGAGCAGTCTAAATATATTATTTTGTAATTTCTCGAACGAGATGGGCCATTTCAGGAATGATAAGTTTACTCATAGCTAATGTAACGGCACCTACAGAGCCTGGCACAGAGAACATTAACGTGTTATTGTTGACCCCCGCTTCAGCACGAGACGCCATCGCCTTAGTACCAATATCCTCTGTATAGGATAAATATCTAAAGATTTCACCAAATCCAGGAATATGTTTCTCATAGAGGCTATTTGCAGCTTCAATTGTTACGTCGCGCTTAGCAATGCCAGTGCCACCTGTAGAAATGATAACATCAATAGATTCATCATTACACCATGGGATCATAGCATTTCTAATTTCATCGTAATCATCAATAACAATTTTACGATCTGCCACAATATGGTCTGCTTGTTCTAAAAATTCTTGTACTTTATTACCGCCTTTATCAGTTTCAAAGGTGCGAGTATCAGAAACTGTTAAAATAGCAACGCGTAAAGGTCTTGCTACAACTTCGTAAGACATAGTTCCTCCTAGAATAACGGAATAATAGATGCTAATCTCGGCCATCCATTATCGCGTAAAAAATCACGTAATGCCCATGTGTAGTGAATAAATGGTGCACAATGTAGGCGCATCCAGAACGATAGATATGGTGTATCACCTTGGAATATAGCCAATCGATTTAAGGCATATAGATTATCTCCTGGCTGTACTGTACCTGGTTGTACTGTGAAAGCCATTTTATAACCAGACTGTTTAGTTACATATTGAACGAGCATATCGTTAAACCCACCAGGATATGCTAAATATTCAATAGGCTCACCTAAAATCCCCTCTAATGAAGTCTTTCCTCCAAGCAAAGCATCTGGCAACTCAGTAGGGTCAATTTTTGTTAAGATTTTATGATGATTAGTATGACCTTGAATATCAAAGCCACCTGCTTCCATTTTATGCATTTGTTCTGTAGAAACAAAACCAGGTGTATTAGCAGCATCACTAATCATAAACAAGGTAGCCTTCATATTGTATTCCTTTAAAATAGGCAATGCATTATTGTAGTTATCAACATAGCCATCATCAAAGGTAATAACAATTGGCTTATTCGGTAATTCAGTACCATTTTCTAAATAATCATATAATTGGTCTAATGTAATCGTGTTGTATCCCTGATTATGTAAATACTCCATCTGCTCTCTAAACTGATCAACATGAAGAGTCAAAGCTGAATGCTTTTCATCGTTTACCTGATGATAGTTAAGAACGGGTACACCATATATCTTATAATCAGTAGACAGCCCCCACATAACACCAAATGAGATAGCTAAAATTGCAATACATATTGAAAGAAAATATAATAATTTTTTAATACAGCTCTTGCCATATTTATACATAAAAACTAATCACTCCAATCCACTTAAGCATATAATGAGAATATCACACATACCTAGTATTATCAAGAAAATCCCTCACAAGATATTCATATTAATTTATGAATGAAAATATTTATTAGTAATATGCAAAAGTAGACGTAAAAAAAACTATAAACTTGTAAATCAAAATTATAGGGCTCGTTATTTACATATATTTGAAGTTACTCAACTGGTTTGCAGTGCGATACCATTGGTGCTAAGTACCGTAGTATCGGTTAGATGTAGTTTATTTACATAAATTTGGAGCTACTCAACTAATGTACGGTTCGGTAACATTGGCAC
>CABSJA010000071.1 GCA_902477915.1 uncultured Veillonella sp.
TCGCTGTAGCGGACCGCAACCATGCTGAATTGATTGTTGTTCACGTTGCAAACATTGTGTCTGCTATTTCCAATTTCGATCAAACACCAATTTCCGGTGGCTACGTATCTGAACAAATTGCGGAAGATATGGAAGAAACTGGTAAAGAAATTCTTAATGATGTAGTGAAAGAAATTCCTACAGGTGTAAAAGTTAAAAGCGTATTCGAAGTTGGTTCCCCTGGTCCTGCATTGTTGGCAGTAGCTAAAAAATACAATGCTGATCTTATCGTAATGGGTAGCCGTGGCCTTGGTCCATTGAAAGGCTTGTTCATGGGTAGCGTAAGTAGCTATGTAACTAGTCACTCCACTTGCCCTGTATTAATCATTAAATAATTCATATCCTGTTTTGATATGATACAAAAAGAGACTTTGTTTTTACAAAGTCTCTTTTTTAATATAATAAAAATGATATAATATTTATATATATGCTCTATATATGAGAAATCTAATTTAAGCAACATCGATTAGTTATACATAAGAAATACAGATTATAAGCATGAATATGAATGAAATTGAGGGGGACTATATGAGCGACAAACAAGAATCATTGCTAAAGTTAGCAGAGCTGTTTAAAATCTTAGGTGACCCTACACGCCTTAAAATAGTAGAATTATTATTAGAAAACGAAATGTGTGTAAATCACATTGCGGAAACAATGGGGATGGGACAATCTGCTATCTCTCATCAATTACGTGTATTGCGTCAAGCCCGTCTTGTGACCTATCGCAAGGATGGGAAAACTGCATACTACTCTCTAAACGATGATCACGTAGAAGGTCTCGTAAGAATGGGTATGGAACACGTATCTCATCAATAGTCATATAGCCGTATTGCATACTATTTGTCTAACTTGATTGGGGATATACAAAAGTACTCATGATATATATATATCCTCTAAAGATATATAAAGTTAAAATATAAGAAAAGGAGCCGTTTATACGGCTCCTTTTTGTATAGGTATACTAGTATTAATATAAAGGGAAGAGGTAATAGGCTATCGTAATAAATAGTGGCATAGTTACTGCTGATAGTATGGTTGTACCCATTACAATTTGCGTAGCGTATTCTGGATTGTTTTTCATCTCGATAGCAATAAGGGCCATATTGATGGCTGTTGGTACGCTATAGGTGATGACAATCGTTTGCGCTGCAATCGGGTGCATAGGACCATAGAACATTATAAATAATATAGTAATAACTGCAGCAATGAGAGGACTTACGACGAGACGTAAGGATGTAGCGAGCATAACATCCGCCTTAAAGAAGTTTAATGGCGTTCTGTTAATCTGCACCCCTAAAGCGATCATAGCAACGCCTACAAAGGCATTAGCAAAGATTTTAAGAGGGGCAAAGAAGAATAGACCGTGTAAATCAAATGGTAAGAGCTGGCAAAGTAATGCAAGCGGTATAGCATATACCATAGGCATATGGAAGACTATGCTTAACGCATCTTTTGTGCTTAATCGCCCAGCGCCAGCTTGGTAGAAGCCATAGGTATTACTCGTAATGGTCTGTATAATCATAATAGATACGACGCTGACAAGACCTAAATCAGCATAGGGGGTTGCGCCATCGATGACGTAAGGCACATTAGTAAATACAAAGATGGCAAGGGCGATGCCCATATTGCCAACGTTGTTGAACATAACGCAGTTCTTTAATGTGGCGATTTTTGCTACATCATAACCTTGTATTTTGCCGACTACACCTGAAAGGATAGAGTTCAGTATGAGTACAACTAGTGCACAAAATACGATTTCTAACGTACCTGATGTAAATTTAGCTTCATACATAGCCCTAAATACAAAGGTAGGCAATAATATGTAGAAGTTTAGTTTACTCAGCGTATATAAATCTAGTTTAAATTTTCTATCCAATATAAACCCTACGCCTATCAGTATAAAAATAGGAATCATAGAGTTCATAAATATATGTCCTATTAGCTCGAATATATTCATTATCTCACCTAGAGTTTCTTATTAATTTAGTATGGATTTAATGTATAGTATTATCATACCATAGTATGTATTGTTCGGGGCTTAAAAGTTTTATCCATTATGATTTCTTATGGTATTCATCAGAAATATATATGCAAAATGTGAGTTTTTACATACATATTAATTAACAAATATATAGTATAATGTGAATATATTGTATATTTAGTTTGTTCTTTGAACGTGTCTCTACGGTGAGTAACCATAGCTTTCACAGTGTGGAGTCCAAAGGGATGCACAGGAGGAATTATGAAACGAATTCTATTAGTATTAATGAGCGTTTTCATGCTGGCCTTGTTAGTGGGGTGTGGTAGTGACACAAACAAAGCAGCAGATTCTGCTAAACCAAGCACATCTGAAAAGATTACTGTACAAGCGGCAGCGAGCTTGAAAGGTGCTCTTACTGAATTGGCAGAGTCCTACAAAAAGAGTCATAACTTATCAGACGACCAAATTGCTATTAACTTTGCTGGTTCTGGCACATTGCGCCAACAAATTGAACAAGGCGCACCAGCTAGCTTATTCATCTCTGCTGACGAAAAGAATATGAAAATGTTGCAAGACAAAGACCTTGTAACAGATGTTAAACCATTTGTAACTAATGAATTAGTTCTTGTAGTTCCAAAAGGCCAACCTAAAATTGAATTAAATCAAATTGCTTCTGTTAAACGTATCGTTTTAGGTAATCCTGAAACAGTGCCAGTTGGTAATTATGGTAAACAAGTATTAACAAAATTAGGTGTTTGGGAACAAGTTGAACCAAATGTAGTATATGCTAAAGACGTAAAAGCTGTAACGGCTTCCGTTAGCCAAGGTGCTGGTGATGCAGGCTTCATCTACAAAACTGATGCTATTGCGGCAGGCGATGCAGTTCAAATTTCTGCAGTAACACCTGCTGATTCTCATGATCCAGTTATCTATCCAATCGGTATCATTAAAAAATACGACAACGCATTGGCAAAAGATTTCTACCAATATGTAATGAGCCCAGAGGGACAAAAAGTATTAGAGAAATACGGTTTCTCCACTTCTAAATAAGAGTAAAACGCTAGCTCTCATGGCTAGCGTTTTCTTATGGTACAATATATATATTATTGTTGTTAGTCCTAGCTGGAAATATATGATTTCAGCATTATTAAATAGAAAGGGGGTATAGCATGAGTCCATTTTGGTTATCATTATGGGTGGCGAGTGTCGCTCTTATTATAGTTATTTTAAGTGGCTTAGCAACTTGTTATTGGATGAAACGCTGTAAATGGGGCGGCATTGCCATTCTCGATGCTTTAATTACGTTGCCCCTTGTTTTACCGCCAGTCGTTGTTGGTTTTGCGCTGCTTATGGTATTTACACCGGGTTATGCCTTTGGGGCTTGGCTTGAAGCTCATGGCATGAGTGTCGTTTTTGCAGCTTCCGGTGCCGTCATAGCCTCTTCTGTTATTGCATTTCCACTGTTTTATCAAACAGTACGTTCTGCATTGCAGTCCGTAGATCATAATATGGAGGATGTAGCTCGAACATTAGGCGCCTCTGAGCTACGTATCTTCTTTACTATATCGATTCCCCTTGCATGGAAAGGTATTGTGACAGGCAGCATCTTGGCATTCTGTCGTGCTATGGGCGAATTTGGTGCTACCATCTTGATTGCTGGTAATATTCCAAAGGTAACACGTACTATGCCATTAGCTATCTACTCCTATGTAGAGGCGGGACAGTACATGGATGCCTTTGAGCTCGTTATTTATATTTGTGTTCTTACATTGGCGTTACTGAGCGGGATTCACCTTATTACAAAAGGTTCCTTGTTCCGCCATACAGATAATAATTAGGAGGTTCTATGATTACATTTTCCTTTACTGTAGCTAGACCTTCTGTAACTGTGAAAGCCGATGGTGCGCTGCCGTCTGGCATTACTGTGCTGACTGGTCAGTCCGGCAGTGGTAAAAGTACGTTTATCAAATGCATCGCGGGCCTAGTAAAACCCACAACTGGCAGTGTTCAATGTGATGATACAACGTGGGTTGATCGAGATAAAAAAATCTGGGTACCTGCGCAAGACCGTCAAGTAGGGTATATGCCACAAGGTAATATCGTATTTCCTCACTTATCTGTAGAAAATAATATTACTTACAGTAAACGCGGTACACCTGATATGTGTGATACGCTATTACAGCGGTTAGGCTTAGAGAAATACCGAAAAACTAAGGCGGGCAGTTTATCTGGTGGTGAGCAACAACGGGTTGCACTTGGACGTGCTCTCTACTCTAAACCGACTATTTTACTCCTCGATGAGCCTTTATCTGCACTAGACTGGAACTTGAGAAAACAAGTTCGTGAGGACCTCGTATCTATCATCCGTGAATGGGATGTACCTTGCGTATGGGTTACTCATGATGAAAGTGAAGCTGAAAGCGTAGGAGATAGACACTGGACCTGTGAAAACGGAATTATTACAATTCCTAAATAAGGGGTAGTCTAATTAACATATAAAACACCTTCATAAACGTTATCATATGGATTATGCTATTCAACGTGAATAGGGGACCATTATGATGACTGTTTGTGAAGGTGTTTTTGCTATTATGCTATTGCTCTATTACTCTATTACGCTATTACGCCATTACTATAATCTTTATTATTGATTTAGTATACGTACATTAGGTTTTTGTTGTTGTTACTGTTTAATTTCTGCCGATGTGTGTGCTGGTTTACTTATAAATCCAACGATAGCTGTAACGACAAATGCCATTGTAAAGGTTGGTAATGTAGCACCTATTGTGCTTTCACTATGTAACATATAGT
>CABSJA010000072.1 GCA_902477915.1 uncultured Veillonella sp.
TCTTTTTTAAAGCCTTAGCAGCAGAAACGATTTCGTTGCCACCACTAGCAAATACATCAAGCCCTACCATCTCACGATATTCATTCATGAGACGTGTAAATTGTGCATTAGGTTGTTTCTTAACAATTGTAGTAGATGGATATCCATGAGCAGCCATGGCAGCCCCCATCCATTCCCAGTTGCCAACATGTCCAGTAAGAACAATGACACCTTTATCTTCAGCGATGGCTTTCTCTAAATGTTCTACGCCTCGCATTTCAATATGTTTATTGATAAAGGACTTTGTCAGATTTGGCATATATAAGACTTCCATAACACTACGGCCAAGATTCTTGAACAATTTTTCAATTAATTGCTCTGCCTCTTGATCATTCATGTTCATGCCAATCTTTATATTTTTTATACCTCTAAGTTTTTGCTTCTTCGCTATGAGGCCATATACTGGCCCTAAACTAGCGCCTATGAGCAAAATGAGCTTGTATGGCAGTCGGCAAACAAGCCAGCTAATACCTTTAACTAAATGGTATTGCCATTCGTTATTCATTCTGCCCACCTCCTTATTGTCCATGAGCATGGGCCTCTCGTGCATAATCTGCTACAACAGTTTCCCATAGTCCTTGTTTCTTCAAGATATATTCTACAGCCTCTCTAACGGCACCGTGGCCTCCATTGACGGTAGATATAAATTTAGCTAATTGTTTGACCTCCGGTACCGCATTATTGGGTGCCATCGGTAGTCCTACAATTTGAAGAGCCCCTAAATCATTTAAGTCATCCCCCATATAGGCAATTTCCTCTAAATTGATTTGATGCTCTTTACAAAGATTTCTTAATGCTTCTGTTTTATTGGCATGCCCCATAAGCAGTGCATCAAAATGAAGCTCTTTAGCACGTCGCTCTACCATAGGAGATATCCGTGCTGTAATGATTGCAAGCTTAAGTCCTGCTTTTCGAGCTGCCGTTAATCCTAGGCCATCTTTCACAGAAAAAGACTTAAGCTCTTCTCCACTCGATGTATAGATTAGAGTTCCATCAGATAGTACGCCATCAACATCAAGAACAATCCATTGAATATTCATTATACAATGCCTCTACGCAATAAATCCGTAATATGAACAATGCCTAGACATTTATTATCTGTATCTACAACTGGTAATACAGTAATAGGGCGCGGTTGATTTTTCTCCATTAAATGAAGAGCTTCCGCCGCTAATTTATCCTTTGTAATCGTACGAGGCATAGATGTCATCATATCCTCTACAGGCCATTCTAGGAAATTACTGCCAGAATCTAGACCACGACGAACATCCCCATCAGTAACAAGGCCTAACAAATGACCTTCTTCATCAATAACATTGGTCGCTCCCAATCCTTTTTCTGTCATCACAAAGAGAGCATCTCGAACGGTTGCACCTTTGAATACCGTTGGATTATCTTCACCACCATGCATAATGTTTTCTACGGTCAACAATAATTTGCGACCAAGAGAACCACCCGGATGAAATACGGCAAAGTTTTCCGGTGTAAAGTGATGGCGTTCTAATAAGCAAACTGCTAATGCATCACCAAGTGCCAATGCAACTGTAGTACTTGTAGTCGGCGCCAATCCTAATGGGCAAGCTTCACGTTCTACTTCAGCTAGTAATACAATATCAGAATTCTTAGCTAGTGTAGACTCTGGTTTCCCTACAACGCAGATTAATTTAGCACCAATGCGACGTAAGGATGGCAAGATACTGATGATTTCGCCTGTTTCACCACTATTGGAGAATGCTAATACTACATCATCTTCTGTAATCATACCTAGATCGCCATGCACACCTTCACCAGGATGCATGAAAAGTGCTGGTGTACCAGTACTAGCCAAAGTAGCCGCAATTTTACGACCAATATGGCCAGATTTACCCATCCCTGTACATACTACACGGCCCTTACAAGCCAAAATCATATTTACAGCATTTACAAAATTGTGATCCAAACGAGAACTTAATTCTTCAATAGCACGTGCTTCCTCATGAAGCACCTGTGCCGCTTGTTCTAAAATAGTCACAAATAACCGCCCCTAACCTTTTACGATTTTATCAATAGCTACTAAATCTTTTAGCAAAGCTTCAAAATTATCTAAGTATAACATGTTTGGTCCATCGGATAATGCTTCCTCTGGATTATCATGTACTTCAAAGAACAGACCATCTACACCACTGGCAACAGCAGCGCGAGCCAAGTTTGGTACGAACTCGCGATTACCACTGGATTTTGTACCTGCACCACCTGGTAATTGAACACTATGTGTAGCATCAAAGACTACAGGATAGTCAAAGGAACGCATAATAGGGAAAGATCTCATATCCACAACGAGATTATTATAGCCAAAGCTAAATCCACGTTCTGTAAGCATAAGATTTTCATTGCCTGTTTCTTTCATTTTATTTAGGACATTTTCCATATCCTTAGGTGCCATAAATTGACCTTTTTTTACATTTACGCATTTACCAGTTTTAGCGGCGCCGTATACAAGGTCAGTTTGACGACATAAGAATGCTGGAATTTGTAAAACATCCAATACTTCTGCAGCCGGTTCAATTTGTTCAATGGAGTGAATATCACTTACCACCGGTACATTGAGTTCCTTTTTAATAGAAGCAAGGATTTTTAGACCTTCTTCAAGGCCAGGTCCGCGGAAAGAGCCGTAGCTAGAGCGATTGGCCTTATCAAAAGAAGCTTTGAAGATATATGGAATACCTAAGCGTTCACAAATTTCTTTTGCGCGTTTACCAATAGCCAATGTGCGATCATAATCTTCAATAACACATGGCCCAGCAAGGACAAAAAGACCTTTGCCGCCACCAACTGTAATATCTTTAATTTGAACTGTTTTCATTTATTTCTCCTCTTGCTCGTAGATTGCATTTACACGAGCTAAGTCTTCCGGTGTATCAACACCGATAAATCGTTTATCTGTAAGAATAACACGAATAGTATAGCCATTTTCAAGAGCGCGCAATTGCTCTAACGATTCTGTTTGCTCTGCTGGTGTTGGTTCCATCTTTGCATAATTTAGCAAGAAATCTCTACGATATGCATAGATACCAATATGTTTTAGTGGAGCACGTACAAAATCATGACGTGGATACGGGATTAAGGACCGAGAAAAATACATCGCATCATTGCGATTATTTAAAATAACCTTTACTGCAGATGGCTCATTGTATTCATCCTCTAATAAAGGAGTCGCAACAGTTGCCATCTGTAAGTTTGGATCTTCTTCAAAAAGTTGGGCCAAGTCATCAATGAGTTTTGGCTCAATCATAGGTTCATCACCTTGAACATTAATAATGACATCTAAGTCTATATAATGACTAGCAACCTCGGCTAATCGGTCAGTTCCGGTAGGGTGATTAGGATCTGTCATCATAACAGCTCCCCCAAAGTTTTGAACAGCAGAATAAACACGATCATCATCGGTAGCAACAATAGTACATTCTGTTTTTGTCGCTTGTGACACCCTTGCATAAACCCGTTCAATCATTGGTTTACCTGCAATATCCGCTAATGGTTTCCCTGGTAATCTTGTAGAACCATAACGAGCAGGAATAACGCATCCAAACTTCACAATAAAACCCCATTTCTGTCATTCGTGTATCTTATTATTATACACTAAATCTCTAAATTTTCTATGAATTCTTGCTTTCCAGAGACAAATTCAATTCCAATAGATAGCACTAGAATCGGTATTTTTAAGTCTTCAATTGCATGCAACTGACTTAGCTTCACCGCATCTTTTTCAGTGATACAAATAGCATCCGCTTGATGAGCAAATGCCTCTTTCCAAATATCTACGACATCATCATTTTCAAAATTATGATGATCACCAAAAGGCATTGTATGAACAACATTATACCCAATGTCGGTCATCGTTTGTGTAAAGGATTGAGGATTCCCAATACCACTAACAGCCATAATACGATGCTCTTGATACGCATCGACAGAAGAACCAGGTTCCCCATTAGCCCACTCTTCTAAGGTATACATAGATTGAGGCTTGTGGATTGTTTCATATACAGGTGTATTAGGTAACATATGCGCTAGACGCTTACGAATTCCAGAAACAACACCAGGCGCCACTTGATCGACCTTGGTCAGTATAATTATATTAGCTCGTTGTAAACCACTAAGCGGTTCGCGTAGTAAACCTCTAGGCAATACATGGTCATAACCAAATGGATTAGACGCATCAATGAGAACGATATCAATATCTCGGGCTAATGCGCGATGTTGAAAACCATCATCCATAACTAAACAATCTGCTCCGAGCTCATCTATAGCAATTTTTGCCGATAGAGCCCGTTCTCGGCCGATAATTACATTGGACTTTTGTAATACCTTAGCCAATAGCCACGCTTCATCACCACTGATAGATGGCTCTACTAACATCGTACCATCTTTGGAAATAATGATATTTTTCTTATTGTCCTCAGCTCGATAGCCACGGCTAAGTACGGTAGGATGAAGTCCTTTTCGGGCGAGTACATCACATATAAATCTCACCATTGGCGTTTTGCCAGTACCACCGGCAGTAATATTACCAACACTGATAACAGGCACGGTAACTCTAGTAACCCCCTTGCCCGCATCAAATCGAGCATTTCGTATGGATACAGCCTTTTCGTAACCTTTACTTAGAAAACCCAAGCTAGAACGAGCTATATCACCTAATATGGATTGATTTTCACCACTAACGATGGATTTGAATAATGCTTCCCCACTCATAGGTGACTCCTCCTATTATGTAATA
>CABSJA010000073.1 GCA_902477915.1 uncultured Veillonella sp.
CCTTACGGATATAAGTCGAAACTAGAAATTAAATACGTTCACGGCGTCGTGAAATTATACCACGTTCTACCAATGCGCCTATAATCACCGCTACACCTGTTATACCAGCTTCTAATAAAGTGGGAGTAACAAACACGAGCGGATTACCTTGATACGTTGGGAAAACGGTGGGAACTAAAGATACAATAAATTCTGGAATATAACCACCGTATAAAATATGGGCATTCATAGCAAGCCATAAAGCAGCGGTTAAAATAATGCGAAATAATCGTATACCTCTATATGCTATATCTCTTGGATATAAATAAAATACAAATACTAACAAAGATATAAGCAACAACACAAATTCTGCAAACAGTATATTCACATTCATTGATGATGCATACATGAAGTATACCATTGGATCCTGTAAATCAATATACAGAAGCGAACCAATATATAAAAATGGGATTGGTATAGTATACCCAATTATATCAAAGGCTTCATCTACCATGCCCCATCGATGTTTTCGATCAAAAAACTTAGTTGCTAACAGACCACAAAGTTCAATGAGCACTTGAACGATAAAATACACCACGAATAGAAGCAATGCTGTTACAATTCCATTCTCTGTTGTAAAGCTAAATGGCGTATGAAGAAATGAAAATACTGTCCACCAAGCCCAACTATATGCATGATAGCCCATACTCAATGGTAGGTCGTCGTTAAATTTAGCATTCTTAAGTCTACGCACCATGAGTGGTATTACAAGAGACAATACAGGGAATACTAATATAGGTAACGCTAATGCTCCACTCAAGGAAAGAACTGTTGTTACAGCACTTACAAATAAAGCGCAAACAACGGTAAATAACCAGAAACTCTTATTCATTACGGCCTCCCACTAAGCGAGTAAGACCATACGCTAGAATCAAGCTAATAGTGACACCGATATACATAGCTACTAAGAAAGCTACATCTCGGCCTGCTGTAGGCCAGCCCCATAACATCGATAAATCTACACCGAGAAAAATACCTTTATAGCTAATGCCGTGGATTATAATCCAACTTACAACATAAGCAATACGGCTAATCGATTTACCATCTCCAAAGGTACTACTTTTAAATGATAAATATGCCCAAGGCATAATTAGGGATAAAAGCAAATACCATACAAGTGCTACCATCGCACTCGATCCATTATGAATCATATACGCAATAATAGGAATGACTACGATAAATAGATTCAAGTAGATGGATCTTTTACAAATATCCATTAATGTGTTCATAAAGATCTCCTATGATATGTAATCTCTTTGTATTTTACAATAATCATAGATAAATGTCATCAAAAAAGAAAAACCTCCATATAGGTAAATGAATACCTTATATGGAGGTTTCTAATTAAGCTACTACGGAGTCAGCTGTTACATCAATTGTAGGAACAGCGTCCTTTGTTTCTTCTTTTTTCAACAATGGAGTCATGCTTTCTAAGCCGATACCCAATGTGAATAGATTGTGCAACCAAGCTGTTTGACTTGGAGGCATAATACCGAGTACGCCACCACCAACAAGAGCACCATTGAAACCAACGATACCATTGTAATTAGCTTTGATACGTTTCATCAATGCCATAGAAATGCGGCGTAAATCTACAAGAGCTTGTAGATGATCGGAAGAAATAGTAACATTTGCAATTTTTTGAGCGATTGGTGCGCCTTCATTCATAGCGATACCAACATGTGCTTCAGAAATTGCTGGGGAATCGTTAATACCATCCCCTACCATCATAACAGTATAGCCTTCAGCTTTTGCTTGTTTTACATAAGCTGCTTTATCTTCTGGCAATACTTCAGCATGCAATTCATCGATGCCGAGTTCGTCAGCTACACGTTGTGCATTACGTTTGGAGTCGCCAGTCATCATGACAACCTTTTTAATACCCAAAGTGTGTAAATCAGCTATAACTTGTTTTGCTTCCTCACGAACAGGGTCTTTAATACAAATAACCGCTGCTAGTGTACCTCCAATAGCGAGGTAAATATGGGAAGATGAATTTGGTAAATTATTGAACTTTTCTTGTTCATCTGCAGGAATTTTTGTCTTTTCATCATCAAAGATGTAGTGAGCACTACCAATGCGTACACGGTAGCGACCGACTTTAGATGCAATACCATGAGCTACAACGTATTCTACATCGGAGTGCATTTCCTTGTGAGGCAAGTCATGATCCTTAGCAGCGCGTACAATTGCTTTTGCCATGGAATGAGGGAAATGTTCCTCAATACATGCAGCTAATTTCAACATTTCATCTGCATCATGACCGTTGAACGGGATGATTTGTTCAAACTCAGGTTCTGCTTTTGTAAGAGTACCTGTTTTATCGAATACAATCATATCTGCTTGTGCAATTTGTTCTAAGAACTTACCACCTTTAACAGTGATACCGCGTTTAGATGCTTCTTGCATAGCGGAAAGTACTGCCAATGGAATGGATAATTTAAGAGCACAAGAGAAGTCAACCATTACGAAAGACAATGCTTTCATTACATTACGAGTCAACAAGTATGTTAAACCAGCACCAATAAAGCTTATTGGAACTAATTTATCAGCCATGCGGTATGCTTGTTGTTCCATACCGGATTTCATTTGTTCAGACTCTTCAATGAGGTTAACGATTTTTTCGTAACGAGATGTTTTGGATGTGCTACGTACTTCTACAATAGCTTTACCGTCTTCAACAACAGTACCTGCATATACAGAACTGTCTTGATCGCGACGAACCGCTTCTGGTTCACCAGTCATGGAGCTTTCATTAACAAGAACAACACCATCGATAACGACGCCATCCAATGGAATCACTTCGCCTTGGCGAATAATGATTTTATCACCTGCCACAACTTCGTTAACTGGCTTGCTCACTTCAATGTCATCAACTAAAACCCATACTTTATCTACGTTCAAGGACATGCTTTGAGCAAGATTCAATACGGATTTACGGTGAGTCCATTCTTCTAAGATATCGCCAATACCTAATAGGTACATAACAGCACCAGCTGTAGGGTAATCTTTTTGAAGTAATGCAGCACCAATAGCTACACCATCAAGTACTTCTACAGTTAACTTACGTTGCCACAATGTTTTAATGGCTTTGCCGATAAATTTAATACCATCAAACCATGCCCATGCAGCTGCAATTGGTGCAGGCAACACTGCTTTTTTACCTAAATAAACTGCAGTGCGATTGATCATCATTTCACGGTATTTTTTATTTACCAAGCGTGGAGAATATTCGTTCAAAGCAGGTGCTTCGGACAAGTCTAAATCGCGTAGACCTAGCACTGCTTCACGCACAGCGTCAATATCACCAGTATGTTTAATGGCAACTTGACTGCTGCGAGTGTAGAAGGTTACATCTACAATTGCATCATTAAGGAGTAATGTATCCTCTACATAAGCAGCTTCAGCTTCTGTAAAGCGATGACCTGTTACCTTAACATGCAAGCGATTTCTGAGTTTTCGTACAACAGAAAATTGTAACATAGTTAAATCCTTCTATTATTTGTTTTCTTCAAAGATTTCTTCGTTGCGTGCTTCGTTGATTTCTTGAGCTTCTGCCAATACGTCAGATGCAGATGCTTGTACTTTTTCAGCTGTTTCTAATACAGTTTCTTTAGCGCGAAGGCCAGCTGCTACGATACCAGCATATACTTTTTTAGCGTCTTTGGAAGTTAATACTTTAAGACCTACAGTACCCAATGCAAGACCTGCTGCGAATAAGTTAGCGTTTTTAAGATTGTTTTGGTTGAAGTTGAACATGATAATATCCCTTTCTACTAAATATATAAAAAAATTACTTACTATATTTGAAAAGAGGAGCCCATTATAGAGACCCCTCTTTCAAAATCAGAATTCGTATTAGCTTACTTAGCTGTACGTTTAATGCCTAGTGCCTTATTGGAACCATCACAGCTACAGTTACCACCGCAACCAGAAGATTTCTTAGAGCTAGAATCGGAGCCACCGCCACCACAGCCACAGCCGCCTTTACCAGACATTTGTTTGTAAAATTTATTACCAATGTAAGCTATTGCTAATACAACTATGAGTCCTATAACAAGATTATCCATTATTATGCCTCTTTCTCAATATCTACTAAATTACAATATGTGTCTTAGTGATAAATAAGATAAAAGCAATATCTAAAGGATATTTCCCTTTTCTCATTATCATTTAACCACGAATATTGATAATTATCAAGTATTATTTTTAAATTACTTATAACAAAATCGCATTTTTTTTATTCATTTTTGTTTAAAGAATCTAAAAGTGGCTAAACTCTCCTATTTAGCGACTCTAGATTAGAAACCTAATGCGCGACCTATGTTATAGAAGATGAAACATGCAATCCATGCAAATGTATTTTCATAGAAGAACATGAATGCAACCCATTTCCAAGAACCTGTTTCACGTTTGATAACAGCTAATGTTGCCAAACAAGGTGGGTAAATTAATACGAACAACATCATTGTTAATGCAATCAATGGTGAGAAGTTTGGATCATTTTGTAAGTAATCAGTCAATGGAGCTGGATTTTTATCATCACCACCTACTGCATATACTGTACCCAATGTAGAAATTACTACCTCTTTAGCCGCTAAACCAGCTACGAGAGATAAGCCCATTTTCCAGTCGAAGCCCAATGGTTCAAGTACTGGGTTGATAGCTTTACCAAAGGATGCTGCATAGGATTGTTCAATTTTTTCAG
>CABSJA010000074.1 GCA_902477915.1 uncultured Veillonella sp.
GTTTCTGTAGGCAAGTAGTGATGCAAGATAATAAAGGTAATCCACACGCCGATTGGCAATAAGAGAACTGCCGCAATATCGATGGAACGAAGCCAGCTAGTACGGGTTGGTACATCTGGTACAGTAAATGTGTCTACTGGATCGTGAAACGCATAGTAATCTAACTGTAAAACGGATTGACTAGTACGAGGGTTCCCCAATAGAACAGGACCATTACTACCGATATGTCGTTCAGGCAAAGGTATGAATTTTTTTACTTGTGTATTCGGTAATAGATCGAACTGGATAATCCCCTTTTTCTCAAAACGCATAGTAGATCCCTTCTCACCTAGTGCAATAGGATTAAAGAATATACCAAAGAGACTGAGGCACCAGTTACCTAATAAGTGTAGGATAGAGTTTAAAATAAACCCACCTGTATCTATATTATTTGTGTCGAGACGGATTGCAAAGGATGATGAGTAATCATCAAACCATAAATCCTCTAAGGTGAATTCCACATTGATCACATTCCCCCATTTCGTAATAATGGATAGGAATATTTGATTGTTTGGCTCAAATTCAAAGGTTACCGCGTAAAAGAGCCAATGATTGCGAAGAGCAGCCCGTAACATACGATTGACTGTGTCTTCTTCTATATATAGTAAACGGTGGTCGAACAAGTCTTGTTCTAATGGAGCCTTTTCTATAGTAGGCACCTTATCCACCGCTGTATCACGATCAGATAATGCTTCATCCACCAACGCTCGTATTTTGGTGAAGATCTTAGTCATAACCCCTCCAAGGGTAACAAAAAAATAGCTTTTGACATACAAATTATACCATATATTGCATGATTTATCGATAAAAGACTACTACATATACTATTAAATATAGGCATACATAAAGCCCCTTTTACATAGCAAAAGGGGCTTTATTACTGTAGTTTAATATTCAACCTATTATAAGTTAATAGTTATAATAGATAATTTAATTGATATTTATTTTTATTGAATACTTGCCATAGATAGGTAGCAATATTCATAGAAATGACCACGAAGTGCAATCAATTCTTCATATGTTCCATCTTCTATAATTTGACCTTTATCCATAAATACGATACGGTCCATTTGCTCTAATCCTTCTAACTGATGTGTAATGTATAAGCATGTTTTATCCTTTACATATTCCATCAAATCACAATGTAAAGCCTTTCTCGTTACTTGATCTAAACCTTCTAATGGTTCATCCAATAAAACGATTTGTGGATTTCGCAAAAATAATCGAGCTAATGCAACCCTTTGACGTTCACCACCACTTAAGCCATGACCACCACTACCAACAATCGTATTAAAACCAGCTGGCAATCTATCCACTACAGAGCGCAAGGAAGCACGCTCGATAGCACGCTCTAAATCAGCTGCTGAAGCATCCGGCCTTGCTAGTCGAATATTATCCTCAAAGGACGCATGGAAGATATACGTATCTTGTGTAATAGTTCCTAACGCATTACGCCATGTATCTATAGAAATATCCTTTAATTCTACGTCACCTACATGGATGGAACCACCATAATCATATAAACGCTCAAGCATATTAAATAATGTAGTCTTACCAGAGCCACTAGCACCAACGATAGCAACTGATTGCCCTTGCTTAATGCCTAATCTAAGATGTTCATAAATACAACGATCTTTATTATAACCAAAAGATACATCCGTAAAGGTAATATCTCGATTAGCATTGAATGGTTTTGGTGCCTTTGGGTCTACCACAGGCATTGGCTCATTGGCGAGTGCCATAAGACGACTCGTAGCCACCTTACTTTCAGCACCATGATGAACAGCCGCAATCATAGGTTGTAACGCTTCAAACCAAGCTTGTGTACCAATGGCAGCAACCGCTACCATAACACTAGCCCAAGCGCCTGTCAAAGCATTGGCAGCCAATATAGCTACAATGACAACAGTAATTTGCACACCACCTAGGAACAGCGTATTCCCTAAGTTCATGCCACGCTCAATAATACCCTTATTAGCATCCACAGTATGCATCATATGTTGAATACGATGATAGACTAAATCTTCATTACCATAGCTAATGACATCCTCCAAACTATCCATAGTATCACTTAATAGTGATTTATACTCCCCTTGTTGCGGTCCAATCGCAGTCAATGATTGTTTATTATGAGCATATACAACTATAGGCAATACAAAACCTAATATTAAAGCCGACAAAACTATAGGTGTAACCAAAGTGCTATCAATGGTAGAAACACCATAGGCTACTAAAACAGTTAAAGCAATGGCTGCTACAGGAGGAATTAATGTGCGCAAGTAGAAGAATTGTAATACCTCTATATCACCCATAATACGGCCTAACATATCCCCAGCACCAAAGTGTTTAAGAATAGCTGGTGCTAATGGTTCCAAATGAGCATAGAACCATACACGCAAACCATATAATCCTTGGAATGCCATCCGATGAGATGTATAGCGCTCAAAATAACGACATACGGCACGGCTAACGCCGAAGAATCGAACCCCTACAATGGCAAGGCTCAAATAGGTAAGGCCTGGTTGCAATGCAGCTGAGGCCAATAACCATGCAGACACAGTTAAAAGTCCTACATTCATAAATACTGTTAAGAATGTAAAAATCAAAGCTAATACTAAAGACCACTTTGCAGGACTTAATACAGAAAAGAGTAATCTCCATCCTTCTAAGCCCATATTAGACGTTGACACTTCAGATGTATGTGTATTGTTTCCTACTACATGAGCACCTTTTTTATCAACAGGAATTGAATGATCTAGCTCATCTCTATCTTGAATATCAAATGATTTCCCTGTTTGCAACTGCTCTTCAATAGTTGAAGAAAATTCGCCTAAACCAGAGGTGACAAGGTCTTTAAAATATCCCTCTACCGCAATAAGCTCTTCATAAGAGCCTTGTTGAATAATGCGCCCCTGTTTTAAAACGTATAACGTAGAAGCCCAGTGCATCGTTTGTAGGCGATGGCCAATAATAATAACAATTTTATTCTCCATCAAACGTTTGATAGCACTACTTATGATAGATTCTGTTTTTACATCAAGATGTGCCGTTACCTCATCGAGAATTAACACTTGCCCTTTTCGTAAGAACGCACGTGCTAACGCCACCCGTTGACGTTCGCCACCACTAAGACCTAAGCCACCTTCACCAATAATCGTATCAAGACCATCTTGTTGTCTATTAATCACATCCAGTAGCTGTACTTCTTTACATGCCTCTATGATTTCTTCATCACTTACATTCATTCCAAAGGATAATACATCGCGTAAGGTTCCTTTCATGATATGAGGATGCTGGGATACATAGGTGATTTGTTGGCGCCACCACTCAACATCGATGTCACAAACATCAAGACCATCAATGACAACAGCACCTTTAGGAGCAGTTAAAAAGCCTCCAATAATATGAGCGATTGTAGATTTCCCGGCTCCACTTTCACCAACAAGCATAATCGGAGAATTGCGTTTAGCCTCTAATGAAATATGTTGTACCCCATTTTCACTATCTTCATAGGTAAAGGTTAAATCCTTAATTTCAATAGCTTGTATAGGCCCTTGAAGTTTAGATTGCCCACCTACAGGTAACGATGGCTGGCGATTCATAAACTCTTCGTATTTTAAAATGGAGGTCTTCCCTGCCATTCCCGTATGGAATGCAGCCCCCAGTTGTCTAAATGGCGTATAGAATTCTGGTGCTAATAGCAAAATAAAGAAGGCTGAAAAGAATGGTATCTCCCCATCTAATAGTGTTAAACCAAGGTATACCGCAATCAATGCCGTACTAATAGTACTTACAAGTTCAAGAACCAATGCAGATAAGAACGCCACGCGCAACACACGCAAAGTAGAGTCTTTAAACTCTTCAGATAAACGACCAATGACCTTTATTTGATCCTTCGCATGGCCAAAGAGTTTTAATGTGGTGATACCTTGCAATACATCGAGGAAATGCCCAGACAAGAAACTCATACGTTCCCACTGTTCTTTATTGAGGCGATCTGCTTGCTTGCCGATTAAGATCATAAAGAATGGAATCAATGGTACTGTAACAATTAGAATGATGCCAATAATAGGCAAAGTATCTACAATAGCAATGCCCATGATAAGAGGAATCATAATAGCATATAAAATTTGCGGAATATATCGAGCTACGTAAGCATCTACTTGCTCTAACCCATCTGTAAGCATATGGATTACATCGCCGTGACGCTCCTTATGTTGAACACCTAGCTTGAACATATGTGCTAAAGCTCGTTTTCTAAAGGTTGCTTTTACTGCACTCCCCAATCGGTTGGCTACAGATTCTTGCACATAATGTGCTAGTAATCTCACAATAATAGCAATCCCTAAATAGATAATGGTATACCTTTCATCGTGCAAGGTATTTTCAGAAAAAATAAAATTATTAATTAAGGTTCCAAAGAACCAAGCTTGCCCAACAATAGATAGACTTTCAACTAAACAAGTTAAACCTAGTAATAAAAGCTGTCCTTTATGTTCTAGCAACGCTTTAAAGGCGGTACGCTGTATCATAGTATCCCCTATGGTAAATATAGTTAATATAAAAATCATCTGAATTTAGAATCCAATATATACGATCAAATGAATCTAAATTTATCAATATTATATCCATCTTACCACAAAAAAGAGGCGTGCCG
>CABSJA010000075.1 GCA_902477915.1 uncultured Veillonella sp.
CTTGGCGCATAGTAAATACCATGGCTCAAGTTATGATGGAAGAACATTTTGAATTGTTCTTCGTTACAAGATGCTGCATCATCAAAGTTCTTAACTGGTTTATCAGTGAAGAAGATAGTGAACATGGAGCCTACTCGTTGTACTACAACAGGCACATTGTATTGTGCTGCCAAGCGTTCAAAGCCTTCACAAAGGGCAATAGTTGCGTCTTCTACTTGTTTAAAAATAGTTGGATCCCGTTGCAAAATGGAAAGTGTTGCAAGACCAGAGGTAACAGCAATTGGGTTACCGCTCAATGTACCAGCTTGGTAAATAGGACCAGCTGGTGCAATTTGGTTCATAATCTCACGAGCACCGCCAAATACAGCCAGTGGCATACCACCGCCAACGATTTTACCTAAACATGTAAGGTCAGGTTTAATATTGTAACGTTTTTGAGCACCGCCGCTGCTAGCACGGAAGCCACACATAACTTCGTCAAAGATCAATAATGCACCGTGAGCTTTAGTCACTTCCCGCAATGTTTCAAGGAACCCTGGTTCAGGAGGCACACAGCCCATATTACCTGCTACAGGTTCTACGATGATAGCCGCAATAGTATCGCCAATCTCGTCGAATAATTTTCGAACCGCATCAGAGTCATTGTACGGCAAGGTAATAGTATTTTCTGCTACGCCTTGAGGAACGCCAGGGCTATCTGGCACACCAAAGGTAGCAAGGCCAGAGCCAGCTTTTACCAAAAGCGCATCACTATGACCATGGTAACAACCAACGAATTTTACGATGCGATCGCGACCAGTATAGCCACGAGCTACGCGCAAAGCACTCATAGTCGCCTCTGTACCAGAGTTAACGAGGCGGATAACCTCCATAGATGGCATGAAGGCTTGTACCTTTTTAGCCAATTCTGTTTCTAGTAGTGTAGGCGCACCATAGCTAGTACCACGAGGAATCGCCTCTTGCAAACTAGCAATAACTTCAGGGTTCGCATGGCCCAAAATCATAGGGCCCCAGCTCAACACATAGTCGATGTATTCGTTGTTATCGATATCATAAATACGGCTGCCGCTAGCGCTGCTGATAAACGGAGGGTTAGAACCTACACTGCGGTAGGAACGAACCGGACTGTTTACGCCGCCTGGCATATAACGTTTAGCCTCTTCAAAGGCCTTTTCAGATTTACCGAGTTGGAACATGGTTTCTCCTTACTTTTGTAACCATTTAGCAATATCTATAGCATGGTACGTAATGATGATTTTAGCACCAGCGCGCTTCATGGAAAGCATTGTTTCCATAACGAGGCGTTCTTCGTCGATAAGACCAGCTGCTGCAGCGGATTTAACCATCGCATATTCGCCAGACACATTGTATACCGCTACAGGCAATTCATAGCGGTCACGTGTTTCGCGAACGATATCCAAGTAGGATAAGGCTGGTTTAATCATAATAATATCAGCACCTTCAGCGATATCCAGCTCGATTTCTCTGAAAGCTTCCAAGCGATTAGCTGGGTCCATTTGATAGGACTTGCGATCACCAAATTTAGGAGCCGAGTTAACAGCACCACGGAATGGACCATAGTAAGCAGATGCGTATTTTGCTGCATAGCTCATGATGGATACATTTGTATAGCCAGCCGCATCAAGGGCTTCACGGATAGCACCTACACGGCCATCCATCATATCGGATGGAGCCACCATATGAGCACCTGCTTCTGCTTGGCTTACCGCTACTTTACAAAGCAATGGCAATGTCTCATCATTTAAAATTTCATGATCATCAATCATGCCGCAATGGCCTGTTGTTGTGTATTGGCACAAGCAAACATCAGCTACCACCAATAGATTTGGCACAGCTGCACGGATGGCTTTGATAGCTTGTTGTACAGGTTGGGACATATCCCATGCAGAGGAACCTTGTTCGTCCTTATATGTAGGAATACCAAAGATTTCTACGCCAAGAATACCAAGATCATATACCTCTTGAGCCATTTTTACAGCTTCATCAACGGATAAGTGGTATTGGCCTGGTAATGTGTCGATTTCTTTTTTGATACCTTCACCAGGAACGATAAATAATGGATAAATCAAATCAGTTACGTCGAGTGTCGTTTCCCGTACCAAATCACGCATTTCTGGATTGATACGCAAGCGGCGAGGACGGTATGTTAAATCGTACATGTGATCCTCCTATATGCCCTATAGGGCTCATTAAAATATTAGAAGCTAGCTCATATGAGGTATTGTTATTCCCTAAATAGAAACAACTATATGCTATCCTTATTAAGCCTTAGCATCATTTATAATAGCGTTAACTAAGCCATCAGTTGTATATACATCGCTGATGACAGCTGGTTTAAGACCTGCACTCATAGCTGTAGCGGCTGTGATAGGTCCGATGCAAGCAATCTTAGTATTGCCTAATAGTTTCAATGCATCATCACCCAATAATTGAATTGTATTAGTTACTGTAGAGGAACTTGTAAACGTAATATAGTCTACAGTACCTGCAGTTAATGCATTTACTAATGCTTCTTGTTGAGATGTATCTTGTGTCGTTTCATATAAACGCAAAATATCTACATCTATATCGTGATGACGCAAAGAGCGTGGAATTACGTCGCGCGCTACTTTTGGTTGGATGAGCAATACGGAGTCCCCTGCTTTGAGCTCTTCTTCAAGAGCCTTTACTGCAGATTCAGCTTTATAGTCTACAGGAATAATATCTGGAACGATACCGTATTTTTGAAGCTCCCGAGCTGTAGCACAGCCGATAGCTGCCACTTTAGAATTACCTAATGCACGAGTGTCTTTGCCCTCTTTATAAAGAGCATCGAAGAAATAACGAACCCCTTCACCAGATGTGAATACGATGCATTGATATTGTTTTGTATTATTGATGATGCGACGATCTTCATCAAACAACTCTAATGGAGATGTTTTAATCGCTGCCGCTTCTACTACATTAGCACCTTGAGCCGCTAATTTTTCGCGGAATGCACTAGCTTGGGAGCGAGCTCGTGTCACAACAACAGTTTTGCCAAATAACGGTTTATTATCGAACCATTGTAATTTTTCACGAAGGTTAACTACATCGCCTACTACGATGATAGCTGGCGCTTTTAGTTGTGCCTTTTCTACGTCTTCTACTACATGTTCAAGGGTAGATACGAGAACTTCTTGAATCGTTTTTGTACCCCAACGAACAAGCGCTACTGGTGTAGAAGCTGGACGTCCATGAGCCATCAATTTTTCTGCAATAGTAGGCAAGTTGCCAACACCCATTACAAAGCAAAGTGTATCTACCGCTGTAGCAAGGCCTTCCCAATGAATGCCAGATACGGCTTTAGTTGGGTCCTCATGACCGGTTACAACCGCAAAGGATGTAGCCATAGCGCGTTGTGTTACAGGAATACCTGCATAAGCAGGGGCTGCAATTGGAGATGTTACGCCTGGTACGAATTCAAATGGTACACCAGCTTCCCCAAGGGCCATCGCCTCTTCACCACCGCGACCGAACACGAGTGGATCACCGCCTTTTAAGCGCGCTACGATTTTTCCTTCTTTACCTTTTTGAACTAATAACTCGTTGATTTCCCATTGGTGCATGGTGTGATCTTTACATTGTTTACCAGCGTAAATCAACTCTGCATCTGGGCGAGCCCATTCTAGCAAATGAGCATCTGCTAAATAGTCATATACAATTACATCTGCTTTTTCAATGCATTCGCGACCTTTTACAGTAATGAGTTTAACATCGCCAGGGCCTGCACCGATTAGATATACCATACCTGTCATTTTATGATTCCTTCCTCTATGAGAGCATCCACAATATGTTTGCCACCTTCTTCATATAAGGCTTTTGCAAGATTTTTACCAAGAATTTCAGCTTTTTTTGCTGGGCCAGAAATTTCTCCTTCGTACACAGTTTTACCGTCGAGGGACGCAATCATGGCCTTTAAGGTCAATTGACCTTTATTGATAGTACCATGTACACCCATAGGCACTTGGCAACCACCATTTAACTGACGCAAGAAGCTGCGTTCCCCTTCAACGGCATAGCGTGTAGCTTCGTCGTTAATAGGAGCTAGCATTTCAAGCATTTCCGTATCGTCAGCACGACACTCGATAGCAAGTGCCCCTTGACCAACAGCAGGAATCATTTCATCCGCTTTAAATACTTGGGTAATTTGATCATCTAAGCCCAACCGTTTAAGACCGGCTTGTGCCAAGATAACGCCATCTAGTTTTTCTGTTTCAATCTTGCTCAAACGAGTTTGTACATTACCACGGATAACCTCGACCTTAAGGTCAGGACGGACATGTAATAATTGCGCTTGACGACGCAAGCTACTTGTACCGACGCGAGCACCTTGAGGCAATTTATCTAATGTTTTATACACGGGGCTCACAAGCGCATCGTAAGGCACTTCACGAGCAGAGATAGCACCAAGAGTTAGCCCTTCTGGCAACTCTGTAGGCATATCTTTCAAGCTATGTACGGCGATATCAATGTCGCCTTTATGCATGGCCTCTTCTAGCTCAGCAGTAAATAAACCTTTACCACCAACTTGAGCCAGTGGTTTTTCCAAGATACGATCCCCTTTTGTATTAAAGTGAACTAGCTCAACCGTAATGTTTGGGTACAGACGTTGTAACTCTGCACTAA
>CABSJA010000076.1 GCA_902477915.1 uncultured Veillonella sp.
CAATTTCACGTGCACTGGGACGTTCTAGAACAACTATTTATACAGAATTAAAACGTGGTACTGTAATTCAAATTCGACAAGGTAAATCTCAACTTGTATATTTAGCTGATTCTGGACAAGCAACATATGAAAGACAACGTGTGGGCTCATTTAACACCATGAGAGTTGGTGCAATAGAATCTTTTATAAATTGGATTGAAAGCAAGACTCTAGCTGATCATTGGTCCTTTGACGCTGCTGTTGGATATGCTATACATAAAGGTTTGTTTATGCGTGATGAAATGGTTTGTACTAAAACTTTATATAACTATCTTCACAAAGGTGTATTAGGTATAAAAGCAATTGATTTACCATTGGTAGTACGGCGTTCCCAACGAAAATCTATTTCTAGAAAACATAAGCGGGAACTTGGTAAATCCATAGAGCTTCGCGATCCTAATATTGAAACACGCGAGGAATTTGGACATTGGGAATTAGATACCGTCCGTGGAACAAAAGATAAGACAGACCATGTTTTAATCTCTTTACTTGAGCGTAAAAGCAGATTATATGTGGCTTTACGGTGTCCATCTGCACGGGCTACTGATGTAAAAGAAACACTGTATGCATGGTTAAACACGTTTAAAGATGTTAATCTAGCTTGCTTATGTAAAACAATAACTGCAGATAACGGTTTAGAGTTTTCAGAGATATCTAATTTAGAAAATGAAACCCTGTCTATTTATTTTGCTCGACCTTATTCTGCTTGGGAACGTGGATCAAACGAAAGACATAATGGTTTACTTCGTAGATGTATACCGAAAGGAATGCCAATAAAAGCTGTTTCGGAGGAAACAATTCAACGAACACTTCAATGGTGTAATAATCTGCCACGCAAGCTTTTAAACTACAGAACCCCCTTGGATATCTTTCTTGAAGAAGTTAATAAAATTGTAGATTTGGATACTGTTCAATTTCATATTGCAATTTAAGTAATATATTTATTATATTATGAATATATTTTGACGGTATCTTAAAATAATATGGCCATTTCTTGAATAGGTAGTTCCTGAATTACTAATGCTTTTACAATAGGTAATATACTAGGAATTTGGTATAATATTAAATAGTTGTGCATATACTACTAAGTATATTGTACTGACATATGATTTGATAACTTTAATAGTAAATATAGAGGTGCTTATGGCTAAGGATAATCAACAGATCGCAACAGACGATATGCAACAAACAATATATAAAGAGTTAGGCTATAAATCCTATCCATTTCCTTTTACTACACCTGCTTATTTGGAAGCATATGGTACACTTGTAGGTCTTAAGCCACCAACGGCTAAAACAGCACGTGTACTTGAATTAGGTGCTACGTATGGGGGAAATATTATTTCTCAAGCTATGCATAATCCAGAAGCAACATTTGTAGGTATTGAGCTTTCTCAAGATCAAGTGGAAAAGGGCAACAAAATTATTAGTGATGCCAAGTTAGATAATGTATCTCTATTGCAAGGGGATATTTTGAACTTTGATGAGACCTTAGGAACCTTTGATTACATTATTGCTCATGGTTTTTACTCTTGGATTAGCGATGAAATGAAGGATAAGTTGCTTGATATTATATCCCATCATTTGGCTGATAATGGCATTGCTTATGTATCCTATAATACATATCCAGGTTGGCACACGATGGAAGAGGTACGTCAACTTATGCTGTTTGCTAATCGTGGTCATGATGAGTTGACTCATAAGGAAAAGGTATTACGCGGTAAAACTGTAGGTAGTCTAGTAGGTGCTCAAATTCTTAATTATGATAACCTTAAAGAGCGTAATAGTAAATTCTTAGGTGCCTTGCGTTCCGTTATGCAAAAGGATGATTATTATGTAGGTCATGACCATTTAGAACCTCATAATGATCCATGTTACTTCTATCAATTCAATGATCATTTAAAAGCTCACAATCTTAGCTATGTATGTGATGCAGATTTAACATTATCCATGGTTCGTACCTATGATGAAAGCATCGCCGATAAACTTGAAAAATTGGCTTCTAATAGCCAAGCGGATCAAGAACAATATTTAGACTTTATGCTTGATACAACATTCCGCAAGTCTATTATTTGCAAAGAACGTGCTGCAAAGGATATTAGCTATGATGTAGCTAATCCTGATAAGGTGAATACAGTACCTGTACGGTCTATCGTAAATAGTTTTGTATTCCAAATCCTCTTTGATGAAGAAGCATTAGAAATGTTTGAAAATGAGCTTGTACGAGATACATTCAAAGCGCTCATTAAAGATGGTGGCACTTTCAATATGATCGAAGCCCTTGCCATTTTAAAAGCTGCTCATGATACTGCTAATGCATCTGAAGATGACTTAGAACCAGCTGTATGTAGTTTATATAAAGCTATCGTTGAACATATGGTACGCGGTGGTATTCGATTCTATAAAACATTCCCTGATAAACAGGAATATATGGAGGGCTTATCCTATGTACCAGCTCGTTTTACAAACTTTGTAAAAGCTATTGCTGATGGTGGTAGTGAATATATTTATGGTGCAAATATGTTCAATGACGCTATTGGTGATATTTCTGAAGAAGATTTATTGTTCATGGAATTATTGAATAAGCCTAAAGCCAAGTCTACGATGATTAAGAAGATTAAAGATTCTCTCTTTAGCGCTGATAAGGCCCAAACTGGTAAACACCAAAATGCCATGGCAGAAGCATTCTATAATGAATTGACGAAGCGTATGGAGCAATTAGGCTTTATTAGAAGTAAGAAAAACAATGGTCTTTCGTAATTCTTTTAAAATTTCTAAGATAATATTTTGGTGATTCATATAATCTTCAGAATAAACATAAAACCCATTACACTTATAACATTTATGTGTATTAAGTAGTAATGGGTTTTTGTTTTATATAATTTAATTTAATCTTTTTTAATAATTATTACATTTAGTTATTTAATATTGCCAAAAAAGTATAGTAAATCGATAAAATTAATGAGAAATAAATGAACCATATATGAAAAGTGTGGTATACTATGTATGGGTATTTTTGTGAACATCATCCGATGTGTTGTGGATGATATTATAAATTGTATTAGTTACAATGTTGTTTTTATTGTATTATTTGTAAAAGGAGTCTTTTATGGCATCTAAGAAGGCCGTTCTAGTATATATACTAGAAATCCTGAAAAGTGAAACGGATGCTAATCATACTTTATCTCAAGAGGAGATTCGCAGTATATTAGCCGAGCGGTACGAGGTATCCGTCGATCGGAAGACCTTAGGCCGTCATTTAAATGATTTATATGAATCTGGTGATTTTGGTATTCAATGTGAAGAGTCTGCCGTAGGAGCAGATGGTACTATTCGCCGTACTGATTTTTATATGATTCATACCTTTGAAGATTCGGAATTGAGATTATTAATTGACGGTATTTTGGCGTCTCGTCATATTACCGCATCTCAACGTAAGGATTTAATTAGTCGTGTTGCTAAATTGGGTAGCTCTCATTTCAAGCCCCATGGTATTGATATTGAAAGTGCTACGGGTTACCTTCATAGAAGTCAGGACTTATTCCTTAACATTGATCTCATAGAGGAAGCAATACAAAAGGGGAGAAAAATTTCCTTGGCTTATTGCCAACCTGACGTGGATAAACGATTACATATCAATCTCGGTCTAGATAATAAGGAGCGAAAGTATGTATTCAATCCATTCCAACTAGTTATGAATCGGGGACACTATTACCTAGTTGGGAACCATGAAAATTATGATGACATGTCTACATTGCGTGTCGATCGAATTGCACACATTACGGTGCTGAGCGAACGTAGAAAACCTTTACGGGAGATAAAGGGCTATAACCAGCAACGCACCTTCAATGTATCACAATATGTAAAAGAACATATTTACATGTTCGGTGGTGAATCCGTTACCGTAAGTTTTAAGGCAAAGCGGTCTATTGTAAACCAAATTTTAGATTGGTTTGATGGCAATGTGGAATTTACTAACGTCACATCTGATGATGTTGTATGCCGTGTACGTGTAAATCATGATGCCTTTAAGTATTGGGCACTTCAATATATGCAAAGTGTGAAAGTACTTTCACCAGCATCCTTGGTAGCAGAAGTGAAAGAAGCTATTAAGGAAGGCTTAGCACAATACTCATAATAAAAGAGCTAGTTGATCGTTGAATCAACTAGCTCTTTTTTTATGTATGCTATTTTAAACGTCCGATTTCTAATTTATAGAACATGCATTTTTTCTGCTTCGCGATAGTCCTTAAGAACTGGACGAGGAGGTAATTTACCCATGATACTCACTACATAGATAGCGATGGAAGAGAAGATGAAGCCTGGCACGATTTCGTAAAGGCCAAGGAATCCGAATTGTTTCCAAATGAGTACGGTTAAACCACCTACGAGGATACCTGCGATACAGCCATGACGTGTCATACGTTTCCAGAATAAGGAGAACAAGATAGCTGGACCAAAGGCAGCACCAAAACCTGCCCATGCATAGGCAACCATGGTTAAGATGTAGCTATCTGGATCCATTGCCATATAGATGGCTATTAATGCAACTAGTAG
>CABSJA010000077.1 GCA_902477915.1 uncultured Veillonella sp.
CTACCATCGCTTTTGTACCGCCACCTTCGGATACTTCTTTTTCTAGAATATCTACAATGGTTTTAGCGGTTTCCGCCGGAACTGGTTGTCCCACAACAGATGTTTCTGTCGTACTTGTCACATCACCTTGGGAGTTACTATAGGACTTGATGATATGTGGTTTCATCATAGTACCGCCATTAGCAAGGGCACCAAAAGCACGAACCATTTGTAATGGTGTAACCGCAATACCTTGACCAATGGACATAGTAGCAACGTCTAGCTTACTCATATCATCTGGATTATACAAGATGCCCGCGCCTTCGCCAGGTAACTCAATACCTGTTTCAGAGCCGAAGCCATAATCTCGTACATATTTAGATAGAATATCTGCACCCGTTAATGTGCCGATTTCAGCCATACCAGTATTGATGGAGTACTTCAAAATATCTAGCAAGCGAACGGGACCATAGCCTTCACCATTCCAGTTTCTAATGATATGTCCATTCGCAGCAAAGGCACCTTTATCGTTATACACTGTGTCTAACTTCCATTTACCTGCCGCAAGAGCTGCCGATGCAATGATAGGTTTGAATGTAGAGCCTGGTTCATAGAGGTTGGTAACCGCAATATTTTTGAAAGCTTCCTCTCCACTTTGGTTATAGTTATTAGGATCATAACTTGGACGATTAGCCATGGCTAAGATTTCACCAGTCTTTGGATCCATTACGATAACGCTCGCATGCTTAGCTCCTGTATCAACCATCGCCTTATCGAGAGCGCGTTCCGCAATAAATTGAATGGTCGCATCAATCGTTAAGGTTACACTTTTACCCTTATCTGGTAAAAATTTAGATAATACAGAACCAAAGATAGCATTCCCTTTATTATCAGTAGCTACAATTTCTTGTTGCACCCCACCTTTTAGCTCGTCATCAAGAACCATTTCTAGCCCATCAAGTCCTTTATCATCGGTACCGACAAAGCCCAATACTTGAGCCGCTAGCACACCATTTGGATAATAGCGCTTAGATTCTTCAACGAAATTGAGGCCTGCAATGTTATTATCCTTAATCACTTGTTGCACCGCTTTTGATTTGTCCGCATCCATCATACGGTTCAACCAAACAAATGCTGTATCCTCTTGTAAGGCTTTTACAATATTTTCTTTAGACATGGTTACATACGGAGATATGAGGTCTGCAATCTCTTGAGGAGATTGTTTAATCATCTTCGGATCCGCATATAACGATTTTGTAACCACACTCATGGCCAACGGCTTACCATTACGGTCATAGATTGTACCGCGTGGCGATTGTAGTTTTCTGTCCACCTGAACTTGTAATAAGTTTTTCTTCTCCAGGTCAAAGGTATCAAAGACCTGTAACTGTGCTAAACGCCCAACAAGGACGAAAGCAACTGTCATGAGTATGGCAAGGCACCATGTAGTGCGACTCCAATCACTCATGCGTAGTAACGCTTTATTTAATAACTTCATCATTTCTCCACTGGACGGCGTAACTTATGGTCTAATGCATCATATAGTGCATCTGGTTCATTAGGAATCACTCCATTTTGCACCTGACCTAATAAATACTGCAATCCTTCCCCCACTTTTTTCCCTGCAAGCTGAATAACTCGTTCATCATAGTTTAAATCCTTTGTATGGATAGGCATCTCTAAACTAAGGTCCGCCATACATTCCCCAAAGGCTAATGTACCATCAGTCGATGCATAGGGCTTCCCACAGCCTAATACATCGGCAGCACAAACCTTAGCTAATTGCTCCCATGCGGTCCGCATAATTTGACTATCCCGGAACTCACCACTGCGAGCCTCTTTACGGATCCACTTTTTCTCATTAGCTTCTCCATTTTGTACAAAATAGTGAAAGCGCATATGGTTTTTTACAATCCAAGCTACACGGCGCACAAAGGCTTTCGGATACCCTAAACGGGTGAGCAACGTCTCTGTCATCTCAGCGCCTAATGTATCGTGGCCACGATCTGTCAATCGGCCATCAATAACAGCTCGCACCGTAGGCATCCCCTTCGCCACATCGTGTAATAGAGCGCCCCAACGCAATGTTAAGTCTGGCTCTGTATGAGATACAACGGCCAATGTATGATACCAACCATCAAATTCATGAAAGTCTTTTTCTTGTGGTAAATTCACAAGATGATATAGCTCCGGTAAAATAGGAACTTCACGAGCCACCCCATTTTCTACGACGCGGCAAGAGCATTCGGCCAATCGCGATTGCACCAATACATCAAGTCCCTTCGCTACAGCAGGCGCTAGCATCAATCGATCCAGTTCACTGCGAACTCGTTCGAGAGATAATCCAGGTACACGATGAAAGGCCTTTGGCATAGCCTCTAAAAGATCTTTGTTCGGTAAAAAATCTAGCTTTGCTACAAAGCGACAGGCTCTAAATAATCGCAATGCATCCTCTTCAAAGCGTTTCTCTGCATTGCCAATAGTGCGCAACGTTTTATGCTTAATGTCTCGGCGTCCCCCTACTAAGTCTATGACCTCACCATAGCGGTTCATAGCCATGCCATTAACCGTGAAGTCACGGCGCAGTACATCTTCCTCTAAGGTATCGGCATAGGCTATTTCTTCCGGCCGATGACTATCTGCTCCATATCGCTCTGTTCGATACGTAGCGATTTCATACTGCTTACCTTCTAATGTTGCCACCACAACACCAAAGGATTTACCCACAAGGTCTGTGGTTTGAATATCATGACTGCGGAGAACATCAATGACCGTATCAGGACGTGCAGACGTCACAATATCGAAATCATGAGGCTTTTGATGCATTAATATATCCCGTACAGCTCCGCCTATAATATACGCTTCATAGCTAGCCTCTTCTAGTACAGTCAATATTCGATTTGCTTGTTCCATCATGCACACCCCCTTTTCTAAACTAGTCTAATCTTTATTTTACTACAAATGAAAGCATGAAAAAAGTGCAATCCTATAAGGATTGCACTCGTTCTGCAATAGCTGTACCTGTCGGTGTTACCGCAAGGCCACCATCACTTGTTTCACGCAATGCAGCTGGCATAGCGCGACCAATATTATTCATCGCTTCAATAACTTCATCTGGTGGAATTTGACTTTCAATATTCATCAACGCCAATTCAGATGCCGTAATAGCATGAACTGCATAGAAACCATTCCGTTTAACGCATGGTACCTCTACGAGCCCCGCTACAGGATCACAAGCTAGGCCCAATAAGTTTTTCATGCACAATGCAATAGCATGGCCGACTTGACGCGGCGTGCCGCCCATCATTTCTACAATGGCACCGGCAGCCATACAAGCGGCTGTACCAATTTCTGCTTGGCAACCACCAACCGCACCAGCAACGCAAGCGCGATTAGCTACTACATTGCCAATGCCCGAAGCGGCCAAGAAACCTTTTACTACAGTGGCTCTATCTAACTTGTAATGATCAGCTACGGCTTTCACAGCACCAGGCATAACACCACAAGATCCTGCAGTAGGGCAAGCAACAATGCGGAACATTTTAGCATTCGCTTCGTTTACAGCAATAGCATAGGTCATTGCCTTATACGCAATATCACTCATAAATCTTGGAGTTTGACCGTTAAGCTGTGCCGCCTGACCACCGGACATACCAGAGGCCGTTTTCTCCGCATAATCTATACCATCTTGAATAGAGCCTTCAAAAATATCTAACCGATGCTCTATTTCACGAATAACCGCTTCTTCACTGCGGTCATAATTTTCTAACTCATAACGCAGTACTACGTCACCGAAGGAAATATTATTTTCCTCTGCTAAGCGAATAATATCTGCAATTGTATCGTATGCATAACTCATCATTCGCCCTCCTATAACGCTTCAAAGGTCATCACATCTTGGATGCCTGGGAACTCGCGCATAAACTGAACGGTAATAGGATTTACTACCGTATCCGTAGTAATAACCATCACTGCATCCTTATGCTTACCCTTACGGAACACACGCATGGTAGCAATATTAATATCAGATTCACTCAATGCTTGGCTCACAAGAGAAATGGCACCAGGTCTATCCTCATGAAATACGACAAGGGTAAACTCATCGCCAGTAATAGACATATCATTGCCATCTACTTCGGTAATCATAATTTGACCACCACCAAGAGAACGACCAATAACAGTCATATGACGATTATGTTCATCGTACATATCAAAACGAACTACATTAGGATGACCTACATCGAGAGGAGACTCGATAAAGTTATACTCCATCCCCTCTTTCTCAGCTAATTTATGAGCAATACGAATATTCGTATCATCCTCTTTGAACCCCAACAAACCGCCAATCAAAGCACGGTCTGTACCATGACCTTTATAAGTCTTTGCAAAAGATCCATATAAGGTTAAATCTACCTTTTTAGGTGTGGAACGGAAAATGCACCGCGCCATCTTACCTAGCCGCGCAGCACC
>CABSJA010000078.1 GCA_902477915.1 uncultured Veillonella sp.
ATTGCCATAAAAATGAAGCTACTATCCATATGACAAATATTGTAAATAATCAGAAGACGGAACAACATTTGTGCAATACTTGTGCCACTGCATTACAGCAGGAGGGAAAATTATCTCCTTATAGTTCCTTTATGAATGATATGTGGGATGATAGCTTCTTTACCAATGATTTCTTTAAGAATATGGTCTATCCTGATAGTTTATTAAAATCACATCAGTCTAAACGTTGCCCTCAATGTGGTATTACTTATGATGAGTTTAATCGTGTAGGGAAGTTTGGTTGTGATAGATGCTATGAAACCTTTGCTAGTGAAATAAAACCGTTATTACAACGATTACAAGGTAGTTCTGAATATGAAGGAACTGTTCCTAGCCATGGTCATAATGTATTTAAAGCCAAGTATGAATTAAAGCGGTTGCGTCATCAATTAGACTCAGCAATTCAAGCAGAGAACTTCGAGGATGCAGCCATTTTAAGAGATAAAATAAAAGAATTAGAAGCCATCATTGGTGGCGATAAAGAGTAGGAGGTTCTTATTATGTTAGATACTATATTAGACTCTCCTTTAAGCCCATGGCTACAACACGATACGGATGCAACCGATCATATTGTCATATCTAGTCGAATCCGATTAGCACGCAATTTTGATGGAATATTGTTTACAAATCGTAATGATAAGTCATCTTTAGAAAAGGTAAATATCATCTCTAGAGGCTTGCTTCAACCTTTAAAAGAAGTAGATGGACATCAATACTCCAATATTAATCTTGAGCAATTAAGCGAGCGTGAGCGAGCTATATTAGTGGAAAAACATTTAATGAGTCCTGCATTGGAGGAAAAACTGCCATATCGTAATTTAGTAGTATCTGACGATGCATCTATTGTAATTATGGTGAATGAAGAAGACCATTTGCGGATTCAATCTATGGTTTCAGGATTACGATTACAGGAAGCTTATGAACATGCTCAAAAAATAGATAAGGCAATTGAAGCAAAATATCCCTATGCTTTTGATGAACGGTTTGGTTATTTAACGGCTTGCCCTACTAATGTAGGCACCGGTTTGAGGGCGTCTGTAATGTTACATTTGCCAGCATTGACCATATCTGGACGAATTACACGCCTTATTCGTAGCATTATTCAATTAGGCTATTCTGTACGCGGATTATATGGGGAAGGCTCCGAAGCGTTAGGAAATATTTACCAAATTTCTAATCAACGTACTATGGGTGTCAGTGAAGAGGATACCATCGAGCAATTGACGAAGATTGTAGAAGGCATTATTGCAGAAGAGAGAAAATCTCGACAATCCTTATTACATAATGATAAAGAAGGTTTAGAAGATGTATTATGGCGCTCATATGGTGTTTTACAATATGCGCGTCGTGTTAATGGTAAAGAGGCCTTAACAAAGCTTAGTGATATCCAATTAGGTGTTGATTTAGAGATTTTACCTTCTTGGGGTAAAGATTCATTTAATGAGTTAATTGCCATAACTAGACCTAATTTTCTTTCTAAATATGCAGGAAATGATGATCTAACAGATATCGAGCGTGATAGCTATCGGGCGAAGGTAATCCGCCAAAAGCTTTCACATTAATATAAATTTGGAAAAAATCAATTACATATAATAAATTTACACATATAACTATGTGTTGATAATAGATGGCTTTAATCTGATATGATTAAAGCCAATATAATATATTCGAGTTGACTGTAGAATTTGTTTGTTTAGTTAATGGCTATTCCAATGGTATATCCTACCATTGTTTACATATATTTGAAGAGAAATAATTACAATTTACATAGATAGATGAGGTGATAGTATGATGCAACGATTTACAGATGATGCACAGCGTGTTCTTGCCTTTGCTCAAGAAGCCGCATTGGAGTTGGGACATGACTATGTAGGCACTGAACATGTACTCATCGGCCTGACAAAGGTTAAAAATGGTGTTGCTGCTAAGGCCTTAGAAGAGCTTAATATTGTTACAGAAGATATTTTTGAAGCTGTAGAAGAGCAAGTGGGCCGCGGTAATAAAAAAGCAACATCTATATATATGACGCCACGTGTTAAGAATGTACTTGAGTTAGCTGTTCAAGTAGCTAATCGCATGAATCATAATTACGTTGGTACTGAGCATATTCTACTTGGTTTACTCAGCGACGGCGGTGGTGTTGCAGTTGGGATTTTACGGGCTATGAATATTCGTACCGACGATATAGTAGAAGCGATTCGTCATATTCTTGGCTCTAGTTCTAATGGTAATCATAGTGGTCAAGAAGGAGCAAATAATAATGGTGATTTAGGTGATTTAACCGATTTCGCTACGGACCTAAATGAGTCTGCAAAACAAGGTAAAATTGATCCTGTTATTGGTCGTGATACAGAAATCCAACGTGTTATCCAAATTCTTAGTCGTAGAACTAAAAATAATCCAGTTCTTATCGGTGAACCTGGTGTAGGTAAGACGGCTATTGCTGAAGGTTTGGCACAACGTATCGTCAACGGGAATGTACCAGAGATTTTGCGTAACAAACGCATTATTTCTCTTAGTATTAGCTCTATGCTAGCTGGTGCAAAATACCGTGGTGAATTTGAAGAACGCTTGAAAAAAGCGATTGATGAAGTTCAACAACATGATGATATGATTATCTTCATTGATGAAATTCACACATTAGTTGGAGCAGGTGCCACTGAAGGCGCTATGGATGCGGCAAATATCTTGAAACCAGCTTTGGCACGCGGTGAATTCCAAGTTATTGGCGCTACGACACTTGATGAATATAAAAAGCATATTGAAAAAGATGCTGCCTTAGAGCGTCGTTTCCAACCTGTTCAAGTAGGGGAACCTAACGAAGAGAATGCTCTTGAAATCTTGAGAGGCTTACGAGATCGTTATGAGGCTTTCCATAAGGCTAAAATTACAGATGAAGCATTAAAAGCTGCTGTTACTTTATCTAGTAGATATATTACAGATCGATTTTTGCCGGATAAAGCTATCGATGTGGTTGATGAGGCTGCATCTAAGGTTCGTATGAAGGTATTTTCGGCGGCACCAGATGTTAAAGCTTTAGAAGACAGACTCAATACGGTTAAGAAGGAAAAAGAAGCGGCTGTCACATCACAAGATTTTGAAAAGGCAGCTAAACTTCGTGATGAAGAGCAAGCTCTAGTTAAAGAAATTGATGATAAAAAAACTGTAGCTAAAGAAGAAAGTGATCAAAAATTAATAGTTACAGAGGAAGATATCGCTGCCGTTGTAGCTCAGTGGACTGGTATTCCTGTAACTAAAATCGCAGAAGAAGAATCAGAAACTTTGCTTCATTTAGAAGATGAATTACATAAACGTGTCATCGGTCAAGATGATGCTGTTACAGCTGTAGCAAAAGCTGTGCGCCGTGCAAGGGCTGGATTAAAGGATCCAAAACGTCCAATTGGTTCCTTCTTGTTCCTTGGACCAACAGGGGTTGGTAAAACTGAATTAGCAAGAGCTCTTGCATCTTCCTTGTTCGGCGATGAATCTGCAATGATTCGACTTGATATGTCTGAATATATGGAAAAGCATACTGTTTCTCGTCTAGTTGGGGCCCCTCCTGGATATGTAGGATATGAAGAGGGCGGTCAACTTACTGATGCAGTTCGTCGTAAACCATATAGCGTTATTTTACTTGATGAAGTAGAAAAGGCTCATGCAGATTTCTTTAATATCCTATTGCAAGTACTTGATGATGGTCGACTTACAGATAGTCAAGGTAGAACCGTAGACTTTAGAAATACGGTTATCATTATGACTAGTAATTTAGGAGCTAAAGCATTACATAAGAACTCTACAGAACTAGGCTTCTTAGCACCAAAAAAAGCTGAATCTACTGCTAAAGATGCTAAAAGTATTGATTTTAAAGAGGCTAAAAAGTCTGTTATGGATGCAGTCAAAAGTCATTTCAGACCAGAGTTTTTGAATCGTATTGATGAGATGACAGTATTCCATCCGTTAACTGAAGAGGACTTAACAAAAATTGTGACTATTTTGATGAGTGATGTAACAAAACGTCTTGGAGAACGTGATTTGCACTTAGAAATTACACCTGAGGCTATGAAATTACTTGTTAAAGAAGGTTCAGATTTTACTATGGGTGCTCGTCCTTTAAAACGTGCTATTCAACGTTTAATTGAGGACCCTGTATCCGATCTTATTTTGAAAGGTGAGGCGATAGCAGGTAAAACAATTAAAGCAGATGCAAAGGATAACGATATTGTTGTAACGGTTTAATATAAATACAAAAATATATAGTTAATGACTACCTTTCATATAAATTATATGGCTTAAATGGTATACTATAGAATAGTGATAGTTAACCATGTAGTAAAATTATGCATAAAAGGTCATGAATGGTTATCATT
>CABSJA010000079.1 GCA_902477915.1 uncultured Veillonella sp.
ACATGCAAGTTCAAGTTAAAACTAATGTATTGGCAAAAAATGATGCCATTGCAGAGTCCTTACAACAGTTGTTTAAGGAAAAAAATATTTTTGTATTTAATCTATTAGGTTCTCCAGGGGCTGGTAAAACATCTCTATTAGAGGCAACTTTACATGATTTGAAAAAAGATTACCGCCTTGCTGTTATTGAAGGTGATTTATTTACTGCTAAGGATGCGGAACGGATTCATGAATTAGGCGTTCCTGTTATTCAAATCAATACAGTGGGAGGTTGCCATCTTGATGCACAAATGATTCAAGATGCACTAGGTGATTTAAATCTTGATGAACTGGATATGATCATTATCGAGAATGTAGGCAACCTTGTATGCCCTGCAGAATTTGAGATTGGTGAAAGCATGAAGGTAACTGTATTATCTGTTACTGAAGGTGAGGATAAGCCTCTTAAATACCCATTAATCTTTAAAGAGTCAAAGGCTATCCTCATTAATAAGATAGATTTATTGCCTTATGTGCCTTTCAAAAAAGATAAGGCTATACAAGACATACGTAATTTAAATCCCACAGGAGAGATTTTTGAAGTAAGTTGCACGGCCCATAATGGGCTAGAGCCATGGTTGACATGGTTGCGTGCGCAATTGGAGAGTAATCGATGAATCATTCTATTAAGAGCCGTATCGTAGCGGCACTTTTAGTTGGCCTATCTGCTACATCGGTAGGGTATGCGGCAGAACCGGCTATTTCCACAGTGAAACCGACAGCTGTAGAAGCTACAGAGGATACAAATGATGCGGCAGCTACTGCTGCACCTGTAGAAACGGTGGAACCTGATGCGGTTAATTCTGTTGCGTATATAGATAATGCACCGATTAAAGCCGTTAAAATTGATACAAAAATAAAGAAGGAAAACACCAAAACAGGTTGGTTGGCCGAACAAATGGCAGTTACCGAGTTTGGTGATTCCATACAGTTTTGGCAAGCAGCTAGCGGAAATGAAGGATCCTTGCCTAGTGTAACGCAAAATAATTTGGCGGATATCGGCAAGTCCTATACGGCTAATAATTTACCAACCATAGGGTCTGAAGATGATTATGCCATTGATGGGTACCGCTTGGGTGATCAGTTTGTAGCACCTAAAGATGTAGAAAAAACGGTAGTTCGTGATAACTTTACGACGTACTATATGAAAGATTTGGAGGTAACCGTATATACGGGACCTGCTCAAGAACGATTGATAAATAATCAATTGCGCGGTCAAGGGGCTACCTATTTCTTTGAGCCAAATACTATTACTAATATTCATAGCACGAAAAAAGGCGCCCGTACTGTACGCGATATAGGTGTGGGTAGTACGCGCATGGAATTGGTATTTGCTTATGGAAGTCCTAATGCGATGTGGCGTGACTTGAAAAATGAAAGCTATATTTTCCTTTATGAAGGTCATTCCGAAAATTCATTGTCTCGAAAAAAGGACTTTAACGGCTCGATAGAGAATACAAATAATAATAGCCAACAACAATCTATGTTAGGACAACAGAAAGAATATATTGCTTTCACCATCAAACAAAGCAATGTAGAAGCTGTTGATATGATTAGTGGTCAAGTATGGCCAAGATTTGGATTGCCTAAAGCTCCAGTATATGATTTCGAAGCTGGTAAGTTGACTGCTGATGATTTTGTATTGCGTGGCTATAAATTAAATGATCATTTTGTTAATGATCCAAATAACGACTGGAAACATCAAGGCATGTTGTTTGGTTCCACCTTTATTGGATATAACGAATATGGTGTAAGTGTTGATAAAAAAAATCTTATCAATCGCGTATTGTTGAACATTTACACACCTACCCGTCGTGGCATCGCGATGGGCGATACTAAGTATCTATTGCTCTTTGTGTATGGTATGCCAACTCGTATCGTTGAATCTACAACAAATGCGGGTACGTCTACCGTATATGAATATAAAAATCCAGCGGCAAGCGATTCATATTTACAGTTTGCCCTAGATGATAAAAACCAATATATCAAATCCGTTATGTTATCTGACCGTCCAGTTAAGTAGGATTGGTCACAGCGAGGAGGCAAGGGATATGGTTACTGTTCAAGATGTAAGAGAACGTTGGGAAAAAATTCAAGGTGATGATGAACGCATATTGTTTATCGTTGGTGGTCCTGGTTCTGGTAAAAGTTTGCTAATTCGTGAATTGTCTGAGCAAAAAGGTTGGAAGTACTTAGAAGCGAAACAACTTATTGAAGAAGAATTTTTGTTGGTACCTCGTGATGAAAGACCACAACTGGCAGAAGAAGTAATTCGCCGTGCATTAAGTCGTAGTGATACAGAAGTGGTGCTCATCGATGGTATTAATGTATTGTTTGCACCGATTTTAAATTTAAATCCTCTTGAACTATTAAAGACTATTAGTAAAACATATCCGATTGTTGTAGGTTGGCGTGGTCATCTCGAAGGTGATCAATTATACTTAGAACACAATAATGATCCAAAACATGCGGTTGTAACAGTTACTAAACCTGAACGTGTTATGGTTATTGATTAATTAAAGCTATATTGATTGATGAGGGCATTATATATTGCCATGTGTTATGACCACATATATAGGTAGGTGATATCATGGAACAATATGTAATTGCCCTCATTTTGGGTATTATAGAAGGTATAACCAAATGCATTCCTGTATCTAGTACAGGTCATATGATTATTATTGGGCATATGCTTAATTTTGAAGGCGCTCATGCCGATGTATTTGAAGTGTTTATTCAAATTGGCGCCATTCTTGCTATATATACACATTATAGACGGACATTTAATAGCTTTTTAAAACGGAAGAATTGGATTAAAACTCGTGGCGTATCTCTATTACATATTGGGGCAGGTGTGCTACCTGTATTAACAGCGGGCTATCCTCTACAATATATTATTAAAGGGTATCTATTTGGGCCAATTCCTGTCATAGTAGGCCTTGTGCGACCATTGCGGGAGGCATGTTGATTGGATGCACTCGTAGAGCTGCTGCTGATTTTTCATTTATTATGGCTGTACCCGTTATGATCATTGTTTGTGTATATGATTTGTTACGGGTAATCCATTTACTAGAACTAAATGATATCATTATGTTTGCCATTGGCACATTAGTATCGTATATAGTAGGGTACATCACTGTAAAAGTATTTTTATGGTATTTAAATCGGTCTTCATTATCCTCCTTTGGATATTATAGAATTATTGTTGCTATACTAGCGATTATCTATCTTTATCTATGATTGCCGATGAGGAAAAAATGAAGTTTAAAAAGTTTAGAAAAAATACTTGCATAGGGTATCGTTTCATGTTATTATGATTAAGCACTAAGGGATACCGCAGTGAACAATAAAAACTTCAAAAAAGTTTTTAAAAAAGTTCTTGACACTTAGTGAGGCGGATGATAAAATACATCTTGTCGTAATGATGCTGGCGTAGCTCAATTGGTAGAGCAGCTGACTTGTAATCAGCAGGTTGTGGGTTCAATTCCTATCGCCAGCTCCATTTTATTTTTGGAGGGATTCCCGAGCGGCCAAAGGGAGCAGACTGTAAATCTGCCGTCTTCGACTTCGAAGGTTCGAATCCTTCTCCCTCCACCATTTATAGCGGGGTGGAGCAGTTGGTAGCTCGTCGGGCTCATAACCCGAAGGTCGCAGGTTCAAGTCCTGTCCCCGCAACCACAAAAATTCACAGTGAAATGATCGTTCATTGTGCTGGTGTAGCTCAGTCGGCAGAGCGTATCCTTGGTAAGGATAAGGTCACCGGTTCAATCCCGGTCACTAGCTCCATACATGGCGGCATAGCTCAGTTGGCTAGAGCAATCGGTTCATACCCGGTGTGTCCGCGGTTCAAATCCGTGTGCCGCCACCATTAAACCTCACATTGGTGAGGATTTTTTATTTTCTCCATAAAATAATAATTGAAGCTGATAAGTGTAGAAATTACATTTATCAGCTTTTTTTGTTTACCTATCGTAATTGTATTTCTAGAAGCTTTTGTATATATGGTATAATAATGTGTAGGGGAATCTTATATTCCATTGATAAATTAGGGTTAATATATTATATTAATACTAGAATGTAATTTGTTTTTGTGAAGGAGGATATAATCCTAATGGCAAAAGAAAAATTTGAACGTACGAAACCGCATGTTAACATCGGTACAATCGGTCACGTTGACCATGGTAAAACTACTTTGACAGCTGCAATCACTAAAGTATTGGCTGAAAAAGGCCAAGCTGAATTCCAAGATTACAGCAACATCGATAAAGCTCCAGAAGAACGTGAACGTGGTATCACAATCAACACTGCACACGTTGAGTATGAAACTGCTAACCGTCACTATG
>CABSJA010000080.1 GCA_902477915.1 uncultured Veillonella sp.
TCTAATAAAAGGTCGGTGCCGTTTTCACAAGTGTAACGCAATGATTTTAAGTCTAATTTATTCAATGCTTCACAGCGATGACGCAATTTTGCCATGTGATGACGATATGTATCTTTCGGTTCAACACCTTCAATGCGGCAAAGTTTTAATAATGTAGCCCACAATTGATCGATTTTTTCTTCGTCACTACCTTCATAGCCAAGTAAATTTGCCCATAGAACGGTCGGTACAGATGCAACACACCATGTAACAGATGAGTTCATGATAGCTGTATGATAGAAGGATAATGCTTTATTTAAGTTACGAGATTGTAAGGAAATACGATCTGTTGGGATACCTTCCAATGCTTTAGGGTTAGCACTAATCAAAGATAAAAATGCTGCCTTATCATCGATGTATTGTTTGTAGAATTCAGGAATCCAGTTAGCCGGTTTTTCTAAAACAGACTCGTTAGCATGTAATAAGCGTTGACGAGCGATAGGGGAACATCTCCAGTTAAGAACTACCTCTTTTGCACCTAGTTCATAGGCTTCTTCAGTAACGATTACTGCAAAATCTTTATTTTCTACATCAACAGAAATAACTAATGTTTGGTCTTGTTGTAAATTTACGCCGTACTTTAGTAATGTATGGGCATATTTTTTTAATGTATCTTGATTCATAAATTCTCCTTTTATTCGACATCAATTGTTAAACTCCTGCTAGTGTGACTAATAGAGTCATGGGTAGGAGTTTTATTTTTCATAGGGAAATCCTTCAGTAGGAGGTGCACTATGAAATATAAATTGAAGCCGTATATGATAATTATATTAATCCTATGTGTTTTAGTAGGAATTTATTTCCTATGGCCTATTATAACAGATGAAAGCGATTCTGTCCTTGTTGAAGGGGGAGTAGATGGAAATTCTTCTATATCAAATGTAGCAGAAATATCTAATAAACCGATTGCTTATATTACAGGTGCCGTAGTTTCACCTGGTCTATATGAGCTTGAAAACTCTGCAACAGTAGGAGATGTTATCAAGCTAGCAGGAGGGCTGTTACCGTATGCAGATGTAGAGTCTATTAATATGGCTAAATCTGTGACTGGAGGAGATCATATCCACGTAGTTTTTAACTTTCACGGAAATCCTGAAGCGTTATTGCGTGGTAATAAGATAAATATTAATACCGCCACTGCTAAAGAACTAGATGCGTTGCCCGGCATTGGGCCTGCTATGGCAAAGAGAATTGAAGAGTATCGTTCACAAAAAGGCCCCTTTACATCTGTTGAAAGTATCAAGGGGGTGAAGGGAATTGGTGACGGCGTATTTAAGAAAATTAAAGATAAAATTACAATTTAGTCATAGAGATAGCAACAATAATGGGCTCTTCCATGATGTAAATGATATTAATGGGAACAGTAAGGTTTTAACCCATAGCCAATGGGCACATATTATATTGAGTTCTATAATTATGGGTACAATATTAGGCTATGGTCAGTATTATCCAGTACTTAATCAGATGCGATACATCTTTGCTATTGGGTTAGCTATTATAGTTGTAGGTATTTTTAAAGCATTTCAATCGTCTAATAGATGGTATTCACTTACTAAGTTAATCGGTTTAGTCCTTGTTTTAGTTGGTTTATCTTATTATCAAACAGATTTACGGATTATACATTTCAATAGTTATACATCATATTATTTACAGCAAGAAGGGGAATATCTTTGTACGGTTGTAACTGCGCCTGAAAGGATAAGTTTGAACGGACAGGAGTATTACAAATATACTATTGAAGTCCATGGCCTACATCCCTATAAAAATACTGCAAAAAATGACTTTATTAAAGCACAGGGACGTTTACAAGTATACTCAAAGGAATCTATTACGAACTATCCCATACAACTAGGAGAATATGCAATTATTGAAGGTACTCCAAAGCCCTTATTTCTCATTGAAGAGGAAGGTCGTATTAATCTTAGAGGCCGATATATGAGCTCTAATACTAGAGGTCGTATCTATGATGGTGTATATCGCGCTGCTAGCAACAAAGATTTACAAAGGTTTCACTATAAAGATACATTTTGTGCCGAACTATATAGGAAAGACCTATTAATTGCAGGTGTATTACACGAATCTATAGATAAAAATATTGGTCACAACCTAGAGGGACCGCAAAAAGTATTAGCTCAAGCGTTAGCTTTAGGTGGTCATTATAGTGAACTTGGAGAAGACCAAATGAAGGCTTTCTCTTATACAGGCCTTATCCATATTTTATCCATATCAGGATCACATATTGCTTTACTGTTAGCACTTGTATACGGACTTGGACGACTCATTAAATTAAGAAAGCGTACATGTTTAATCCTTGGTATTATAGTTGCTTGTATATATTGTGGTATTGTAGGCGGCGATGCACCTGTTCTACGTGCTACGATGATGAGCATACTCATGTGTATCGCCTATATAAAGGGACGACTATATCAGGCCAAACAAGCGCTATGTATATGTGCTATTCTATGCCTCATATATGATCCATTCTCTTTGTTTGATGTGAGCTTTCAGCTATCCTTTGGGGCGACTTATGGATTGCTCATATGGGGAAAGGTATTATACGAACGGATACAATGGCTGCCTAGATGGTTAAAAATGCCACTCGTATTATGTGTGTCGGCCCAATTGTTAATTTTACCGTTACAGCTCTATTACTTTCACTATATTAGTATTGCTAGTTTATTAGCAGCTTGTATAGTAGCGCCTCTATTAGATATATCCATAGTTTTAATATTTGTAAGTACTTTAGTCAGTTACGTACTTCCTATATCGTTAATGTGGTCTTTAGTAGATGTACTATTGCGAATATCTTTATATTTAAATTATGTGTTAGGGCGAAGTGGCAGTCTACTATGGCTTGGTATGATGCATCCTTATTGTGCTTATATATATTATGTGCTATTAGGTTTATTTACGTACTTTTTGACGCATAGAAAAAGATATACTGTACATATCGTAGTATCATTATCTTTAATGATTTTAACCTTTGGCGCTTCCTATTATGTTACGCTGCACCATAAGGAAACATTAGTTCATTATATTCCAATGAAGCAATGCAATGTATTGCTTTGTATAGAACCTAATCATGAAGGGGCTCATTTATTAATTGATGCGCCAGACCATATTAAAACGACGCCTAATGAAAGGCTTATCAATCAAGCTATAAGGGCATATGGTGTGAATCCAAAAGTTGTAAAGGTAGACTACTTTCATAGTAACGGATCTGCAAAAACAATATATAAAAATAGTATGAAAGAAATCGATGTATATAATGGACAAAGAGGAGAAAAAAATCTAAAATTAAATGATAAGATTAATACATTATTTATTACGAGTCGATCTAGTTCAATGAATGAAATTGGCAGATTACTGCCGCATAATATAGTTCTATTTGGCAGTCCACATGGGGCTTTACGCGATGTGGATCCATCATCAGAACATATGTATATTATGGGGTACAGTTTTATCGATGATATGTATCTGTGAAAGGAGGATGTATGGCTGAAATTAAACTCATCTATGGCGATGAGCCACAATTAATTGAAGAAGAAAAACGCAAGTTTCTTAGTGCCTATCCTGACCTTCCAGTGACCGTATTAGATGATGAAGCTGGTCCACAGAAGATAAGTGAAAAACTATGCGAAGATTCTCTCTTTGGCGATCAAAAGGTATTCTGTTTAGTTAACTTGCCTATTATTCGTAAAAGCGGTAAAAATAGTGATGCCTGGGTTCCATTGTATGAACTCCTTATGGAATATAATGGGGATAATCCCATCCTTTTGATTTATCATGATATGATTGATAAACGGATTAAACAGAATAAAGAGATTCTGGATAAAATCCCAAATCATCAATGCAAGCGCCTTGAAGGGGCAGACCTTGTGATGTGGATTCGTCAGTACTGTACGTCTAATGGGTTTAAAATGACTCCTGATGCACAAGAATATGTAGCTCATCTCATCGATTTGTGGCAAGATGTACCGGTTTCATTTATGAAAACCGAATTTGACCGTTATTTTTTACAGATAACAGGCGATAAAGTCATTACGAAAGAGTTCCTTGAAGAGAATGGTAGTGACTATGGTGCTAAAAATATTTTCACCTTTAAAGAGGCTTTGCTGAGACGAGATATTGATACATTGCTTGAATTATTTCCGTTTATGTTCGGCTATAAAGAATTAGA
>CABSJA010000081.1 GCA_902477915.1 uncultured Veillonella sp.
CTAAATAAACCTATGTATCCTGAACATGTATAATAATCATCTATATCATAATCATACCAAACACCATAAATTTTGTTGTTTATGATTTCATAACTAACATCATCACCTATATGAGCACAATCATTTAAATAGTGAGTTGTTATAGAAAAGGAATCATTATTTAAATCAGAAAACCCAACCAGTTTTTTAGACTCAGCTAATGTCGATTCAGCCAATGAAATATCCGTAAAAAATCCCAAACCAAAATATTCTGTATAAGGTAACATTTCATTTCTTTTATAGTGTGCTAAAGCTTCATATATAGGAACTCTCATAACTAACCAACTCACTGTAATATAAAAAATAATATAAATATGACATTTTAATTATTTCTATCTATAATAATCGTCCTCGTAATCGTCTTTATACCGTATCGCATCAAGATCTGATGGAGATAATACATTACCATTTTCATCTACATATTCTCTGAATTCATTAAAGTATACACCTGGAATATCTGATTCTTCTAACTCAGGTACATCCTCGGGCTCAATATCCCAAAATTCTATTTCCACAGATTGATTTTTATGCTTATTTATCATTTCCTAACACTCCCTTTATCAGAAAAATTTACTTAAATATAAGAAAATTAACAAAAGTATTGAGTACAATAATAAAGATAATTCGACTATAGATGTTTAATCTACTAATAACATCAGTTAATTTATAAGGCATATTGGTTTCTTTATTAATCTCTTTATTTACAATCTTCTTCAAATAAACCAATTTAAGCATTTCGGATATAGATACTAAGAATAGAACTATAGCAAATATTTTATTACTATAATGAGCAAAAATTAAACCTAAATAAATTACTAAAACTTGGAAGATTTGTATAAATAAAAAAGATTTAGTTCTTTTAAAAGAAGCAGATACAAAATATATTTCTTTTGATTTAGCTAGAACTACTACTGTAATAACAGCCATTAATGTTAAAAAAAGAAAAATCATTTTCTCCTCGTAGTATAGTTATAGTGGGTAATATTATTAATTATTAATTGTATTGTAGCAAAATATACAAAAATAAGCACTATATCAACTTTCAGATATAGTGCTTACTTTGTATTAAGACTAATCTTATATTTAATTATGCTCCAAAGAGTGACATTTGTTCGTCTTCAGGTAATTCACCACAGCATTTGAGTTCTTTCATTAGATCAATGATGGTGTTAGATACCTTACAACGTCGTTGCAAGTCTTTTAGAGATGTAAAAGGACGTTCTTCTCGTTCAGCTACGATAGCATCAGCTACCGTTTCACCAAGGGAGTCTATAGCTAGGAATGGCGGCAATAAAGCACCATCTTTAATGCTAAAACGTCTTGCTTCGGAGTGTTGAATATCTACATTAATAAATCGATAGCCACGTTGGTACATTTCCATAGATACTTCTAAGGCGCTCATAAGATCCTTATCTTTAGGACTGGCAGCTCGATCAAGAGCCTTAATACGGTTAAACTCAGTCATTTGCGTTTTAAGGTCTCCCGTCATAATGCGCAAATCAAAGGCCTTTGCACGAATGGAGAAGTATGCCGCGTAGAATGCCAATGGATGGTATACCTTAAACCAGGCAATACGAAAGGCCATCATTACATAGGCTACCGCATGGGCCCGTGGGAATAGATAAGAAATCTTTTTACAAGATTCAATGAACCATTCAGGAATATTATTTTCCCGCATTTCTGCTTCAAACTCAGTCGTCGCTTGACCTTGTTTATTGCGTTTTTCGATGCCCTTCCCTTTACGCACATTCTCCATTACGAAGAAGCTGTGCTTTCGATCCATACCACGATGGATTAAGAAGTTCATTACGTCGTCACGAGTAGAGATGGCTTCGTTCAATTTACAAGTACCATCTTTAATGAGGTCTTGTGCATTGTCGAGCCATACGTTAGTACCATGAGAGAAACCAGAGATACGTACTAAGTCGGAGAATGTTTGAGGACGAGAGTCTTCAAGCATGCCCCGTACGAATTTCGTACCACATTCTGGCACAGCCAAGCTAGCTACTTGGTCACCTTGTAATTGCTCAGGTGTTAAGCCAATACCTTCTGTAGAGGAGAATAGACTTAAAGTACGAGGATCATCGAACGGAATAGTTTTAGCATCGATACCGGTCAAATCCTCTAGCATACGAATGATGGTCGGATCATCATGGCCCAAAATATCGAGCTTAGTCATACGACCTTCGATGGAGTGATAGTCAAAGTGTGTCGTTAATACGCCGCTTTCCTTTTTATTCGCCGGATGTTGTATAGGCGTAAAGTGATGCACATCCATGTCACGCGGACATACCATGATACCGCCTGGATGTTGGCCAGTAGTATTCTTTACGTTTGTAAAGCCTTTTGCGAGATGTTCAAAGAAACCACTACGAGCTTGAATATCTCGAATTTCGGCGTACTTTTTAACATAACCAAAAGCCGTTTTATCCGCAATAGTACCGATTGTACCCGCTTTAAATACATTATCACGTCCAAATAGTTCTTCCGTATATTTGTGAGCTTTAGCTTGGTAATCACCGGAGAAGTTAAGGTCGATATCTGGAACCTTATCACCTTCGAAACCAAGGAAGATAGCAAACGGAATATCATGACCATTCGTTTGTAGTGCATGACCGCACTCAGGACAATCTTTACGCGGCAAGTCAAAACCACCTGCATATTCACCCTTTTCAAAGAATTCAGAATACTTACAATTAGGGCATACATAATGTGGCGGTAATGGATTTACCTCGGTAATTTCAGACATGGTTGCTGCAAAGGAAGAACCTACAGAACCACGAGAACCTACAAGGTACCCATCATCAAGAGATTTTTTTACCAGTTTATGCGCAATGTAATACAATACACCGTAACCATTGGAGATAATACAGTCTAGTTCATAATCGAGACGCTCTTGTACTACGCGAGGCAATGGATCACCATAAATGGCTTTCGCATTTCGATAACACATTTCTGTGAAAGCTTCATCAGCACCTTCAATTTTTGGTGAGTATGTACCGTCTGGAACTGGTTTTATATCTTCAATACTATCATTGATAGCACGAGTGTTGGTAACAACTATTTCATAAGCTTTTTCTTCACTTAAATAAGGGAAGGATTCAAGCATTTCATCAGTTGTACGCAAATGTAAATCCGGTTGTTCATCTGCATCTGGATAGCCACAAGCAGTTAACATGATTTCACGATAAATTTTCTCTTCAGGCGTTAAATAGTGAACGTCACAAGTAGCACATACAGGTTTGTTTAAGGCTTCACCTAATTCGATCACTGTTTTGTTCATATCGATAAGAGCTTGCTCATCAGGCATAAGACCTTTACGAACTAGGAACATATTATTCGTATGTGGTTGAACTTCTAAATAGTCATAGAAGGAAGCTACTTCTAACAGCTCTTCCTTGGTGGCGCCGCGAACGATGGATTGCATAAGCTCCCCAGCTTCACAAGCAGAGCCTATAATAATGCCTTCACGATGTTCTTCAATAACGGAACGTGGCAAGCGTGGGCGAACCTTGTAATGCTCTAGATGAGAAATGGAAATCATCTTGTACAGATTACGCAAACCTACCATATTCTTTGCAAGTAAAATAATATGGTATCGTTTATCTTTTTCCTTCTTCTTTTTCTTATCTACAATAGGTTCTTCATCACGAGCTACCGTTTCATCTTCAATGAGATAGCCTTCTACACCATAAATAACCTTAACGCCTAACTCCTTACCGAGAGCTTGCGCCTCTGGGAAGGCTTGAACAACGCCATGGTCAGTAATAGCAACTGCTGGATGACCCCATTTTTTTATTGTTTTGAATAAGTCTTTAACAGATACTAGGGCATCCTTGTCGCTCATCTTAGTGTGTAAGTGAAGTTCTACACGAGAGTCTGGACGGTTTTCAGTTCGTTCCACACTAGTCGTTTCCAATGCTTCAATGCTGCGAATGGATAGGATGTAATCTTTATCAAAGCGGTCATCAAAGTTTACGCTACCTTGTACGCGAACCCGTTGTAAACCTTTTAACTGTTTAAGTAGTGCATCCCCTTCTTCAGGACTGTTCGTAAACTTGATGAACTTAATACTATTCGTATCATCTACGATACTACCGTTAACGATACTTTTACCAGTCTTAGTATCACGTTTATCTAGACCAACAA
>CABSJA010000082.1 GCA_902477915.1 uncultured Veillonella sp.
CCAAGCACAGCTTGACTAAGAGGGTTATTATCATCCTTATGGTCAGTTCCTACGCCAGTTAGCACAAAGTGAAGTACATCCCACATCTTATCGATATCGAGCAATAATTCATCATCGTCATTCCACTCTTCAACGCTTTCAAGAATTTCCTCTTCTTCTGAGCCCATAGCTTTAAGCTCTTTTAAATTCGTATCACTTAAACAGCTATAATTAGCAATCAAACCCATAGTCCATAACCTCCTAATCCTATAATCTCAGTAGATATGTAATAATCTGTAATCCCCTTAGATATATAGTACTCTATCGCTTATTTAGTACTCTATCTCTGTCAGTAATTCTAGTAAATTAGCCTCTCCTTCATTAGCTTTATTTAATAATGGCTTACCTAGTAAAAGCACTTGTAGTGAGTAGTAATAGAAGCTAAAGAATAAATCATCAGGAAATACGTCTTCTTCCTCATATCTAAGAACATCTTCGTCTTCATCGTATTCTTCAGACCAAAGGTATTCTTCGTTGAGCATATCCTCAAAACACGGTAGAGGATCAGCATGTTCCAGTAAAAGACCATCTCGAATGCACTCAACAATCACAGTAAACAACTCAACCAATTGTTCTGCTAAATAATGAGCTACTTTATTCTGAGCGCTCTCTTCCTGGGCTTTCTTAAAAATACGAAGCAAGAAAATCATGGCGAATGGTGTAGCATGCCACAATGTGGATTGATGCTCAATATTTAACGCTATGTCCTCACCAGCCACATCAACAGCTTCAATACTGTTCATCTTCCATAAAACATCAAATTGATTAGGAAAATCTGTGCCCCGTCCATAAGAGGTCGTTAACCGATGCCACGGTATATCACTGACTTGTACGGTCTCTATGTATTTTTTAGTTACAGTATCCATTAAATTTACACCTTTATAGTAACAATTTTATATTTGCACATTGATATGTACGCCATAGATCAGTGCATTTATCGATGATTATTTCTCAATAACCGCTTTCACCAATTCATAGGTATCTATAAGGCGAAGTCTACCTATTCTTGGCTCGTCTGTAATCTCCTCATAGATATCCTCAAGCGTTCTTCTTGGTGCTAGTGTCCATAATTTACACGGATATAGTTCAACTGTCCCGATAATTTCCAAATTATCCAGTAACAAGCCTAAGTCCTTATGATTGAACCAACAGTCTGTATCGATACCAAAATTTGTATTATCTTTTCGGCATGCGATTTTGCTGTTTAGAAACTGCTCCATTGTCGGTTTTTCTTCTTGTAAAAGCCGCGTACAGGCTAAATGATATTCGATTTTCCGCGGCGATTGATCCACCTCTGAAACAAAAATAGCACCATACTCGTTTTCAAACTTAACAGCTAATACGTCGCCCACCTTAAAATGAGGTTCTCTCTTCGTTTTAGATTTACGAACCTTAACAGGCTTCGGATTTTCGCTCTGTAGCTGCAGGGCTAACTTATCTAATACCTTTTGACGCTGTTTAAGGGCCTTATCATCGATTTCTAGCCAAAACTCATGAGGACCCTGAGCGATTATATCTAAGGCTTTCTGTTTAATGTCATCTGTTAGATGCCCTATCTTCCACAACGAATAAGCCACAGCAGTCCAATAAATCTCTGTGTAAAACTCATCAATGCAAAAATTTTGTTCTTCACTTAAGATTTCAGAAATTATGGTATCAACACTGACGCCATCCTTGTACCGCTCAACAATGGCATTATAAATATCATGACCGTCATCACTATCTATGATTTTCACACCGTCAATTGCCATATGAATCTCCTATCACAACACAAAACCGCTTGAAACACTCTTTTATTACTGATTATTTCCCCATTTTACATATTAAAAGAATAGACTTTCATAAGGCGTAATGCTACCATCCTCTTCATGGTAAAAGCCTTGATACAGAGGTTCTCGATGTGCTGCATCATGGAACTTTTGTAATTCAACAGCCACATTTGCTTCGGAAGGCATACCTAGCGCCTGAACAACAGTTTCCCATTCATCCATTTCTGTATAAGATGTAATTTGAGTATGTCGCTCCTTAGCATACGCTTCAAGAGTACCCATGTCTGTATATTGGCTAGAGTCACAATAATCATGCCAGCAAATGCTATACACCAACAAATGGATTAAATCATCTATACTTTCAGCTATACGACCACATTGACCTTCACTGCTCATATATCCGATAGAGCCATCCTCTAATTGATGATATTCACCGCCGGCACCATCTCGAGCAAAAGCCTTTCCATCCAAGGAAAAGGTGCATCGCCCCTCTACCTCATCCCGCTCCGTTGGCTCATCGAGCAAAAAGAAATCAAACAGAGCATCAAAATCTGCCGCTAAGCTAGAATCTTCATGTAATATTTTTAAATAATCCATATTCTTATCCCTTATTCTCCTATTTGCTATCTCTTATCGTCTCTATCTGATTGCCCTAATCCATCTCACCATGAGCTGCTACAAACTCATCTTTAATCTTTTGAATTTCTTTTTTAGCGGCCACATATTGCTTTAAGTCTATTTGTCCGTTTTCTTTTTGTTCAGTTAAGGCTTTTTCTTTGTTTATGATTGTAATCCAATCTAACTGTACACTAAAGTCAGTATTCACACCTTCACTATTTTCTCGTAATGCCAGTAGTGCAAATACTTCGTCCATATCAAGATTAAACATGTTACTTTCAAGATTGATAGGTTCAAAATAATAACGAACCGTATCTACCCCAAATTCGTCGTTTAATTTAGCCCATTCTGCCCCTGAAAGCACGGTAAACCCAAGCGTATCGTTTCCAAGGCTTTCAGTAAACCAACGCACCTCATAATCAGGCTGAACGAAGTCGTTGAAGTATTTGATAGTTACATCCCGATCTTTCTCATCACCGTAAGGAATTAAGAGTTCTTTATCGTCCTTTTGTAGCACAATATCGTCACCATAAGGCTTGCCATTACTAACGGTTTGAATATCGATAGGCTCATCCATCATATCATTAAAATAGCGCACCACATCTTCGTCATCCTCGCGCCAGTCAATCCAGATAATAGCCTCAGAATCAAATAAATCATCTAAATCCATATCATGACTAAAGAAATCTTTGACTAATGTATACATATCTTCCATAGTCTCTCTCCTGCATATCACTTATATTTTTAGGTAGAATACAACACCAGTATCACCACTGTAAAACAACTCTATAAGGTTTCGTATATCACATCTTGTTGAGCCGTAAAGCTTTCATCAAAAGGAACCAAAATATATAGATGTCCTGCTGGGGATTCTCCCACATCATAGCCTAGTGCAAATGCGTCGTAACAACCTGATTTATCTAACATTATATCCGTTAAGGTTAGTACAATAGACTCTTCTTGCGGTATTTCCTGTTGTATGATTTCCTGCGCTAGTTGATCTAATTCATCTAATTCAACATATAATTGCTCCCACAGTGGTAGTGAAAGCACCTCAGCCTCAGTATAATTGGTGCAACTAAAATTAAGTTTTTGAAAGGCTTGTCCTACATTCTCTAAATAATTAGTGCCCAATCTGCAAGATACAAAGTAAACGCCATATGGTTCTTCAGACCAGCTTTCAACATTCCATAAAGTCATTAATTCCGATTTTCTCATCAGGACTCTCCATTAGTTAATCATCCTGCAATATCCGCATCAGTAGGATTTCCATCCGCATCAATATGAGCTATGATACAGTGCCCCCAGAAGATATCATCGTCGTCATAATAGACCTCTATGGTGCCATCGTTACGAAACGCCAATTCGCCCATCGTAATACGCTTAGCAAATACGTCAGCCGTAATCGGATCTTGGTCGTCATTGTCGAGCCAATCATTAGCAAGGTCTAGCAATTTTTCACTAATATAGGTACTAATTCGTTGTTCAAATGCTTTGAAATTATCGATTGTATTGAAAGCAGCCAATGCTACTGTGCAGCTTTCATCAGACCCCTCATCCACATCAAGGGTGAATGCATAATCATCAATTCTCGCTGTGTAATATTGATACTCTCGATTTAACAGGAAATCACCCCTGTCAGTATGAAGGTATTTAGG
>CABSJA010000083.1 GCA_902477915.1 uncultured Veillonella sp.
TACGTCATGGCCGTTTACTTGGTATTGAAGGTATCTTCTTAACACCACTTATTGACGTAGTAGTTGATATTCTTGGCCCTGGCATTAAATCCATTGCAGAAAAAGAAGACTTCGTTAAACGTGTTGTACAAAATGAAGAAGAACGCTTTAATCAAACATTGGAACAAGGTCTTGAGTTATTAAACTCCTTGATTGATACACTTGCAGCTGAAAAAGCTACTGTAGTTCCTGGCACAGAAGTATTTAAACTATATGATACATATGGATTCCCTTGGGAATTAACAGAGGAAATAGCTTCTGAACGGGGCTTTACAATCGACCATGAAGGCTTTGAAGCTGCTATGAAAGAACAACGTGAACGCGCTCGTGAAGCTCGTGTAAAAGAAGATGCTAAGGTAGCAACACCAGACATTACGTTCTTGAAAGACGAAGAACTTGTTGAAGATGAAGCAGAAACTGCATCCTCTGTATTGATGCTTGGTAAAGGTTCTGAACGCTTGCAAACAGCAGCTGATGGCGATGAAATTACAGTTATCGTACGCACTACTCCATTCCATGCTGAAGGGGGGGGTCAATTAGGTGATACAGGCTTTATCGTAGGCCCAATGGGCAAGGTAGAGGTTCATAATACAAAACGTTTACCTGAAGGCACTGTATATCATATCGGTACTGTTGTAGAAGGTTCTATCTCTGAAGGTGATGATGTAACACTTGAAGTGGATACAAATCGTCGCGCAGCAATGGCTCGTAACCATACAGCAACTCACTTGTTACATGCAGCATTGAAAAAGGTTCTTGGCGAGCATGTTAACCAAGCTGGTTCTCTAGTAACTCCTGATTACTTGCGCTTTGATTTCACTCATTTCTCCCCTGTAACACAAGAGGAACTTGATCAAATTGAAGCTCTTGTAAATGAAGAGATTTTAAAAGCTACAGATTTAGCTATTGCGGAAATGTCTATGGACGAAGCAAAAGCAAAAGGTGCGATGGCACTCTTTGGCGATAAATATGGCGATGTAGTTCGCGTTGTAGAGGTTCCTGGCTTCTCTGTTGAATTATGTGGTGGTTCTCATGTAGGCAACACAGCTTTCATCAGTTCTTTCCGTTTAACATCTGAAGCAGGTATCGGTTCTGGTGTACGTCGTATTGAAGCGATTACAGGTCGTGCGGCTCTTGATGCAGCAAAACATGATCGTTTGACAATTGAACGTATGGCAGACGAACTTAAAACTAAAGCTCCTCAAGTAGAAGAACGCTTACATCAAGTATTGGCAGAAGCAAAAGAAACTGCTAAAGAACTAGAACAAATTCGTAAAGAGCTTTCTGCAGCTGGTGCAGCTGATATCATTGCTGGTAAGGTTATGATTGGCGACGTAGCATTTGTAGCGGCTTCTGTAAAAGCTTCCTCTGTTGATGAATTACGTGACCTAGCTGATATGGGCCTTGATAAATTAGATGGTTCTGGCGTAGTGCTCGTAGGCGCTGCTATGGGTGATGACAAAGTTAACTTTGTATGTAAAGTATCCAAAGATGTAGTGGCTAAAGGTGCTAAAGCAGGTAATATCGTAAAAGCAGCAGCTCAAGTAGCTGGTGGTAATGGCGGTGGCCGTCCAGATATGGCTCAAGCAGGCGGTAAAGAACCAGCTAAATTGATGGATGCATTAAAAGCTGGTGGTGAAGCTTTAACATCTATGTTACAATAGGCATATAATTTTATAATTATACTTGTATCTGTTATAGAAAAATTTTATAATGCATAAAAAGTTACTGACTTTGTAGCTTTAATTCAAGTATAATAGGAGGCGAGGTTTCGCTTTTACAGTGAAACCTGCCAATGTAATAAAAAGGAGGGATACGATGAAGGTTTCTGATGAAACTATGTTATTCCGTAAAGTAGACGATGAACCGATGACAGCTGAAGAGGTTCTCACTCGCGTTTATCAATCTATTCAAGAAAAAGGTTACAATCCAATCAATCAAATTTTAGGTTATCTAATCTCTGGTGATCCAGCGTACATTACAAGCTATAATAATGCGCGTTCTGATATCCGCCGTTTAGAACGGGATGACTTGATTGAGGAATTGTTGAAAGAATACGCAAAGGCAAAACAACTATAATGAGAATTATGTCATTAGATGTGGGCAGCCGTACTATCGGCATTGCCTGTAGTGATGCACTGCTCATGACAGCACAAGGTATTGAAACCATTCGTAGAACATCTCTTGAAAAAGACTTTAACCGCTTACAAGAACTCATTACTGAATATGAAGTACACGAACTTGTAGTAGGTATGCCGAAAAATATGAATGGTACAAAAGGTGAACGGGCTGAAAAGACCGAAGAATTTGTCGAAAAGATGAAAGAGGTCATCGATTTACCTGTTACATATTGGGATGAGCGGTTATCTACTGTTATGGCTGAACGCCAACTCATTGCAGCTGACGTGAGTCGTAAAAAACGTAAGTCCGTTATTGATAAAATGGCAGCGGTTGTAATTTTGCAAGGATATTTAGATCGCTTGCAGTTTAATAAATAAGTATTTTTCTTAAGGAGGGTTTCCGATGGTTGACCAAAATTTTGAAGGCGAAGTATATTACTTGGAATTCGAAGATGAAAACGGTAACAAACAGTATTTCACAGAGGATATTATTTTGAGCCATGAAGGCCAAGAATATGCTGTTCTTGTACATGTACAAGATGAAGAGGCTGACCATGAAGGTCAAGATGACACATACATGATCTTGGCTCGCATCGAAAAAAATGAAGAAGGCGTAGAAGAATACGTACCTTTAGATGAAGATGACGATAACTTTGAAACTCTAGTAAAATTGTATGAAGAAATGGAAGATGGCGAGTAGTCGACTTCCTTGTAAATCTAGCGTGTTGTCTTAGGACAATGCGCTATTTTTATTTGATATACATAAACGCTTTATAATAGTAGGTGAATTATATCTATATATTTTCCTTTCATACTAGTAGCATAAGAGATGGCTATAATTGATATATAACATAATTGGGGGACGATAATAAGATAATGTCCTTAAATGTAGGGGAAATATAGACTTTATGGTATAATAAAGTGATAAATACTGTTATGTTACAGAAAGGAACTCAACATCGTGAGAAAAGCCTTAAGATATATCTTAATCCTTATTATTGTAGGCGTATTAATCATCGCAGGTGGTCTTGGTGCAATCTATTTAGTGCCAAATACCTTTGCTCAAGATGATGGTAGTCAGGTACTTGTCATTGAAAAGGGGCAGACTGGCACTGAAATTGCAGACATGCTCTATGAACGAGGTCTCATTCGTTCTACGCAAGGCTTTAAGCTTTGGTTATATTTGAGCGGTACCAATGATAAACTTCAAACTGGTCACTACCAAATTCCTAATAAGGTAACTGTGCGCGAACTCATTTCTTTATTACAAGAAGGTCATGTAGAATCTATTCGTGTTACCATTCCTGAAGGATATACCGTTGGGGATATTGCTATTGTTCTAGAAAAAAATCAAATCATGAAAGCAAAGGACTTCTTAGCGGAAGCTAAAACCTTTGTACCATACCCATACATGAAGGGCACAAGACCAGCTACATATCCTGTGGAAGGCTTCTTATTCCCAAGTACTTATGAAATTCCAGTAGGTGCAACGCCACGAGAGGTCATTCAAATGATGGCTGACGAAATGAATCGTTACCTCACACCAGCTGTGAAGAAACAAATTCAAGCTCAACATATGAGTATTCATGACTTTGTAACCTTAGCATCTATTGTGGAACGTGAATCTTTGTTTGATGCAGATCGCCCAACAATTGCAGGGGTATTTAAAAAGCGTTTAGCACACGGTATTCCATTGCAATCTGATGCGACTATTTCCTACGTACTAGGTTATGCTAAGGAAGATGTAACAATTGGTGATACACAATTGCAAAGTCCGTACAATACATATGTGTCTAAAGGTTTGCCACCAGGACCAATTGCTAACCCTGGTAAAAAGGCATTAGATGCAGTATTGCATTCTGAAGATACAGATTATTTATACTTTGTAGCAGATAAAGATGGACATA
>CABSJA010000084.1 GCA_902477915.1 uncultured Veillonella sp.
ACTGGGTTGATAGCTTTACCAAAGGATGCTGCATAGGATTGTTCAATTTTTTCAGCAGCTTGTTCTTTATCAAGTTTGTCATTTTCAGCATCTAAGTTAGCACTGTTTTTATACATTGCCCATGCTGCTGGGAACAAGTCTTTATTTTCATCTTTAATATCATTGAATAATTCAGGTGCTTCAGAATCATCCTCTACTGCTACTTCAGGTTCATCTTCTCCTGCTTGCTTAGCAGCATCAGTAGCATCTTGTACAGTAGATTTCATATCTTCTACAATTTTATCAACTGCCTCTTTTTGATCATCTGTAGTAATACCAAATTGAGCTAATGTAGCAGCATCTTTTACTTCATACTCTTGAGCAACTTGTTCTTTCACTGCATCATAATCTTTGGAGTATTCAACATCCATTGGGTACGCAGTGATGAACCAAATCAAGATGGAAGCAGCCATAATGAAAGTACCAGCTTTAATGATGTACAATTTAGCACGTTCGTACATGTGCATCCATGTAGCTTTCAATGTAGGCAAATGATATGGAGGTAATTCCATTACAAATGGTTCAGCTTCACCAGCAAATAAGAACTTACGGAAGATTTTTGCAAAGATAATACCGAAGATGATACCCAAGAAGTATACAGAGAATACAACTAAAGTACTATCCCAACCATTTGGGAAAAATGCATTTGCAAATAAGATATATACCGGTAAACGAGCAGAACAGCTCATGAATGGTGTAATCAAGATTGTAACCATTCGATCCTTATAGTTATCAAGGATACGAGCGCCCATTACAGATGGTACGGAACAACCGAAACCTAAAAGCAACGGAATAAAGGATTTACCATGCAAACCACAAGCGCGCATTACACGGTCAATAACGAAGGCTGCACGAGCCATGTAACCAGTATCTTCCAAGAAAGAAATGCCAAGGAAGAGTAATAAAATTAATGGTAAGAATGAAAGTACCGCACCTACGCCGGCAATAATACCATCAGATACGAGTGACTGTAATTGGCCCTCTGGAATAGTCTGAACCGCATAAGCTTGTAATGCAGCGAAACCATCCTCGATCCAACCTTGAGGAATACCACCAACGAAGTTAACGAACGCAAACAATAAGTACATAACAACCATGAAGATTGGTAAGCCCCAAATTCGATGCGTTAAGATTTTGTCATAACGGTCAGAGCGTGTTTCCAATTGAGTTGGTGCTTGTGTTAAACATGTATTATATACTTCTACTGCAAAGCGGTGACGATATTCTTGGAAGACAATATCAAGATCAACTTGATCCTTAATTTCTTCACGAATAGCTTCAGCCTTTTGAATAACAGCTTCCGTATTATCAAAGCGCATAACTTTGCCAATAACGTCAGCATCTTTTTCTAACAACTTAACAGCAATCCAACGAAGTGGATATGTAACAGTGCCCGCTTGTTTTAGCAATTCTACAAGCTCACTAATTTTACCTTCTAACAAATCACCATAGTTAATTGTTACACCAGGAGCTTTTTGAGAAGCAGCTACACTAATTGTTGCTTCTAACAAGTCTTTTGTACCAATGTTTGTACGACCTACTGTGCTAACAATTGTAGCCCCTGTCATTTCTGCCATTTTTTTTAGGTCGTATTTGATGCCCATTTCTTCAGCAACGTCAGCCATGTTTAGAGCAATAACCATTGGCTTTTCAAGTTCCAATAATTGTGCAGCTAAATATAAGTTACGTTCCAAGTTAGATGCATCAAGAACATTAACAATAACATCTGGGTTATCATTTACGATAACATTACGCGCTACTAACTCATCCAAGGAACGTGCAGTTAAGCTATATGTACCTGGTAAGTCAATAAACAATAACTCATGGCCATCAAAATTCGTATGGCCTTCCTTTTTTTCTACTGTAACGCCGGCATAGTTACCAACGTGTTGCTTCGCCCCTGTGATATTGTTAAACATTGTAGTTTTACCACAGTTAGGGTTACCTGCTAAGGCAATGCGAATTTGCCCATTTTCTGCCATGTGAACCTCCTATTGAACATCTACATCAATCATGCCAGCTTCGCTTGTACGAAGTGCTAATTCAAAGTTTTTTACTTTGATTTCCACCGGATCCCCCAAAGGGGCAAACTTCATAACATGGATTTTTGTACCATGTACAAGACCCATGTCAATTAGACGATGCTTAACGTTGCCACTGCCATGTAGTGTAACAATAAGACCAGACTCACCTGGTTTCATGTCTTTTAACTTTTTGATAGCCATACGACACCTCCTAATTATTGTACCTAACAACCTCATATTAAACACACCAAATAATAATGCGTATTAATATCTTAAATCATTATATCAAACTAATCGGGAATTTCAACAATTATTATCATTTTTATGGTGATTTTATAGATCATATATATATTTTTTTCTCATATTAAATATGAGAATTATTTTATCATTAATCAAAATAACCCCTGTAGGGTATAGTTTTTTATGAACCAATACAAATCATAATTGTCCCCACCAAATAAGAAGTACTACTAAGATTATCATTATTAATAATTTAATCATTCTCAATTAAATATTAAATTTTTATTCAAATATGAATACTTTAATGTTTTTTATTCTCATAAACATACATGCATTTTATTATTTTTCAATATATTATCATTTAAATATACCAACATACACATTCTTTATGGCAACTTAATTTCCCATCTAATAATAATCAATATAAATAACAATTCATTTTATTTGCCCCTACTATATGCATAAGGTATAATTAATATAATATGTATTATAGAAAGGACGATCCATGAAATCTTTTAAATCTTTAGGCGTTTGTGATGAACTCATTCAAGCCCTTCAAAAACAAGGTATCAAGGAGCCCACTCCAATTCAAGAACAAGCCATTCCTATAGTTTTCAAAGGGAATGATGTCATAGCAAAAGCTCAAACAGGTACAGGCAAAACATTAGCCTTCTTATTACCTATTCTTCAACGGGTTCACACAGATGTGCATCAAGAACAAGTACTTATCATTGCACCTACGCGAGAACTAGTAAAACAAATTTCTGACGAAGCAAAAGAAATAGGTACCATTTTAAATGTGGACATCCTCCCTCTTATCGGTGGCAAAACGATTGAAGCACAGCTACAACAATTAGGACGTCGCCCTCAAGTTATCTTAGGTACGCCTGGCCGTCTATTAGATCATGCTAAGCGTGGTTCACTTCACCTAGATTGTATTCGTCGTGTCGTACTCGATGAAGCCGATCAAATGCTCCACATGGGGTTCTTACCGGATATTGAAAATCTCATCAGCCAAACAGATGCTAATAGACAACTTTTACTATTCTCTGCAACAATCCCAGATAAGATTAGAAACCTTGCAAAAGCTTATATGTCAAAACCAGCCTCTGTAACAGCAGAAGGTAAGCATGTTACATTAGAATCTATTGATCAACGTGTATACATGATGAATCCAGAGGAAAAAACAGAACGCCTCATCAAAATGATTGAAGAAGACAATCCATTCTTGGCCATTGTTTTCTGTAATAAACGTGAAGGTGCAGTTCGCTTATCCTATGAGTTAACTGCTGCAGGCCTAAATATTGCTGAAATGCATGGCGATTTAACACAAGGTCGCCGCACTCAAATATTACGCGATTTTGCAAAAGCTAAGACACAAATCTTAGTAGCCACAGATATTGCAGCTCGCGGTATCGATATTGAAGGCATTACACATGTTTATAACTACGACGTACCACGTGACGTAGATTACTATATCCATCGTATTGGCCGTACTGGTCGTGCAGGTAATTCCGGTGTAGCTGTTACATTTGCCACACCACAGGATGAATCTTGGCTACGACGTATTGAGCGCGCCATCCAGGCAACGCTTACCAAATACACTAAAGATGGACAAATTAAGACTAAAGGTAATGCAAGTACTGCGCCAAAACGTGCAAAATCTTCTGGCAAAACTAAGATTACAAGTTCCTATCAATCTACAAAGGCTAAAGCTCATAAAGCTCGTGGCCACAAAGGTGCTAA
>CABSJA010000085.1 GCA_902477915.1 uncultured Veillonella sp.
TCGTTTAATGGACAAGTATATCACTCCTAGTCATATTAATATAGCCTCTCGGCGGTTGATGCTCTATAGCCCCTTCTAGCTCTAACTCTAGTAATAAGGGCTGCAATTGTTGCAATGGAATGTGAGTTACTTTCAAAATATCACTAACAGTAATACAACGATCATGAGGTATTTCACTCAAGATTAAACTCTTATCCAAACTAAAGCTTAACATAGACGGCCCATGACTATCAACACCCTTACATGTATTACTCGATAAATCACCCTCTTTTACATGACTATGTTCCTCTTTCTTTGACGCTGAAAGTTTCTTGTTTGCCGGTGAAAGTTTCTCTTCTGTGGCGAAAAAATCCCGCAATGTTAGATGATATTGTTCCACAATATCCTCATATCCAGTTAATACATAAGCACCATTGCGCATAAGAAACTTATTACCATCCGCCGTATGATCTAATAGATTACAAGGTACTACAAATACATCACGCCCTTCACTAACAGCCATATCTGCAGTAATTAAAGACCCACTACTAGCCTTAGCCTCTACTACGATTACACCTCGACTAAGACCACTAATAATACGGTTGCGTGCAGGAAAATGCTTTGCTGATGGCGGCGTGCCTGGAGGATATTCGGATAGGAGTAATCCATTATTAGCCAATATTCTGTCAAATAATTTTGAATTTTCTCTAGGATATACAATATCTAAACCACATCCCATCACGACAATGCCGTACCCCTGACTTGCTAGTAGTCCTTCATGGCCATGCGAATCGATACCACGAGCACCGCCACTCACGATTATAGTACTGTATTTCCCCAATTCTTTCCCTAACATTCTCGCCACATTCCGCCCATATAATGAACACCGTCGAGCCCCTACAATAGCAATACGGTTCAGTCTTTTATCTAATAAAGCTCGATTGCCTCGCATAAATAATATAGCTGGTGGATTATAGATCTGGTTTAACATAGATGGGAAATCTTTATCTAGAAAGGTAGTAACATCCATCTGATATTCGTCTAATTTCTGAATTATATAATCTAGTTTCTCATCCCTAGCCGATGTTGCAATAGCACGTTTATCTCCTACGGAAATATGATAATAAGATTTCAAATTTTCAACCTTCTTAACAGCTTGCCAAGCTTCATAGGGTCCTCCAAAATCATCAATAAAACTCCGTACATGTGTTGCGCCCACATTATATAAACTTTGGAGGCCTGCAATATAAATGTTGTCGTCATATCTTGTCATAATATCACCTATTTACCTGTTCTAAATAGCATAGCTTCAGAAATATGATGTGGTTCCACTTGTGGGTTTCCCTCAAGATCTGCTATGGTACGACCGACCTTTAATATGCGATCAAAAGCACGTCCACTTAAATGAAAGTGATCAAATATATTACCTAGTACACTCCAAGCCTTATCGGTAATATGGCAAAGCTCACCTATAGCCTTGTGAGGTACGGCTCCATTAGAGCTAAAATCTAGGCCTTCATACCGTTTCTGTTGCATGGAGGTCGCTATAAGAACTTGTTCTCTCATACTTTCACTAGTCATCGTTGACGACGAAGTATCTAATAATTGTTCTAAGGTAGGCCTTTCAACAGGTATGTGTAAATCGATGCGATCCATAATAGGCCCAGATAAGCGTTGCTGATAATTTTTAACCATTGTATCCGTACATACACACTCTTTATACGGATCATGATAATAGCCACAAGGGCATGGATTAGCCGCCAATATACAAATAAAATCAGCAGGATATATGTAATTACCTTGAGAGCGATTGATGGTAATTGTACGTGATTCTAAAGGTTGCCTAAGCGCATCGATAACTTGACGTTGAAATTCAGGTGCCTCATCCATAAATAGAACACCTCCGTGAGCAAGGGTTACCTCACCAGGTCGACCTTGAATACTGCCGCCTACCATACTCGCTAAAGTTGCAGTATGATGGGGATGTCTAAAAGGACGAGTTGTAACCAATCCCGTGTCACCTAATAATCCTATTACATCTTGTATACGACTCACTTCAATGATTTCATTCCATGTCATAGGTGGTAATATGGTCGGCAATCTCTCAGCCATCATCGTTTTACCACCACCTGGTGGACCTATCATAATACAATGATGATGACCTGCAGCACTGATAAGCATAGCCCGTTTTCCAAGCTCTTGCCCCTGTACATCACTAAAATCTACTGTATATGTTTGATTAGATTCTGTATCTACACAATTATTTTCATCAATATAATCTACAAGATCATATGACTCTAACAATTCCACTGATTCATTATAGTTTTGCTTTCCTGAACCTGTAGATTTGTTATTAGTCCCTTTATTTCCTTTAGCGTTCTTTGATTTAGCTAGTTTCTCTAAAATAGAAATAATATGTAGTAATGAAGATTCCCCATAAATGGTAAGCTTTGGTATGGCTATTAAATTATGACTATTTTCAACACTTGTATATATAGTGGAATAATTAGAATCTAAACCTGCAAGGGACATAGCCAAGGTGCCAAAGGTTGGTAATAGTGAGCCATCCAAAGCTAGCTCCCCCATAAACAAACTGTTTTTTAATAAACCTGAAATACTAGCTTTACGCCCTTTTATCTGTCCCGATGCAATGAGAACCCCCAACGCAATAGCTAAATCGAGTCCTGCACTACTTTTACGAATCGTAGCAGGTGCTAGATTTACTACAATACGTCTCATAGGAAATTCGTAACCACTATTTTTAATAGCAGCCCTCACACGTTCCCGAGCTTCCTTTACGGACTGATTAGGCAGTCCTACCATATCAAAGACAGGTAAGCCTTGAGATATATCAACTTCAACCGTAATAATGCATCCGTCTATACCATGTAAGGTGGCGCCATAAAGTTTTGCATACATAGGTAACCTCTCTAAAAGCACTGCGGCAAGTAATGAATAGAACTTTGAAAGTCTTCATGCAAGTACACTTCGATTACATCAAAAGATAACTCTTTCCAGCGCCGTCTTTTCTGATGTAGATCATACAAAAATAACATGGCTGCCCGTTTAATATGCTTCTGTTTCTTCTTAGTTACCGCCTCTCGAGCCAATCCATGCTGCATTCCTCGACGGGCTTTAATTTCAATAAAGTGATACACTAAATCACGTTTAGCAATGATATCAATTTCACCTAATCTAGTTCGATAATTTGTATCTACTACCGTAAGGCCTATTTTTTCTATATATTTAATGGCCACCCGTTCACCCCATTTTCCAAGTCCCTTGGAATCGAGTTCATTGAATGCTTTACCTGTACTAATCGTTTTCATATATACCTCCTATTTACCTGTAGTAACTACAATAATTTATAGAATAGTTATCACTCAATCTACATCTAAACTTTCAACAGGTAACACTTACTTGTAGCGTAGAATATGGCGACTGTAAAAGTAAATAGAAAAGAGGTTCCTAATAGTCACATCGGTGACCAATAGGAACCTCTTTACAGTTATAAACTATATACAATTTGTATAATAAATCTACGTTACTATAATCACTCAGGTTTAACCCAACGTACGATAGATTTGATAGGTTCAAAGCTCTTGCGATGTAGTGGTGTTACACCTTGTTGTTCAACAGCTTCTTTATGTAACTCCGTATAATAGCCTTTATGAATACCAAATCCATAACCAGGGTATTCGTCATCAAGGCTCTTCATATATCGATCTCGCGTAACCTTTGCAATGATTGATGCAGCAGCAATATTAGCGCTTTTACTATCCCCTTTAATAATGGATTCCACAGGAATCGTTAAATCAGGTAATTTCATAGCATCTGCTACTACTGCTTCCGCAGGTACGCTAAGTGTGCGAATTGCTTCATACATCGCTTGTCGCGTTGCTTCGTAGATATTGAGCTCATCAATCTTTTCTGGGCCATAAGAAATACAGCTAACTGCTACGGCTTCTTTCATGATGATATCGTAGAGGGCTTCACGCTTTTCTTCGGTTAGCTTTTTAGAGTCA
>CABSJA010000086.1 GCA_902477915.1 uncultured Veillonella sp.
TTTCAGTTGGTTCTTTGGAATCCAAGGAGAATGGATTTTTACCTTCTTCTTTAAGTTGAGGGTTGTATCTGTAAAGATCCCAGTAACCAGCTGCAACTGCTTTACGTTGTTCTTCTTGAGCTTTACCCATACCAGCTTTGATACCATGGTTGATACATGGGCTGTAAGCGATGATCAAGGAAGGACCTGGATATGCTTCAGCTTCTGCAACAGCTTTCATCAATTGGTTTTTATCTGCACCCATAGCTACTTGTGCTACGTATACATAACCATAAGACATAGCCATCATGCCAAGGTCTTTTTTCTTAGTACGTTTACCAGAAGCTGCGAATTGAGCAACTGCTGCGATATTAGTGGATTTGGAAGCTTGACCACCAGTGTTGGAGTATACTTCAGTATCGAATACGAAGATGTTGATGTCTTCGCCAGAAGCTAATACATGGTCAACACCGCCGAAGCCGATATCGTATGCCCAGCCGTCACCACCGAAGATCCAGTGGGAACGTTTGATCAAGAATTGTTTTTTCTCAAGAATTTCTTTCAATTCTGGAGTTGTAGCACCTTCAGCTTCGATAGCTGCTACTAAACGTTCGGAACGTTGACGAGTTGCTGCACCAAGGTTAGCAAATTCAATCCATTGTTCCAAAGCTTCTTTCAATTCGCCTGTAGCAGTTTCTACAGCTTTAGCAGCTAATTCTACTAATTGTTGACGAATTTTCTTAACGCCGATGTACATACCATAACCATACTCAGCATTATCTTCGAACAAGGAGTTTGCCCAAGAAGGACCTTGACCTTGTTGGTTAGTTGTGTATGGAGATGCAGGCATGGAAGCACCCCAGATGGAGGAACAACCAGTTGCATTGGCAATCATCATGCGGTCGCCGAACAATTGAGTTAACAATTTAGCGTAAGGAGTTTCACCACAACCTGCGCAAGCACCGGAGAACTCGAACAATGGTTGTTCGAATTGGGAACCTTTAACAGTTTCCTTCTTCATAGGGTTTTCTTTTACAGGAAGGTTAACACCGTAGTTCCATGCTTCAGCTTGTTCGATTTCGGAATCGATGGAAGTCATTACGATAGCTTTGCCTTTAGGAGCTGGACAGATATCAACACAGTTACCGCAACCCAAGCAATCTAATGGGGATACTGCGATACGGAATTGAAGGTCTTTAGCGCCCAATGCAGGGATTGTATCGAAATGTTCTGGAGCTGCAGCCACTTCTGCTTCAGTTGCCAAGATTGGACGAATTGTAGCATGTGGACATACGAAGGAACATTGGTTACATTGGATACAGTTTTCTGGTAACCATTTTGGAACGAACAATGCAGGACCGCGTTTTTCGAATTTAGCAGTACCAGCAGGTAATGTACCATCTTCGTAACCAGCGAATGTGGATACAGGAAGATCATAACCAGCTTGTGCATTGATTGGTTGTGCAATGTTTTGAACGAAGGATGGGCAAGATTCGCAACCAGGTTTAACTGCGTGGCCGCCTTCATCAACAGCGTTTTTCCAGTCAGCAGGAACATCTACTTTTACCAAAGCGTTAACACCTTGATCGATAGCAGCGTTGTTCATGTCAACGATATTTTGACCTTTTTTACCGTAAGAAGTTACTACGGATTCTTTAAGGTATTTAACAGCGTCATCTACAGGGATGATTTCAGTCAATTTGAAGAATGCAGCTTGAGTTACCATGTTGATACGACCGCCCAAACCGATTTCGGAAGCGATTTTCGCAGCATTGATGATGTAGAAGTTCAATTCTTTTTCTGCGATTTGACGACGTAATTTAGCAGGTAAATGTTCGTTCAATTCTTCAGGAGACCAAGTACAGTTCAACAAGAATGTACCGCCTTTTTTGATACCGCGGATCAAGTCGTATTCATGTACGTAAGATTGACGGTGACATGCTACGAATTGAGGTTCAGTTACCAAGTATGGCAAGTTGATTGGGTTTTTACCAAAACGAAGGTGAGACATTGTTACGCCACCAGATTTTTTGGAGTCGTAATCGAAGTATGCTTGAGCATACATGTCAGTGTGGTCACCGATGATTTTGATAGCGGATTTATTCGCACCTACAGTACCGTCAGAACCGAAGCCCCAGAATTTACATTCAGTCAAACCAGGAGTTTCAACTTCTACGCCTTCAGCACGATCCAAGGACAAGAATGTAACATCATCATTGATACCCAATGTGAAGAATTTCTTGCCGTTTTCAGCAGCCAAGTTATCGAATACAGCTACGATGTCTGCAGGGATAACGTCTTTGGAGCTCAAACCATAACGACCAGCGATAACTTTTACGTTACGGCCACCGTCGATTACAGCAGCTTGTACGTCCAAGAACAATGGTTCAGCCAAAGCGCCTGGTTCTTTAGTACGGTCAAGAACCGCAATGCGTTCTACTGTTTGAGGAAGAGCTTTCAACAAACGATCTGTTGCGAATGGACGGAACAAGTGAACGTTGATGAAACCAACTTTACGGCCCAATTTGTTTAAGTAGTCAACAGTGGATTGAACTACTTGAGCGGAGGAACCCATAGTTACGATTACGTCAGTTGCATCAGGAGCACCATGGTAGTTGAACAATTGGTAGTTAGTACCAGCCAATTTGTTAACTTCGTTCATGTAATGTTCTACAACGTCAGGAACGTTCAAGTAGAATTTGTTGGATGCTTCGCGATGTTGGAAGTAAACGTCAGGGTTTTCTGCAGTACCACGAGTTACAGGAGCATCTGGGTTCAAAGCATTTTTACGGAAAGCTTTAACAGCGTCCATGTCTACTAATGGTTTCAAATCTTCATAGTCCCAGATTTCAATTTTTTGAATTTCATGGGATGTACGGAAACCGTCGAAGAAGTTGATGAATGGTACACGAGTTTTAATAGCTGTCAAGTGAGCTACAGCGGACAAGTCCATTACTTCTTGTACGGAGGATTCAGCAAGCATAGCGCAGCCAGCTGCACGAGCAGCCATTACGTCTTGATGGTCACCGAAGATAGCCAAAGCGTGTGCAGCCAATGCACGAGCAGCTACTTGGAATACACCTGGAAGTAATTCGCCTGCTACTTTGTATAAGTTAGGAAGCATCAATAACAAACCTTGGGAAGATGTGAAAGTTGTTGTTAATGCACCAGCTTGTAAAGAACCGTGAGTTGCGGCAGCAGCACCTGCTTCAGATTGCATTTCTACAACTTGAACAGTGTTGCCGAAGATGTTTTTACGACCAGACGCAGCCCATTCGTCAATGTGTTCTGGCATTGGGGAAGATGGAGTGATTGGGTAAATCGCAGCAACTTCTGTAAAACCATAAGAAACGTGAGCAGCCGCTTGGTTGCCGTCCATAGTTTTAAATTTACGACTCATGTGATTATTGCCTCCTTAAGCATTTAGCAAAAATAGAACACTTGCTTAATCTATCATTATGTTTAGGAATAACAACCATTACAAACTTGCGCACATGAAAAAATAATGCAATAATATATATGTTATATATAATATGGCATTATGTGTGAACATACTTTTGTATTGGGCACAACCATAATTCCTAATATCATAACTTGATATAGCCCTATATGCACATTATAACGTGCTGGGCCCTATCAACGCAACACATACAGTGACTGTCGCTTTGCCAATATTGCTATCCATGCTTTACATAAAGTAATAGCTAATTGCGTTATAGTAATAACTATTCTCATTTAGTATAGGTCACTTCCCATAACCAGATTTTATTTTTAGGGGGTTAATTATGGATTTTCATCATTTGAAATACTTCGTTGAAGTAGCTGATCAAAAAAGCTTTAGTAAAGCTGCGCGGAATTTGCACATCTCCCAATCCGCTATCAGCCGTACTATTAAAGCTTTAGAAGACGAACTTGGTGTTGTTCTCTTCATGCGTAATGCTAAATCTGTAGAACTTACTGATGGGGGTACCATCTTCTTAACCCACGC
>CABSJA010000087.1 GCA_902477915.1 uncultured Veillonella sp.
CGGGCCCCATTATAAAATGAAAGCACCTTATCGCTTATTTACAATAGCTCCATCGAGTTACACAACTATTATTGGGGCTAAAATTAGCAATACATCTAACATGGCCCCGTTGAAAATATAACGGAGCACTCCTTTATTCAAACATGGTCGATAGTAATAGTTTCAAACGGTTTGCTTGGTTTACTGCACTGGAGCCTGGATCGTAGTCGATGGCAGCAATGCGCACGTCTGGGTAGGCAGCGGATAGTGTTTTTACCATGCCTTTACCTGTTACGTGGTTTGGTAAGCAACCGAATGGTTGCAAGCATACGATTTGTTTTGCCCCTTTTTCGATGAGGTCGATCATATCGCCTGTGAGGAACCAGCCTTCACCACATTGGTTACCAAGTCCAATGAATTGAGCTGCTTCTTTTGCTACTTCTGTCATACGTTGTAGAGGGTCAAAGTGTTTAGACGCTGCTACGGCTTTAGCGTATGGCAAGCGGTAGAGTTCAAGGGCTTCACGAGCCAATGTACCAAAGAAGCCAGATAGCCATGTACCATCAAGGTGTTTAGCACGGTATGTGCTATCCATTGCGCAGTACAAGAAGAAGTCTAATAGGCCAGATGTAACAACTTCGCCACCTTCTTTTTCAATGAGTTCATTGATATGGTTGTTAGCGCTCGGATGGAACTTAACGTAAATTTCCCCTACGACGCCAACGCGAGGTTTTTGTACATCTTTATTAACCGGTAAGTTATCAAAGTCATGAATGATTTCTTTGATGTACTTATTATACTGACGAAGGCTGGCAGATGTAATGTTTTCACGTAATTTTTTAATCCAGTAATCACATAAAGCATCTGTAGAGCCCGGATTAGTTTCGTAAGGACGTGTAGCCAATACGCATTGCATGAGGGCATCACCGTAAACAACGGCTTGAATCATGCGATGCAAGAAACCTTTTGTCAATTTGAAGCCTGGTTGACGTTCCATATCGCTTGCATTAAGAGATAGGATTGGCACTTGTTTCATACCAGCGTCAATCAATGCTTTACGCAAATAACCAATATAGTTTGTAGCACGGCAACCACCACCTGTTTGAGAGATGATAACAGCTGTTTTATCGATATCGTATTTACCAGATAATAGTGCAGACATGAGCTGACCAACAACGATAATCGCTGGATAACATGCATCATTATTGATATATTTCAAGCCCACTTCAATATCGTCACGCGTTGGCGCTGGCAACATTTCAAAGTTATAGCCTTCATTTTTGAGGACTGGATCTAAGAGACTAAAATGCAATGGTGACATTTGTGGCACCAAGATTTTATAGGTCTTACGCATTTCCTCTGTGAACACCACGCGATTATAATCGTACGTTGGTAATTGCTCTTCCACCACTTCTGGGGCTTCTGGGTTATGATGACGACGCAAGCTACGTTCCATTACAGATTGCAAGGAACGCAAACGGATCGTTACAGCCCCAAGGTTTGTACCTTCGTCAATTTTGAGTAAGGTATGAATCTTATGGTTTGCTGAAAGTATATCTTTTACCTGATCCGCTACAATAGAATCGAGACCGCAACCAAAGGAGTTAAGCTCAACAATTTGGAAGCCTTCTGTTCTACTTACGAATTCAGCAGCGCGGTATAAACGGCTATGGTAAGACCATTGGTCTACAACACGTAGATGCTTGATTTCATTCCCCAGTGGCGCAACGCCATCTTCTGTAAGAACAGCCATACCAAGGGATGTAATAAGCTCTGGGATACCGTGATTAATACCAGAGTCCAAATGATATGGACGGCCAGCCAATACGATAGTAGGAATTTGTTCTGCTACGAGGCGAGATACTGTTTTCTTTGTCGTTTCACGGTAAGAAGCCTTACAATTTTCTTGTTCTTCCCACGCTTTTTCAACAGCGTTAGCAATATCTTTCTTTTTGAGATTCAAGAAGTCCAATGCTTTCACAAGAGCAGGAACAAGAGATTTCTTATCAGCCAATGGCAAGAATGGTGCGTGGAATGGAGTATCCCCCAGAACCTCCTGCATGTTGTTTTTGATAAGTTCTGGATAGGAAATAACCATTGGACAATGGTAATTATTGTCGCGGCTAAATTCCTTAGGGCCATGTTGAATACAAGGGTACCAAACAAAGTCTACTTGTGCATTCGCAAGATCACGAATATGACCATGTACCGCTTTTGCTGGGTAGCAAGCTGTATCGGATGGAATCGTATCAATAGCCTTGTTGTATTGTTCCTTTGTAGTGTAATCGGAAAGAATGACTTCATAGCCAAGTGTATTAAAGAATGTAAACCAGAATGGGAAATCCTCATACATGTTGAGGACACGAGGAATACCTACGCGCATTTTACCTTCGAACTCTGGAATATTTTTCTTCAAATAATAGTCGAAGTAACGACGCAATTTAACGTCTACTAAGTTAGGAACTGCTTTGCGTTCTTCTTGAATCATACCGCCCGCACCGCGGTCACAACGGTTACCCGTTACGTAGGTACGACCATCGGAGAAAGCGTTGATGGTAAGCATACAATTGTTAGAGCAAAGGCCACAATTGCGCATTGTCGTAGATACTTGTAAGGAGTTAAGGCCATTGCTATCGAGCAAGGTACTTTTTTCCTTTTGTAACTCTTCTGCTGTTTCAGCTGCAAGAAGGGCCATACCATAAGCACCCATCAAGCCAGATACGTCAGGACGAATTACTTCTACGCCCATCAATTTCTCGAAGGCACGCAATACGGATTCATTGTAGAATGTACCGCCTTGTACAACGATATGATCACCCAATTCTTTAGGATCTTTTACCTTAAGAACCTTATAAAGGGCATTTTTAATAACAGAGTAAGCAAGACCTGCCGCGATATCTTGTACCGTAGCACCTTCTTTTTGAGCCTGCTTAACCTTAGAGTTCATAAATACAGTACAACGAGAACCCAAGTCGATTGGCAAGGATGCCAACAAACCTTCCTTCGCGAATTGATCGATTGGAATGCGTAGACCGGATGCGAATGTATCGATGAAGGAGCCGCAACCAGAGGAGCACGCTTCGTTCAATACGATATCTTCGATATAGCCATCGCGAACCTTACAGCATTTCATATCTTGACCGCCGATGTCCAAGATAAAGGATACATCAGGGCAGAAGTAACGAGCTGCACGATAGTGAGCCATTGTTTCTACTTCACCAATATCGATGCCAAGGGCGCGTTTAAGGAATGCCTCGCCGTAACCAGTTACACCAGAATGCGCAATATACGCGCCTTTTGGTAACAGTTCATAAATCTTCTCGATCATTTCACGAGATTTTTCTAATGGTTTACCATGGTTAGGACCATAGTGAGAGAATATGATTTCCTTATTGCTATTGATGAGAACTACCTTAAGAGTGGTAGAACCAGCATCAATACCAAGGTAACAAGGACCTTGCGCATCTTCAATATTCGCTTTTGGCGTTACTGCCTTAGCGTGACGAGCGCGAAATTCTTCTAATTCTTGTTCATTTTTAAATAGAGGTTCTACACGATCTGTAGCCTCCATAGGAATACCGATGAGAGCACCAATTTCCTTTGTTAATTGACCAACCGTAATCTCACGACAGTCTTCTTTCATCAAAGCCGCCCCTAAAGCGATGAATAATTCACCATTTTCAGGGATAATGCGATGCGCTTCATCTAGTTCTAAGGTATCGCAGAAACATTGACGAAGTTCGGACAGGAATGTTAACGGCCCCCCAAGGAACGCTACATTACCTTCGATTTTATGACCGCATGCAAGGCCCGCAATTGTTTGGTTTACAATCGCTTGGAATACGGATTTTGCAATATTTTCATGAGATGCGCCTTGGTTTAACAAAGCTTGTACGTCTGTTTTAGCAAATACGCCACAGCGTGC
>CABSJA010000088.1 GCA_902477915.1 uncultured Veillonella sp.
ATGTTAACGCAAATGAGCATTCGCAACTTTGCGTTGATTGAGCAAATGAATATTTCATTTAATGATGGCATAACTATCTTTACCGGCGAAACTGGGGCAGGGAAATCCATATTAATGGATGCCTTTAGTATCCTTTTAGGAGAGCGCGCAAGCAGCGAGTTCATTCGTCATGGTAAAGATAGTTTTGTTATAGATGGAATATTTGATATTGCCGATCACCAAAGTATACAAGAACTATTAGAATCTAAAAATATTATGGTTGAGGAAGGGGAGTTAATTCTCTCCCGGTCATTTAACCGCAATGGTAAATCTACCATCTTAGCTAATGATCAACCTATACCATTAAAAGCATTAAAAGAAATTGGTCAACATTTAGCTGATATTCATGGTCAATATAGTAATCAACGATTATTAGATGCCGATACACATCATGAATATTTGGATACCTATAATAAAGAGGGACAGAAGGCTTACAAGATCTATTTAGATGCTTATAAGATATATAAGCAAGCTAAACAAGATGTAGATCATTTACAAGAAAATATGTCTGAACGAGCGCGAGAGCTCGATATGCTGCGATACCAAATCGATGAGATTGAAGAAGCAGGTCTTACTATCGGTGAAGATGTTTCTATTGCAGAGGAATTAAAACGACTCGATAGTTTTGAACATATTGATAAGGTATTAGGTTCTTGTTATGATGCCTTTTATAATGGTCGCCAACCATTACTAGACACAATCAATTCCATTAAGGTAGAGGTTAATGATCTTGTAAAATATGATGGTGAATTGAAAGAAGTATCTGAAATGGTTGATTCTGCTTATTTCCAACTAGAAGAGGCGGCTCAATCGTTAGATCGTTATAGAGATACTATTAGCTATGACGAAGAACGCTATAAGTATTGCCAAGATAGAGATACAACTATTTACGGCTTAAAGAAAAAATATGGTGAAACTGTAGAAGAAATTCTGGCATACGAAGAAAAGGCTCAAGCTCGTTTAGAGGAGCTTGAAGGCCTCGTATTTGCTCAAGATGAATTAGAGGCTCGTTTAGATAAAGCTCAAAAAGACGCAGAAGAGGCTTTAATAGCTTTACGTGACATTCGTCTAAAAAATGCAAAAGTTATAGCCTCTGCATTACATCAAGAATTAGTAGATTTAGGTATGCCTAAAGGGGATATTGAATTCCATATAGAGAATGGTGAGGGATTATCTCCTTTAGGAGCAAAATCTATTGAACTACTATTCTCTGCCAATAAAGGTGAACAATTATTACAACTTCACAAGGTAGCCTCTGGTGGTGAATTAGCTCGTATTGCGCTAGCCTTCAAATCTGTCTTCCGTACTGATACGTTCAAAACAATGGTATTTGATGAAATTGATGTTGGTATCAGTGGAGATATAGCTTTAAAGGTTGCTGAAAAGATCCTACATCTTTCTAAGACTAATCAAGTATTCTGTATTACTCATTTACCTCAAACAGCAAGTATTGCAAAGCAACATTACCATTTGGCTAAAATTGAGCAAGATGATCGTACTGTTTCAACATTGTCGGTACTTAATGAAGAGGAACGAGTTACACAAATTGCTTCTATGATGTCTGGTCGAGGCATGTCTTCCACTGCATTAGCTGCAGCTAAAGAACTAATTGACCATTTTAATTGACTAAAATCGCATAATTACTTATACTAATAGTATTAAGTGAATATGTTGATAGAGGTGCGAGTATAAAGAGTAATCATGAGGAGTAGGCATGCATTGATCCATGATAAAAGGGATGCTTGCCGAAGTTCGGTGATTGCGACTCATCGTTCTGGTTGTCTATTTAATAGATAGATGACTGTCATCAATTTGAATTGGTGGAGTGCTATCATTGAGCTTTTAGTAAAAGTTATAAGCTATATAAACTATAAGGCCAGTGGATGCATCCACTGGCTTTTTTGGAGGTATATATGATTCGAGTAATGGTAAATGGCGCTGGCGGTAAAATGGGCCGCGAAGTAGTCAAAGCAGTACATAATGATCCTGAATTAACATTAGTAGGTGGTATCGATCCTACAAAGGCAGGTCAAGATGTAGGCACCGTAGCGGGCATCGAACAATTAGGTATTACAATGAATGCCTCCATCGATGAGGTACTTGATACAAATAAACCTGATGTGATTGTGGATTTTACAAATCCTGCTGTCATCTATGAAAATGCTAAAAAGATGTTATCTGCAGGAATTCATGTAGTTATTGGTACTACTGGTTTAACAGCGGAACAACGCGACGAATTAGATGCTATTGGTCGTAAGAATAATGCCAATTGCCTTGTAGCACCTAATTTCTCTCTTGGTGCAGTTATGATGATGAAGGTTTCTGCTGAATTGGCTCCATATTTCCCTAATGTAGAAATTATTGAATTACATCATAACCATAAATATGATGCTCCATCCGGTACATCTATTTTAACAGCTAAATTAATTAACGAAGCTAAACAAGCTGCGAATGCAACTGCAGCAGAGGATTTAACGCGTGAAAGTTTACCAGGTGCTCGTGGCGCTAAGGTTGATGACGTAACCATCCACAGTGTTCGCTTACCTGGTTACGTAGCTCACCAAGAAGTACTATTTGGTGGCTATGATGAAACCTTAACGATTCGTCACGATAGTTTAAGTCGTCTTTCCTTTATGCCAGGCGTAGTATTAGCATGTAAAAAAATTAGTACTAAAACTGGTTTAACATACGGCTTAGAGCATTATTTATAATATAAGAGCAAGGAGATATAGTAATGAAAAAACCTAATGTTGCAATTCTTGGTGCTACTGGTGCAGTAGGTGCTGAATTTATTACACTTATTGAAGAGCGTAATTTCCCATATGAAAATCTTAAATTGTTAGCATCTGCTCGTTCTGCAGGTACTGAACTTACCGTTAATGGTAAAACATATGTAGTAGAGGAAGCTAAACCTGAATCTTTTGAAAATATTGATATCGCTCTATTTGCAGGTGGTTCTATTTCTAAAACATTAGCACCAGAAGCAGCTAAAAGAGGCGCTATCGTTATTGATAACTCTAGTGCATTCCGTATGGATCCTGAAGTACCTCTTGTAGTACCAGAAGTAAATCCAGAAGATATTTTAAAACATAAAGGTATCATTGCTAATCCTAACTGCTCCACTATTATTATGAGCTTAGGTTTGAAACCACTTCATGATATTTCTCCAATTAAACGCATTGTAGTAAGTACATATCAAGCAGTATCTGGTGCAGGTAAAGAAGGTATTGAAGAACTTGAAAACCAAGTAAAACAATATACAGCCGGCGAAGAAATGACTGCAAACTTATTGCCAACAGGTTCTGCGCCTAAACATTATCCTGTAGCATTTAACCTTTTACCACAAATTGATGTGTTCTTGGACAATGATTATACAAAAGAAGAAATGAAAATGGTTCATGAAACACAAAAAATTCTTCACGACGACACAATTCAAGTTGTACCAACTACTGTACGTGTTCCAGTGTATCGTTCCCACTCTGAATCTGTTTTAGTAGAAACAGAAGAACCAGTTTCTGTAGAAGCTTTCAAAGCAGCATGTGAGAAATTCCCTGGTTTACAAGTAAAAGATAATCCTGCAGAACAAATTTACCCAATGCCATTATATACATCTAATCAAAACGACTGTGAAATCGGCCGTATTCGTAAAGACTTATATAACGACAAAGGTATGAATTTCTGGATTGTAGGGGACCAAATTCGTAAAGGTGCAGCACTTAATGCGTTGCAAATTGCTGAGTACTTGGTAGAAAAACAAGCATTTTAATCTATCAAGGGGAGGACAGATATGAAAACCTTTGGTCGAGTATTAACGGCTATGATTACATCATTTAATAATGATGGATCC
>CABSJA010000089.1 GCA_902477915.1 uncultured Veillonella sp.
TGCGATACATAAAGTACTTAGGTGGATACATAAGCAACGGTTGTTGCTGAATTGCCTTTAAACTAGCAACTTCCATACCATCGATAATGTTTGGAGCGTAGTATACGAATTCGTCCTCCCGAAGGGCCGTAGATTCATAAGCTGACATATCTTTGTTGTTTGGTAAGTAGAGGAGAGCGATGTCAATACGATTTTCGCGTAAGTCGAGCATCAATTCTTCTTCTTCCATGTCGTAAATGCTAACTGAAAACTCAGGATGGTTTTGGAAGAAGTGAGATACATAGCCATTAAGACGGATATCACCTAAACTACGTAATACACCAATATTTAATATTGGACGCTCTACCTTGCTGGCTAAACGAATCGATTGGATAGCGCGTTCCAATGTGTCAAGAACTTGCTCTGCTTCTGGTAGGAATAATTCGCCTTCAGGCGTCAAACGGCTACCTCTTGTGGAGCGGGATATTAATTTCACACCAACTAAACGCTCTAATTTTTTCATTTGAGCGCTGAAAGCTGATTGTGTAATATTCATAGATTGTGCAGCTAATGTAAAGCTTCCTGTTTTATTATAGGTAATAAAACTTTGTAGCTCTTGCATTGTAGGTAACTCTTTCATAGTATTCCCCCAATATCGACATAAAACTCCAATGATACCTATTACCTTTCTTATTAATATTGTAGCATACTATAATTGTTTTTTCATCTAAATCTATAAAATATGATGAAGCATGCGCAATCGATATAGTGAGTGATATTATCGTAAAAAATAGTGATAAATAAATGCGATTATGCACTTATTTCAATGACTTTCACCATTATCAATAATTGACATAAGTAAATGAAAATGATATTATACATGGGTACCATTATGTGTCGGTACAGGTTTATATTAATCTTATGAGGTGATAATCACATGGCAACGAGAAGAGAGGCTCGATTCAAACTTTGTCGTCGCTTTGGTGTGAACGTATTCGGTCACGCAAAAGCCTTGAATCGCGTCAAAAAAGACCAACGTCAGAAAAAAATGTCTGAGTATGGCACACAATTATTAGAAAAACAAAAAGTTAAAGCTTACTACAACTTGCTAGAACGCCAGTTCGTACGCTATTATGATAAAGCGAAAAAAATGCAAGGTGTTACAGGTCAAAACATGTTGATCCTTTTGGAACAACGTCTTGATAACCTTGTATATCGCATCGGCTTCGGTAACTCCATTCGTCAAGCTCGTCAAATGGTAAACCATGGCCATATTTTGGTAAATGGTCGTCGTGTAGACATTCCTTCCTTCTCCTGCAAACCAGGCGATGTAATCGAATTGCGCGAAGCATCTCGTGACAACGAAATGTTCAAAACTAACTTCCAAGAACTTCGTTCTTTCGAACTTCCTTACATTGAAAAAGACTTGGAAGGCTTCAAAGCTACATTCACTCGTCTTCCTCAACGTGAAGAACTTCCTATCGAAGTTAACGAAACACTTATCGTCGAATTGTACTCCAAATAATTTGGCGCTTTTGGGAAAACCACTCAGAATTGGGTGGTTTTTTCTTTATGAATATTACTGTCAAAGGGCTATGACAGTGCAAAAAACAATTGACATAGACAACCAAAATCTGTATACTATTTTGAGTAAGCTTTAGTCGTGTTTCCATTAGCCCCGGAAGCGAGGACTAGCTGATTTTGGTAGAATTATGACGTTATTAGGAGGATATGCAGCATGAAAACTACATTTATGGCCAATCCGAACACAATCGAACGGAAATGGTATGTTGTTGACGCTGAAGGTAAAACTTTAGGACGCCTTGCTGCCGAAGTTGCAAAAGTTCTTCGGGGCAAAAATAAACCAACTTTCACACCACACGTAGACACTGGTGACCATGTGATCGTTGTAAACGCAGAAAAAATTCGCGTAACTGGTAAAAAATTGGAACAAAAGGAATACTTCCGTCACTCTGGTTACCCAGGTGGTTCCCGTTTCACTAAATTGTCCATGATGCTTGAAAAACAACCTGAACGTGTTGTTGAAATGGCAGTTCGTGGTATGCTTCCAAAAAACAAATTGGGTGCACAACAATACCGTAAATTAAACGTATACGCTGGTCCTGAGCATCCACATGCAGCTCAAAAACCAGAAGTATTAGAAATTTCCGTACGATAATCTAGAGGGAGGAACATATAATGGCAGTAGCACAATATTACGGCACTGGTCGTAGAAAATCTTCCGTTGCTAGAGTTCGTCTGGTACCGGGCACAGGTAAAATCACTGTTAACAAACGTGAACTTAATGAATATTTCGGTCGCCAAACTTTGGAATTGATCGTAAAACAACCTTTGAACTTGACTAACACAGTTGAACAATACGATGTAATCGCAACTGTAGCTGGTGGCGGTCCTTCCGGTCAAGCTGGTGCAATTCGTCACGGTATCTCCCGTGCGTTATTGGACGTAGATGGCGAACTTCGTCAATCTTTGAAAAAAGCTGGCTTCTTGACTCGTGACCCACGTATGAAAGAACGTAAAAAATACGGTCTTAAAAAAGCCCGCAAAGCAAGCCAATTCTCCAAACGTTAATATTTGGACAACAGGTTATTACACCTGCAGACAATGTCTGCAGGTGTTTTTTTATACTATGATTAATATAATATTGTCGTTAGAGTGGAAAATTATTTTTACGTTTACATCTATATTTAATTCCCCTATAATAGAGATATATCATCGAATTTTTTCGAAAATGGATTTTCATATAGGAGAACTCATATGATTTATAATACAATTCAGTACGTAGTGGATAACGGCATTGGTACGTTGACATTCAATCGTCCTGCAGTGGCGAATGGTTTTAACATCGAAATGTGCAAGGAGATCCTTGAGGTTTTAGATAAAGCACACAACGATGAAAGTGTTCGTGCATTGCTCATCAATGCAGAGGGTAAAGTATTCTCTGCTGGTGGCGACTTAACAGAAATGGAACGCGCTGTAAATGATGGCGATACAGAGTCTTTGTTTGAAATTGTTGAGCTGGTAGCTCAAATTTCTATGGCTATGAAACGCTTACCTAAACCTGTTATCATGAGCCTTCAAGGTGCAGCAGCAGGTGCGGCATTTAATATGGCATTGGCAGCGGACTTTGTGGTAGCAGCTAATAATGTACGCTTCATTCAAGCGTTCGTGAACGTAGGTCTTGCTCCTGATGCAGGCGGTTTGTTCTTGTTGACTCGCGCTATTGGGATGAACCGTGCTATGCATATCGTTATGACTGGCGAAGCTGTATCTGCAGAAAAAGGTAAAGAATGGGGCTTTGTGTATAAGGTTTGTGAACCTGAGGACTTAGAAACTGCTACAAGACGTCTCGTTGAAAAATTAGCTAAAGGTCCTGCACAGTCTTACCGCGTTATGAAAGAAATGATGTGGAATAGCTTCTTATCTGGTTGGGAAGAGTACAAGAAGTTTGAAGTAGAAAATCAATGCTCTTTAGGCCTTTCTGAAGACTTTAAAGAAGGCGTACGAGCATTCACTGAACGTCGTCGTCCTAAATTTGGTCAAAAATAATAATTATTCTCTTGTAATTCTATGAAATATCATGTATTTTATAAGCAGTTACTAATATAATTCGAACCGGTGTGGCTCTATATATTGAGTTACATCGGTTTTTGCTTTTATTATGAAGTAAAAGTGATATAATAGTACTATTATAATAGTTTTAGGAGGTCATTATTACATGGCTCAAGATACAATTAAATGTTATGAC
>CABSJA010000090.1 GCA_902477915.1 uncultured Veillonella sp.
CTATTACAGAAGGCGAGATTTATGTAGATGGTGTAGAGATTCAACATATGAACTCTGAGCAAACGAAAGAATACCGCAAGAAAATTCAAATGGTATTCCAAGATCCATCTGCGGCCTTCAATCCTCGTATGAAGGTAAAGGATATTATCCTTGAACCGTTATACAATTTTGGGCTTCTAGAAAAAGGAAAAGAAGAACAAATCGCAGGTGACTATCTTGAAATGGTAGACCTACCTCGCGAGTTCATGCATCGTTATCCTCATGAAATGTCTGGCGGCCAACGTCAACGTGTGGCCATTGCTCGTGCCATTGTACTTGAACCAGAAATTCTTGTTCTAGATGAGGCAACAAGTGCTCTAGACGTGTCTGTACAAGACTCCATCGCCTATTTACTAGCGCGTTTACAAAAGAAGAAAAATTTAACATATCTATTTATCGCTCATGATATTGCGTTCATTCGTACTATGTGTCATAAGGTAGTGGTTATGTATAAAGGTGCTATCGTTGAAGAGCTAGATGCATTCCATTTAGCAGATGCAAAACATCCTTATACAAAGGTTCTATTGAGCTCTATCTTTGAAATTGGCAAAGATCATAAGCCACTTACCTTAGAAGAAGCTGGGAAAGCGTAAATTTTGATTATATAAAATAGCAGTTAGCCATTTGGTTAACTGCTATTTTTATATTATCTATTATTTATTATGCGGATAATTTTTTCCTCTACATAAATATATCGAAAATTATCTCAAAAATGATTGTGTTAACACTAGATATATAGTATAGTTGACTAAGTATTATACCCCTATGGGTATAATTAAAATATGCTCATATGAAGTGATATACATATAGATATATAAGAAAAGGATAGGTGTGAATGAAAGGACTGCGTAAGGCTTTATTAATTGGTATGACCCTTGGTGTTACAGTACTTGGTGCTGTAGGTTGTATGAATCAATCATCCGATTCATCTAATGATGTATTAAAGGTAGGGGCTATTAGCTTTGCTGGTACATTAGAGCCAACGGAAAATTATTTTAGTTGGGCCGTTGTGCGATATGGTGTTGGTGAAACGCTCATAAAATTTGATGACCACATGAATGCTACACCATGGTTGGCCACATCTTGGAAACAAAGTGATGACAAGATGACATGGACTTTCACCATCAATGATAAGGTTAAGTTCTCTAACGGTAATCCTCTTACAGCAGAGGCGGTAAAAGCATCCTTGGAAAGAACCTTCGGGAAGAGTAAACGAGCTAAGTCATTCTTTAACTACACAGAAATGACAGCTAATGGACAAGAGCTTACCATTAAGACTGATAAGCCCTATTATAATTTACCAAACTTGTTAGGGGATCCATTATTCTTGATTATGGATGTAACGGCTGAGGCAAATGGTCGTGATATAGCGAAGGAAGGTCCTATCGGTACAGGTCCTTATGTGGTGACATCCTTTACCAAAGAACGGGCTGAGCTCGCTAGAAATGAAAACTACTGGGATGGCAAGCCAGGCTTTGCTAAGGTTGAAATTCCATCTATTAACGATGCCAATACACGAGCTATGGCATTGCAAGCGGGTGATGTAGATATGGCCGTTAGCATTGGACCTGGCGAATATGGTATCTTCCAAAACGATAAGAAATTTACTATTTATGAAGAATCATCCTTACGTGATGTATTCGTTCGGATGAGCCAAAAAGGCAAGCTTAAGAATGCTAATCTTCGAGCGGCCCTCATTGCCGGAGCGGATCGTGAGTCCTATGCAAAGAACCTTATGAAGGATACCTTTATTGCTGGTAAGGCTCCATTGCCACCGTCCATTGATTATGGATTTAATCAATTGCGGGATCCTAATAAATATAATGTTGAACGTGCTAAAGAATTACTTAAACGTGAAGGTTATATTGATACAAATGGTGATGGGATTGTAGATAAAGATGGTGAAAACCTAGTGCTTGATTTCTATGCCTATACATCTCGTCCTGAATTGCCATTATATGCAGAGGCATTACAAGCGGACTATAAGAAAATTGGTGTAGATTTACAAATTAAAATCGTAGACTATGCTGTGATCGATACATTGGCGCAATCTGGAGATTACGATATGCTCATCTCTAGTGTAGTTACTGCTAATACTGGCCAACCTGTATGGTTTTTGAAACAATACTGGGGGACAGGTAGTGATACAAACGGATCTGGATTCTCTAATCCACGTTTCGATGAATTGTTAGCTCTTGGTGAAAGCGCTAATGATCCAGTGCTACGCCGTAATGCAGTTATTAATGCACAACAATTGATGCTTGATGACTCCGTAGCACTTTTCCTTGGATATCCTAAGATTAATATTGTAGGGAATAATAATATCGATGGTATTAAGATATCTCCATCTGAATACTATATCATTACGAAAGACTTAAAACGGAAATAACTTTATTATATAAACCTATAGTAATGAAACTTGTTAATATAATTTAAAGTAGTTGTAGACATATCAAAAGAGGACTAGCCACGGCTAGTCCTCTTTTTGTAGTTAGTTATTTTTTCTTTTGATCTGTTGCATCAAGTTCTGCCATATTTACGACATTTGCTTTACCAACCATTTTGTTATATTTTATAAAAAGTTGTGTATATGCTTCGCCGTAGGAAGAATTGATGATGATATAGTTGCGAGCCTCTGCAACAAACTCTTTCACAGAATCTTGGTACTCGCGTACTGCATTTTGTGTTTCTGATGTTGTACCAGGTTGTAATTTATTAATGCGTTGTGTAATTTGTTGTAAGTTTGCTTCAACCTTTTGGGTATCCGTATTTCCATCTGGATCGATAAGGTCGATTGTTTGGGCAGTCATGAGATTTAACTCAATGAAGTTAACTGCATTTTCACGTTTTTCACCTTGATACTCGTTCATGCGCTCTGTATAGAGCTCATTATTACGATTATCTAAGGCTAAATCTAACGCGTTGTACGTAGCATAGAATTGCTCAGCTAAAGGCACATATTGTGCAGCTAGCTCATCGCTACCTTTGAAATTATCTTTTTCAAAGCGACGTTCAACATAATAGGCTTGCAATTGATCTGCTACAGGAATTAGTTGATCTAGTATTGCTAATACATCATTAGTTGATTGGTTTACATCTTCATATGGAGTTGGACTATCTTGTTTTGCAGCCTCTAAAGCTGTTTTAAGGTCCTTATATTTTGGCAATGTTATGGTCGTGTTATGGGACCCATTACGTAACTCTTCAAGAGTTGGTTGTAATTGGTTAGCATAAGCTACACTATACGAATTATATGTGTCTAATGCGACAATGTAAGGACGGATAGCGTTGATTTTGTCGTCAACGGTTGATCGATATAAAATTGTCGTTGTATTGGATGACAAGAGTGTATACACCCCGTAGATCCCACCACCGATAATAGCAATGCCAAG
>CABSJA010000091.1 GCA_902477915.1 uncultured Veillonella sp.
TATATTCGACCATCTCGTATGAATATATTACAAGAACTACAAGACAAATAAAAAAGTCGGCTATCGCCGACTTTTTTAATGTACTTTTACGCGTTTATGTTGTTGTTCATCGAATACGCCATCTACGTCGATGGTGTCAAGAATTCGTTTTAGTTCATGCACATCGATTTGACCTGGTGCTGATGCTTTGCCAGCGGAGGCAAATGTCATAGCATTACCAAATAGAGCGCCTGCAGTACGTGTAACAGCACCGAGTGGACCCATAGCCATCGTAATAATTGGGTCAGATGGATACAAGGCTTTAACTTCAGCCGTTGCTTCAAGGAGGGTTAATACATCCCCTGTTGTATTAGGCATAACAGCCATCTTTGGCACGTCGGCCAAGAATTCTTTCATTTGAAGAAGACGATTTACAATAACTTCATGGCTTGGTGTTCCATTAAAATCATGATTACTCATGATAATTGTAATGCCATGTACCTTAGCAAACTCAATGGTCTTGAGCATTCTATCTTGATCAAAGAAGAGTTCAATATCAATAGCATCTACCAATCCAGTAGGAATGATACGCTCTAACATAGTGAAGTAATCTTGTGAAGAAATTGATTTCTCCCCACCTTCACCTTTCGTGCGCCATGTAAATAACAAGGCACGACCTTTTAGTTGAGGCTTGATGAGCATTAATAATTCAATAATAGCATCAATGGAGTAGGCCCGCTCGTAATAGTCAATGCGTAGCTCCACTACATGACACGGTGTATTACATGCAACCGCAGTAGCATCTAAAATTTCTTTCATTGTTGTGCCCACAATAGGAACACATATCTTTGTACCCTTTTCGCCGAGTACAGCATGACCGATACGGACCATAATAACTCCTTTCCGTCCCACAGGGTGAGACAAATGACTTACCTTAAACTAACTATATACCAATATTTTGGTAAAAGCAATCAATCCGGCTATATTGGATTGCTATTCACAAAAAACGTATGAAAGCCCGTCATTATGCACTAAAAATGTATTCTTAGATTATCGATTAACATAATTTTTTCTTATATCCTATTTTCTCAGTCTTATTAAAATTGGTCAGATTATTCAATCCCGATGAGTATATCTAATCTCTCTAAATAAAAACTCCACACATAATCGTGTGGAGTAATCATTTATGGTATTATTCGTGCTTGGCAGATAGTTTTCTAGATTGGAATGCCATATATAGCAATAACAAGCCTGTAATACTAAATACATAGGATATGCCAACATAAGTAGATACAATACTTGCAAACACAGGACCAACCATAGACCCAAATTGTTGAGCCGTCGTAGTCATACCAAACATGCGGCCTCTAAAACTTGGATCTGTATTGAGGGTTACTGCTGCACTTAAGGATGGGTTAATCCCTACAATACAAGAACCAATTAAGACTTGTAACACACCAAACCACCAAATACCTACTGGCAAGCTTTGGAGTAAGAGGACAACACCACTCCCCATCATACAGTAGGAGATAGTCTTAAAATAACCACGGCGTTCACCAAGGCGGACCCATAGGTTCGTCGTTAAGGATCCTGCTAAGCCGCCAATACTGAGGATTGTGCCAGAAATAATAGCAGCCCCTTCCATAGTGCCTTGCATATCTCCTACATAGAGGGCCAAAATAGGTTGCAACATCATAATAGCGCATTGCATGAAGAAGAATATCCAAAGTAATCGTACTAATACAGGCTGTTGTTGAACCGCTTTAAAGTCTTCACGTAAGGATGTAGATTTGGTATGGTGAGCAGCTTGTTCTTTTCCATCGGCACCCACAGCATGTAATTTTGGTTCTTTCACAAAAAATAATACGGCCAAAGTCGCAATAAATACAACAATACCAGATACATAAAATACAGGTCGCATGCCTACAACACTCTCAACAGCGCCACCTAAAAACGGGCCAATGACATTACCTAAGATAAGACCGGTTTGAAATATACCTAATGCTCTACCAACCTGTTTTTCATCAACACTAAGGGACACCATAGTCATTGCCGCTGGATAGAATCCATTAGCAAAACCAACGAGGGCACGACCCATGAGTAATTGATATTGATCTGTAACCAAGCCAATTAATACATAACAGATAGCGATGGCAAAGCCAGCACGCAAGGCCATCCGTTTTTTACCTTTATTGTCGGCAATCTTGCCCCATATAGGAGCCATAATGCCTGCAATGAGAAAGGTAATACCGAAAACGAGACCCGACCAAAGAGCTACGTCAGCCTTTGGAACGCCTAATTCTAAGAGATAGATAGGCAAAAACGGAATGATCATAGTGTAACATATGGCTAGCACTGTCATGGCCGCCGTAATAATCCATACATTGCGCATGCCACCGCGAGCGTCATATGTAGTTGTACTCATTCGGTCCCTCCTTTCATATATAAAAGTATATATAGCAAGATACTTTTACATTCTATATAAATAAGAGCCGCATATGATACGCGACTCTCTCATTTATTCCGTTGGAAACTTGTGATCCATTACATCCTGTAAGGATACACGTTCCATAACGTGACGGAATTCATCTTGCAAGTACTGCCACAATGGAGCAGTCAAGCAATCGTTAAACATCGGACATGGCTCTACATCGTCTTCTAAGCAAGATACGAGAGCAATGGAGTCCTCTGCAGCATATAAAATTTCATATACATTGTATTCAGCAGGTAATTTCACCAAGCGATATCCACCGTATTTACCACGTCCACTTTTAACGAGGCCAGCGGAGGATAAGCGAGATACAATCCCCTCTAAGTATTTATCGGAAAATCCTTGGCGTTCTGCAATCTCACGAATTGGTACATTTTTTTCTACCCCGTGCTCTGCAATATCCGCCAATATCCGTAAGGCATAGCGCCCTTTTGTAGATATTTTCATAAGTTAACCTCTAAGTCATTCATAATATATTTATAGTATATCACAAATTCATACAAAAAATGGTGGGAAATATGATACACTATACATATATCGAAATATTTTATTTGGGTATTTTTTAATTTCATATAGGAGGATGTTATCTAATGTTAGATAAACTATTTCAACTCAGTGAACGCGGTACAACTGTTAAAACCGAAATTTTAGCTGGTATTACTACGTTTATCACGATGGCGTACATCCTATTCTTGGCGCCAAACATTCTTAGTCTCGGAGGGATGGATAAAGATGCAGTCCTCATCGCTACTGCCTTAGGTGGCGGCCTTGTAACGATTGCTATGGGTTTATTCGTAAACTATCCGATTGCTCTCGCTCCTGGAGTTGGCCTCTTAGCCTTTTATTCCTTTACCGTAGTTCTCGGTATGGGCGTATCCT
>CABSJA010000092.1 GCA_902477915.1 uncultured Veillonella sp.
TCACCAAGATCATGAGGTTCAATATATTCCAATAATTTTTCAATAGCTAATTTAGCATCTGCTACAATTGGAATATCTACCTTAATATTTTTAGAAATAGATGCTGCATCCACATCAATATGGATAATCTTACAATTTTGTGCAAAGGTACTTAACTTGCCTGTAATACGGTCGTTAAAGCGTGTACCAATAGAAATCATTACATCACAATCAGTGAGTGCCACATTCGGTGCATAGCCACCATGAATACCAATATTGCCGAGATATAAAGGATGTCGACTATCGATAGCACCTTTACCCATCAATGTAGTTACAACAGGAATGCCTGTTTTTTCTACTAGCTTCATCATGAGGTCGTTAGCACCACTAATGCTAACGCCACCGCCTAATAAGAATAGTGGTCGTTTAGCCTTGCTGATAATAGAGCATGCTTTTTTTACTTGTCCTACGTGAACTGTTGTATTAGGTTTATAGCCACGAATATTGACTTCTGTTGGATACTCATCAGAGCCCATAGCCTTTTGAATGTTTTTAGGAACATCCACCACTACAGGACCAGGACGACCAGTACGGGCAATATAAAATGCTTCTTTCAAAATACGCCCTAGCTCTTTACGATCACGAACGGTAACAGCATATTTACAGATATTGCGCACAATACCAACTGTATCCACCTCTTGGAATGCGTCATTACCCATGAGGCCCAAGTCTACTTGACCTGTAATACAAACAAGGGGAACACTATCAGCGTATGCTGTAGCAATACCTGTCACAAGGTTTGTAGCACCTGGTCCAGAGGTTACCATGCACACCCCAACTTTACCTGTACTGCGAGCATAACCATCTGCTGCATGAGCTAATGCTTGCTCATGACGTGGCAAAATTACTTTTACCTTATCTTGTTTATATAATTCATCCATGATATCGATGGTTGCTGCCCCAGGATAGTTGAATAGTATATCTACCTGCTCCTCTTGAAGGGCCTTCACCACATATGCTGCGCCTGAAATCATAGGTGCCTCCTTAACTATGTAAAAAATGCATATCGCATTCTCAATATTCTCATTCGATATATCTAAAAAATTGAATATCTTATATAGATGTGTTATACTCAGTAGTGTACCACATGTTGTGGTACATGAGTATGTAATAAATCTCAAATTATAGAAATATATATTAATTTTGTCTGGAAAGGACTGTAAAACCATGAAAGAAATCTTAGGTTTCCACTTAAACGGTTGCCCTTATTGTGCAAATGCATTCCGTGCTATCGATGAACTTGTTGCAGAAAACCCTGCATATGCAGACATTCATATCAACTGGGTTGAAGATCAAGACGCTCATGAGCTCTTCAAAACTCACCCTTATGAGTATTATCCAAACTTATGGTTCGACCTCGACAAACAATATGAGGCTCAACCTGGTGAAAGCTATGACCAAACAAAAGCATTAATCAAAGCTGTATTGGACAAAGCAATCGCATAAGATTATTACATAAAAACGTGATAAAACCATTAAAAAAGAGGCTAGCATAGCTAGCCTCTTTTTTTGTCTTTCCATTCAAGATACATATGTCTAATGACTTGGATCGGTGATACCAATAACATTCTTGGTCCACCATAACGCATAATTTCACGGATTTTTTCACGATAATTAGGTGCATAGCAATGAGTTTTACATACACTACAGAATGTTTTACTTTCCATATGAGGACATGCATCAATGCGATGCTCCGCATATTCCCAAACCTGCTCGCAAGCCTCACATAGCTGCCCCTTAGGAGTATGATGCTTATTATGACAATAGATGCCAATAATTTGGTACATAGTTTTTAGTTCTAACTTACGTTTTTCATCAACTGTCATACTCCCCTCCTATTTCACAGACCATGATACCCACGCCACTTTATCAACTGTTTTATTATGGATTTCTCCATTAATGGCTAATGGTTCAATGAGATTTCTAATTTCTACTTTCATATCTTCTATATCGCCCCATGTATTATTATGAAGTCTCATAGCAAAGTAATTAACCGCTTTATCAAGGCTCATAACCTCTGTTTCAGGCACTGTCTTATAGGTTACTTTTACATTATGCCCTATTTCATGAATAACATCTAAACATGCTTTCATCTTACCATCCCAAGGGAATGAATCGCGACCAAAGAAATGTTCAGATAACATATCTACTGTTTCATCGCTGCGTTCACTAAAAGCAATCCACAAGCATTTGTCCTTACTTGATTCATGCATAGCGCGAATGTTTTCTACATCAAACATGATAGGGCAAAAAATACTATATGTTAAATCAAAGGTTTTATCCCATTTTAGTTCACGGCGAGTTTCATCAGACCACGGTGCAATATACAAGCTAAGATCTAAACCTTCTGCCTCTGCTAATTGTTTAGCACCACGAATCATACCATCAGATAAATCTATACCTGTTGCCTTATGGCCTTCACGAGCCAATCCTAACGCATAGTCACATACACCACAGCCAATATCAAGGGTACAACCGCCTTTAGGGGGCAAAAGATTTTCATCCTTCAAAAAGGATAAAAACTCTGTAACCTGAGCCTTACGATCGTCCCGATTGTGCATTTCTACAAAGTAATTAGATCGATTATTCCATGCATCTTGCTCATTACGCCAAGTTTCGTCGACGGTGAGTTCTTGTATTCTATTTGTCATTCTATCTCCTCTGTATCACTACATCAAAACTATGCAATGATACAATTTAGTACTTTATTAATCTTAATTAGATAATCTATATATTATTCATCATGTCCTATATGCCTAGTGTTCCCGCTAGGATGTTCAGATTTTCACAAGGACACTCTTATTGTACATCATTCTCAAAATAAAATGTGTTACTCAAATCACATTTACACGTTATTTCAATACTATCAAATACAAAATCCTAAGTGGAGCTTTTAGCTGTGCCACATCCCCTATGTATCACCATATAAAAAATACGGCAATGGTGGGAATCAACATAACAGCCAAAAGAGGTAGAATAGTTCGTGCATGTATTTCCATTCGTTTCTCTCCTATTACTAGTGTTAATATAGCTGTTTCATATATTATTTATTATAATAAAGAAAAGGAGGCTTTGAAAGTATGGGAAAATATATGATAATCCTTATGTTTCTATTGATCGCTATTGCTGTAGTTTTTGCTACTTATAACTTATCTATAATTAGATCTATGCCTCCTGAAGAGCGTTATAAACTTCTTTACTTTAAGGATGATCAAGTCTCTATAGGCATTGG
>CABSJA010000093.1 GCA_902477915.1 uncultured Veillonella sp.
AAAATTTCAAGTCCATCAAAACCAGCAATACATGACGGTATGTGATATTCTTCAGGTAAAAATTGATATGGTTCTTCTCCGATAATAACACTCACATGGCCCGGCAAAATAAAACCATCAATATGACCTTCTTGTTTATCTAATAAAGCTCGCAATGCAGGAGGCACTAATTTATGAGATACAAGGAAGAAAACATTCTTCAATCCTGCTGCATGAACGGCTTTTACAGTTGCACAAATAACGGCAATAGTCGTTTCAAAGCCGATAGCTAAAAATACGATTTTCTTTTCCGGGTATTTCTTACTAAGTTCTACCACTTCTAAAGGGGTATAAATTACATGGATATGGGCACCCTTTGTTTGAGCTTCACTAAGACTGCTATAACTACCTGGCACCTTTAACATATCCCCAAAGGTTGCAATAATAACATCATCACGTTCAGCATAAGCCAAAGCCTTATCCATATACGTTTGATCTGTTACACATACAGGACATCCGGGTCCACTAACAAGTTCAATGCCACTTGGCAATAACTGACGAAGACCTTCACGGAAAATCGATACAGTATGTGTACCACAAACTTCCATAAGTCTTACGGTTTCTCCTGGCTTATGAAGAGCATTGATACGTTTTAACAATGCATCAGCACTGTTCTGCTTTTCCTGCAAAGTAAGCTTCTTCAAGTTCTTCTAGCTCCTTAAAGGCCTCTAATGTTTTTTGTGCCTCTTCTTCATCAACAATTTGTACAGCAAAACCTGCATGGACTAACAACCAGTCCCCTACCTTTGCCTCTGGTACGAGGAGTAAGCTGCAGTCACGGGTGGCGCCTGTTAATTCAACAGTGCCAATAACATCATTCACAGCTACTAACTGTGCTGGTACAGCTAAGCACATAATATCTCCTTATATATTACTTTAATAACAAATTCTATGAGTCTACTCTTATGTAAGCAAACTCATTATATATAAATATTTCTAATATCATTTTATCACAATAATAGTAATTATTAAGTGATACTAGCTACAAGAGTATATAACTATTTCTGATTACCAATCCATAATTGGCCGAGTGCTAAGCCCCCATCATTAGAAGGGACAGCTTCATTCATATATAAATTGCCTACATGCCAAGCGCGATATATTAACTCTACTAATTTGCGATTTTGAAATACACCGCCTGATATGGCCGCATCACTAATGTTATATCGCTCCATTAAATCGGCTGAAGTTTCACATAATGCAATGGCAACAGTTTTATGGAATGATGCTGCAAGATGCGCTCTAGACTCACCTTTAAAAACACCATCCATAATAGATTGAACAGTTGGTGTAAAATCAAGAATTCGCCCGTTATAGTTATAATCAAGCAATGTGCCTTTTTCATCACCACATAAAGATTCTAATGCAATAGCAATTTGCGCATCATAGGTATGAATCATACCTAGTCCTAAAAGAGAACCTACTGCATCAAATAAACGTCCACAGCTCGTTGCTTGAATCATAGGCATTGTAGATTGTAATGCTTTATCTAATATTTCACAACCTTTAGGTAGCCTTTTCATCCAATCTTGGTAGACAGGTGGAATATCATTACCATAATAATTTCTGATATACCACAAGGCTTGACGCCATGGCTCAGAAACCGCTTTTTCTCCGCCTGGTAACGGTGCTTCATGGATATGAGCTAATCGTTGATATTGGTTGCCTTTACAAAGGAGAAATTCACCGCCCCATACGCTACCATCTGGGCCATATCCTGTTCCATCCATGGCAATACCAAGAACTGGACCTTCTAGATTGTGTTCTGCCATTACTGATGCAATATGAGCATGATGATGTTGAATAGGTATTACAGAAATCTGTGAACTTTTACCAATACGCTCCCCTAAGTGAGAAGAGAAAAATTGAGGATGACTATCTACAATTATTTTCTCTGGTTGTATAGAAAATAATTTCTCATATCGGTCAATGGTCCACTCCAAAGTTGTATGAGTAGACGCATTTTGTAGATCACCAATATGCGGTCCTACCAGAACTTCAGAACCTTTATTCACAGCAAAGGCATTTTTCAAATCACTACCCATAGCTAATATCGGACTTTGTCCTGAAATTTCACAATGAATAGGTTCTGGTACATAGCCACGACTACGACGAATAAATCTAGGTTTATTATTAATAACAGTTACAACAGAGTCATCGAGAGGTGCATAAATTTGCCGATTGTGAACCAAGAAATAATCAGCAACGGCCCCTAACTCTTCAAATGCTTGATCATCATCATATAAAACGGGATCACCACTACGGTTACCACTCGTCATAACCCACGCCGCATCTGATGGCAATAGCACCTCATGCATCGGTGTATATGGTAACATTACGCCAAGCATATGATTATCTGGCGCTACATGGGAACTCAAATGGACTAAGCTATCGTGATTTCTTTCTAATAATACGATAGGACGTTCCATTCCAGTCAAAATATCTAATTCTACATCACTAAGATGGACTAGCTCAATTGCCGTATCTAGAGACCCTACCATAATTGCTAATGGTTTATGTGGTCTATTTTTACGCTTACGTAAGCGTTGGACCGCTGCATCATTTCGAGCATCACAAACTAAATGATAGCCACCAATCCCCTTTATAGCGATAATACTACCTTCGTTGATTAATTCACGGGTTGTATTCCATACATTTACTGTATCTACAACCGCTCGATTAGGTTTATATAAAGTATAATGAGGGCCACATTGAATACAAGCATTTGGTTCAGCACGATAACGGCGCCCTTCTATATCCTCATATTCAGCTTTACAAGCTTTACACATAGGGAACTCATCCATCGTCGTTCTCTCACGATCATAAGGTAGAGATTTAATAATCGTATACCGAGGACCACAATTTGTACAATTGATAAAAGGATATTCTTTCCTACGCTTGTCCTGTTCTAATTCTTTAAGGCAGTCTTCACATGGCGCTGTATCAGCACTAATAAACGTGCTAACCTCTTCGCCTAATGGAGAAGGCTTCACAGAGAACTCGACTTCATTGTTTTGTATAGTAAGATGTTGTACCCGTTGACTTGTAATACGGCACAATCGAGGTTGGTCATCTTGAATCGCATCTAAAAATAGTTGCAAATCACTAGCACAACCTTGTATCTCAACGTAAACACCTTGGCTATCATTATATACAAAACCTGTTAACCCTAGGGAATGTGCCCACATAGAAACAAGGGGCCGGAATCCGACCCCTTGAACTA
>CABSJA010000094.1 GCA_902477915.1 uncultured Veillonella sp.
TTTTAAGTCTAGGCATAGCCTTTTGCAACTGACCATAACGATTCATCATATCTTGCTTTACGAGGCGATTGATACGGGGTCCTACGTTGTTAGCGCTAATAGCGATATGCAGATCGCCTAGTTCAAGGGATGAAGGCACAGTAAATCTGCACGCCCTAGGGGAGTCACTGCGATTAGTCCAAACGCGGTGTTTTTTCCCCATATCATATAACGTATCGTTTAATTCGCCATTATCTGTGCAGATAAAGAACAAACTGCTCGTTATAATGTGGTGTTCATCGTCCATTGTGAAAGCACGGTCGTACCAGGTAATACGATTAGCCTTTGCCCATTGGCAAATCCTATCTGTTACAGTGGGAGCGATTACCACAATGTTGCACGGCTCATCAATAAAGAGCTGTATTCGTCGCTCTGCCACCTCTCCGCCGCCTACGAATAGGATTGTATCTTCTGTTGTAGGTTGAAATGTTATGGATACCATGGTTGTCCTACTATATGTAAAAAAATCGGCTTGATGGTCAAGCCGATTTTCAATTGCCTACATGAATCGTTTCAGATATACGCCGATACGCCCCTTACGAGATGTACCTGTAATGGCTTCTACCTTCATTCGGCCACGACCACGCATAGAAATCACATCCCCCTCTTTAACTTCTTGAGATGCACCCTTAGCTGGTTGCCAGTTTACTTGCAATAATCCTGCATTTATAGCGCTTACCAATTTAGTACGAGACACGCTAAAACCAGAACTTGCCACCGCATCTAAGCGCAAAGAAGCAACTGTAGTGCGGACTTCTTTAATTTTTTCTTCTTTTGGTGCAATATCTGATAGGTCAATAGCCTCTACAGATACGGAAACCATAGCAATTTTTGTGAAGTTTTGAATCACGAAGTCTGCTACGCTTTCATCCACCAAAATTTGAGCGCCCCCTTGTTGAACGATAACGTCCCCAAATTTGGAGCGATCAATGCCAAGGCCCATCAAGGAGCCCAGCACATCGCGATGGGTAAGCAATCGGAACCGTGGGTCCCAATTTACCTTAAGGGCGCGAATGCCCATGTCCACAGTACCGTTAAAGTCGCTATCTACAAAGGCGATGCGGATACGTTCCGCCCCTTCATAGCCACCGTCTGTCTTAACGATAAGCTGTGGGTAGTTAGCCTTGATTGCGTCTGCAATGACAAGACCTGCAGGGCTCGTAAAGTCCGCCACGCGATAAGGACGACCTTTTACAACCTGCTCAGCCAAGTCTAGCATGCGGCGAGCTTCCTCACCACTACCACTGGCTTCAAAATATCGTATTAATTTACTAGTATCTGCCAAAATTATTTCCCCAATTCATTCGACCGAGCAAGACATGCTACTACGCCGTCTTGGAGAGCACTGCGAAGTCCACCTTTTTCCATGGCACCAATACCGGCAATGGTAGTGCCACCTGGACTTGTTACTTGATCTCGTAGTACTGCTGGATGATTGCCACTTTCAAGAGCCATCTTGCCTGCACCATACATCGTTTGAGCCGCTGCCTTGATTGCCAAGTGACGAGGCAATCCGATGCGAACGCCCGCATCAGCTAAAGCATCAAGAATGACGAACATATAGCCAGGGCCCGCACCAGATAGTGCACCTAAGCGATCTAAATCAGCTTCGCTTACCACGGCCACTTCTCCGACAGCCTCAAACAAGGCTTGAACATCACGACCAAGGTCTGTATGTACATCATCCCCTGCAAGAGCCGTCATGCCTGCACCGATAGAAGCCGGTGTATTTGGCATAGCTCTAAACCAGTTAGCTTGTGGAATCGCTGCATCTAGAGTATCTAAGGTAATACCTGCAGCAACGGAAATCATAACAGTCCCATAAGGTACTTCTTTTAACGTCTCTAATACAGATGGTAACACTTGTGGTTTTACGGCCAATAAAATCGTATTGTACTCGTTTACATTAGGCAATGTAGTAAAACCTACTACACCGAGCTCCTCAGTTAGAGCCTTACATTGTTCTTCGCGACGTACGAGAATGTGTGTATCACTTGCTTTCAACACGCCATGCTGTAATGCACCGCGCAATAGAGCGCCACCCATTGAGCCAACGCCGATAAATAAGGTTTTACCTAACATCGTTGTCACCACCATTTATAAAGAAATTATTTATTGTCCCAAGCGTATTCGTTTTGCTCAGTTTTGTTGCTATCATTATCAGAATAATCAATGGAAATGTTTACAGGTACGCACATGAAAATGTCTTTACCTACTTTTTCCAATTTGCCATCCAATGCAAAAGTCGCACCAGATACGAAGTCCACAATACGAGCTGCTTCATGAGGATCTGTATTTTCAAAGTTGATCAATACAGGACGCATGTCGCGCAATTGATGTGTAATATTTTCAGAATCTTCAAATACTTTTGGTTCAATTACAACTACTTTCATAGCTGTTGGACGTTGTGTCATCGTAGATTGGCCTCCTACCTTGCGTGGATGAAATTCAGATGCGCCGGATACTGGAGCTACTGGAGCTACTGGTGTAGGTTCCGCTTCGTATTCCTCTTCATCTTCATAGTCATAATCATCATATTCATAGTCATCATCATTTTTGCCTAAGAATAAGTTTTTTGCTTTGTCTAAATAATCTCCCAATGCCATTTGGATTTCCTCCTAATACAATTAACGCTTCCGATTATCAGGTAACCCGAACCTTAATAATATACACGTTCCCCAAAAATTGCTGTGCCTACACGAACGATGTTAGCCCCTTCTTCCAAAGCGATCTCAAAGTCGTGAGTCATCCCCATAGATAAATATTGAATCTGCCCTTCTTCAAAGTAGCCCTTCATATCCTCATACAAGGCGTTTGCTACGCGGAAGATTGGACGTGCTTCCTCTGGATCATCGAAAAATGGTGCCATACACATTAAGCCCCGAACACGGACATGAGGTAATGTCTTTGCATAGTCTCGTATTTCTGGAAACTCTTCAACGGTCATGCCTGTTTTAGATGCTTCACGAGCTACATTAACTTGCAATAACACATCTTGCACCTTATCGTGCTTGGCTGCAACCTTTTCGATTTCATCTAATAATTTACGGCTGTCTACAGAATGAATTAAATCAAACATAGGCACCGCTTGACGCACCTTATTGACCT
>CABSJA010000095.1 GCA_902477915.1 uncultured Veillonella sp.
TCAATAAGTGGTGTTAAGAAGATACCTTCAATACCAAGTAAACGGCCATGACGTACAGCACGACGTAAAATACGACGCAATACGTAACCACGACCTTCGTTAGATGGCAATACGCCATCAGAAATTAATGCAGTGACAGCACGAGCATGGTCAGCGATAACCTTTAAAGAAACATCAGTATTTGGATTTTCGTTATATGTAACACCAGCGCGTTTAGCTGTAGCTTCAATAATAGGGAAAATCAAATCTGTTTCAAAGTTTGTTTTACAACCTTGTAATACGGAAGCCAATCGTTCAAGACCAGCGCCAGTATCGATGTTTTTATGTTGTAATGGTTCGTAGGAACCATCTGGCATTTTATTAAATTGTGTGAATACTAAGTTCCAGATTTCAAGATAGCGATCGCAATCACAACCTGGTGCACAGTTAGGATCATCACAACCATGTTCAGGACCTTGGTCGAAAAAGATTTCACTATCAGGACCGCATGGGCCTTCACCAATTTCCCAGAAGTTATCTTCAAGGCGTGTAATGTGACTTTCTTCTACGCCACAATCATTATGCCATGTATCATATGCTTCTTGGTCATCTGGATATACAGTTACATATAATCTATTTTTGTCGAGTTTAATAACTTCAGTTAAGAACTCCCATGCCCAGTGAATCGCTTCTTTTTTGAAGTAATCACCGAAGGAGAAGTTACCAAGCATTTCAAAGAATGTATGGTGACGAGCTGTGCGACCTACGTTTTCAAGGTCACCAGTACGCATACATTTTTGGCTTGTTGTAATACGATGACAAGGAGGTACCAATTTACCTGTAAAGAAAGGCTTCAATGGCGCCATACCTGCCCCGATCAATAATAGAGACGGATCGTTTTCTGGAATAAGAGAAAAACTATCTAATTTTAAATGTCCTTTGCTTTCAAAAAACTGCAAGTATGCTTGACGCAGTTCATTACCCTTCATGTGTATATTCCTCCTAAAATTATTTACTCTTCATTATAACGTAAAAACGATATAAAATCTATTAAAAACATTGAGGTCATGCGGAGTTCCTCTACTTTTACTACTAGCAAAAGTTAAGATAAAATTCAAATTTTATATAAACGAAAAAGAGGTTATACAAATCAACAGAACATAATTGATTCGTATAGCCTCTTTTAAAGCTAGTAATGTGTTAGCCTATATAACGCGTTTTGCGCCGATATAGCGTTCACCCCAATAGCCAGTATCAAGATCTGCTACTGCTACACCACGACTGGAAGTGGCGCTGATGAACTTGCCATCACCAATATAAATACCGGAGTGAGACGGACCTGGTTCATATGTTTCAAAGAATACCAAATCCCCGGCTTTCAAGTTCGCACGAGAAACTTCAACACCTACGTTATATTGTTCATCTGCCAAACGTGGTAAAGAGATACCTTGTTTCGCAAATACATATTTAACATAACCAGAGCAGTCAAAACCACTTGGAGTCGTACCACCAAATACATATGGTACACCGCGGTATTTGTCCGCTTCTGCCAAGATAGCATGGATGCTATTTGGTGTTTCGCTTTTCGTAATATTATTTAATTTAATATTTTTGCCAGTAATGGATTGACCTGCGATACGACGAGACGTCGCATTGCTGTTTGTGAAAGCGGATTTCGTCGCCACTGCTTTAGTCGCCGCATTTTGAGTCAATACTGCCTTCGTAGAACGAGGAGCGCTCATCAATGCATTATACGTAGCAGGACCTACGATACCGTCCACTGGTAAACCACGATCTTGTTGGAACAGACGAACTGCCCATTTCGTTTCTTTACCATATACACCATTTTTATCTGTAGCATTATAACCGTGTTTAATTAGTTGTTGTTGAACCGCTGTAACACTTTTGCCCTTATCACCATATTGTAATGTTGTTGCACCTACCATGGCTGTTGTGGCACACACAAAAGTTAATGTTAATGCCGTTATTTTAACCTTACTATATTTTGACTTCATATGCTTCCTTTCCAAAAACTTTTAAAGTAAGTTATTTATTCAAAATATACTAACCGTCTATTTATTTGCATTCACAAATACAGCTAGTCTTCTTTGCTTTTGTTAGTATAAGTCTCAGGTGCCATAAACACATCTGCACTACTAGGTCCAAGTAATGGAGCCTCTTCATGCTCATCAAAGTTTATAGCTGACTTAACCCAATACAAAGGCCGTTGCTTCACCTCTTCAAAAATACGACCTACATACTCGCCAATAATTCCCAGTCCGACGAGTTGAATCCCACCAATGAACAAAATTGATACGCCCAAGGTAGTCCATCCATTCAAGGCTTGACCCGTAAGATATACATACAAGAGGTGCAATATAAGCAAGAAGCTCAACCCACCACATAGTACACCGACGTACAAAGCAGCCCGTAAAGGAACTCTTGAAAAGGCGGTTACCCCATCGAGAGCAAATCGTATCATTTTACGCACACTAAACTTTGAGACCCCTGCAAAACGAGGTGGCGCTACAAAGTGCAACTCAGCTTGTCTATACCCTAAGGCACCAACAATACCGCGCAAGAAACGACCATGTTCTCTGAACCGTTTCAATGTGCCCAATGCTTTACTATTCATGAGACGGAAATCAGATCCACCTTCAACAATAGGAACATCGGCCATTTTGTTCATTAGTTTGTAATAATACTTAGACGTGAAAGATTTAGCCCAACTAGCATCTTCAGTTGAATCGCGTATGGTGCGCACCACATCATACCCCGATTCCCACAACCGAACAAGTTCAGGAATCAAAGCTGGTGGATGCTGCATGTCACCGTCCATTGTAATAACTGCATCTCCATGAGCATAATCAAGACCACAAGTAAGCGCAGTCTGATGCCCAAAATTACGAGCAAGCAATAACACTTTGACATGTTTATCATTGTAAGCAATTTCACGCAATATCATAGATGACGAATCACTAGAACCGTCGTCTACGAAGATTAGTTCATAATCGTACGTGAGTCCTGACATAACATCAGTTACAGCTTTATAAAAATTCGCTATGTTCTCTTCTTCGTTATATACAGGCACTACAATAGAAAGTAACATAAATCCTCCAAAGTATTTTACTCACATATTTTA
>CABSJA010000096.1 GCA_902477915.1 uncultured Veillonella sp.
AAGGCTGAACTTGAAAAAGAAGAGCAACAAAAGCAAGCTGTAAAGAAATATACTACATGGCAAGCTTTAAAAGATCCAAAAGTATTGCGTTTAGCGTTAATTTACTTCTTATGGGTTATTGGCTTCTGGGGCTTTAGCTTCTGGATGCCTCAAGTGCTTAAAAGCTTATCTGGTTGGCCACCAAGTGTTGTAGCATGGTCTATTACGATTCCAATGTCTGCTGCATTACTTGTACAAGTATATTGTGGTTACTCCTCTGAAAAGTGCAATGAAAAACGTTGGCATGTTGCTACAACATTATTCATTGGTACTATTGGCTTCTTAGCAACGCCACATAGTCCATCCCCAGAAATTAGCTTATTCTTTATCTGCTTAACTGCTGTAGGCGTTTACGGTGGCATGGGTGTATGGTGGACTATGCCAACTACATTCTTATCCGGTGCTGCTGCGGCGGGTGCGATGGGCCTTATTAACTCCTCTGGTAACATGGGGGGCTGGGTAGGTCCTTACATGCTTGGTTTCATCAATGGTCACACTGGTAGCTTTACTTACGGTTATTATGTAATGGGGGCCTGTATGTTCCTAGCAGGCCTATTAATCTTGACATTACCTAAGTCTATGGAACATAAAGATGACTAGGACAAAAATTAAATTGCATATTTAAAAAGAGCTATATCTCTAATATTTTCGCTTTACGACGATTATATAGAGATATAGCTCTTTTTCTTTTAGTAAATATATTGTTTTATGTATAATAAGAGTAATGTAATCTACAGTAAATAGAGAGAGGATACTATGTATAGAACGTTATTATTAGCAACCGTATTAACAACTTTTACACTAGGCGTATCTGTAAGTGCCATATCCTTACAAGATCCGACGGGTGAAGGTAGAGCTGCCTTTGAGAAAATTGCAGTGTACAACCGTGACGTTGTTAAAGTTTCAGGTCCTTATGATTCATGGGAGTTAGCTGTTAAGAATTTAGGGCGCGCTAAATATATTGATGATTTAGAACAACATAAGACGATAGACAACTTACAGAGTCAATTGAAGCCTATATTAGTCGGTTATTATGTATCAGCATGTTACGTGGATTTTAATATTCTTACTCATGATGATGGTATGGTTAACATAAAACCGACCGGTAATGATGTAGGTGAGACTAAATATATTGTAGAGTATAAAACTCAAGAGCATTATATTGATTCAATATTATGGAATCCTTTTGTAGAGAAAGTTATTACAGTAGCAGATCCGATTATTTCTTATGAGAATCAGTATGGAACGGGAAAACTTATAGTTGTGACAGCCTTTGGATATCAAGAGGATGTTCAAGGTTTTCCAGATAAGGGACTTATAGCTGCAAATAAAGCTTATAAGGCTGCTGAAGATACGTTGGTTAGTAGAGTATTGGAATTAGGCTGGGTTGATACATCTCGTGAAGCAGAGTTACGAGATTATTTAAATACAAATGATGGTATTCATAAGGGGTACACTTTGGATGCCATGGGCTTTGGTGTTATGGCTCAAAAAGATCTCTTTCTTTATATAGATGATAAAGGTAATTTCCATCATAGGCACTACTCTGTTGTGAGTGAATGGGAAAAATCCTATAATAAGAATTTCCGTTTATATAAGCACATTCCCCTTGATAAAAAGATAAAAGCTATTACTGTGGTTCAAACGAATTAAGGCAGATATAACAAAAAGCCAGATACAATGTAAATACTTTAGTATGTATTGTATCTGGCTTTTATTTATTTTGTTACATCCGGCACTTTCCCAGGATTCATATCGAGGTTTAAATCCGTCGATTTGAATGGGGAAGGGTTAGCTTCTGGTGGTTGCACTTTGAGTTCTGGGTGTAACCATTGTAGTTGTTTCAGTTCCCAGTCGTACTTGGCACCGTCGTTTTGTAATTGGCGAATGTCTTTAAAGATACCATCCAGTTGGTCGCTATGTTTATTAGCCATCCCTTCTAGAATGTAAAGGCGACCAGCTACGCTATCAACGGAAGAACCATCGTGGTCTTCATCGACACGCCATTGTAGTTCTGAAATTTGTATTTGCTGGAAGATTATAACGATGACCAGCACGATAATAACGCCCCACATGGGTGTTTCTTTAGCTTTCAAAAGGGCCCGCAATTTAGATGCGAGCCCAGATGGTTTATTCATTATTGACGATCCTCGAGTTGTAATCCAGGTAATGGTAATTTGGAATTTACAAAGTCTAACCACAAGCGAGAAGCGTGGGAGAGGTAATGACCTTTTTTCCAAATAACATAAAGTGTATGAATAATTTCTGGTACAAGTGGACGTACAACGACCTTGGAACCAACCTCTGTATTTTCACCTGCCTCAGGGCAGAGACGAGATGGTAACAATGCGATGGCAAGGTCTGCACTAACTGTTTGCAACATAAGATCACGTTGGCTTGTTTCAAATACGATATGAGGTTGAAAACCTGTATGTTTACAAGCTTTGATGATTTCGTCATGCAAATTAAAGTCATCTTTGTGTAATACGAAAGACTCGTCAGCTAGCATTTCTAAACGAATCTCTTTTTCTTTCGCAAGAGGGCTAGATATTGGAACGATAACGGAAAGCGGATCACTAGTGAGGTAGAAGGACTCAAATTCTTTTGGATTTGGTTTCGTACAAATGATACCAATATCAATCAAGCCTTCTTGAACACTAATCTCAACTTTTTTAGAACCTTGTTCATAAAGTTCTAATTCAATTTGTGGATATACTTTTTTGAACTCCCCTAAAAGCTGAGCGAAGATAGGTGCATCGGTAATTGGTGGAATACCAATTCTAATGGAACCTTGCTCCAAACGAAACTCGTTTTCAAAATCAGTTTTTAGATGTTCAAACATGAATACTACGCGTTTTGCGTGGGTTAAGAAGATGGTACCCCCATCAGTAAGTTCTACAGATTTAGCATTAC
>CABSJA010000097.1 GCA_902477915.1 uncultured Veillonella sp.
ATACCACCAATGAATAAAGCGCCTGCTGCCAAAACAGCTGCCAATGTTTTTTTCATATTTTTACCTCTCGAATTAAATACAAGAATATAAAATCTAGTATATTCGATAAAACTAAATATTTTATGAAAGACAAACGTGCTCAATTATTAGAATATCTATTCCAAACATTAAGACTTCACATAATAGGTAGAACGGCCTCCACCTTTCCGTTGAATATGACCATCCTTCACAAGGGTACGTATGACGCCTTCAATGGAACTATCACTGAGATTTGGACACCATTCTCTAATATCTTGCTTTGTAAAAGCCCCTAAATGTCTATCGATAGCTGCTTTCACCTGATCCATTGCCGAACCACTATTTGCCAGTATAGAACTGCGATCCTCAAAGTCATGATATGCGGCTAACAGCATTTGTAACCAATAGCGAATAAACGATATCGGGCAGGAACTTTCATCATACCAAGTATCACTAGACTCGCGTAAAGCAGCGTAATACATATCCTTATGTCTTGCAATCTTGGCCTCTAACGATACATATTTACCTACCATAAAGCCGCTACGATACAGCAATAATGTTGTTAACAAACGGCTCATACGTCCATTCCCGTCATTAAATGGGTGAATACATAAGAAATCATGTATAAAAATAGGAATAGCTAGAAGTGGCTCCACCCCTCCATTACCTACAACACGATTATATTCAGCACAAATCTGGTCGAGAGCCTCCGCCGTTTCATAAGGCGCTAGGGGAGTGAACAACACCTCTGTACGTCCATCGGGATAGGTAGCACTAATATAATTTTGTACACTCTTTAACTGTCCACCGCGGGCATTGAACTGGTAATTATACAAAATCTTGTGTAACTGCAAAATATGATTCCGAGACAAGGATATGGAATCATAACTTTCATGGATAACATTTAAGGCATCACGATATCCCATGATTTCCTGCTCATCCCGATTTCGAGGCGTAGTCTTATCAGCTACCAACTGCCGAAGGCGCGTACTCGTCGTCACAATCCCTTCAATCGCATTCGACGCCTCTGTACTCTGTACCTTTGCCAACTCTACAAGAGAATCTAATATGGCAGGACTCTGCGAAAGCAAAACCTCCTCCTTGCCATTCGCCCGATAAATCCCTGCGATAAGGCTTAAAATATCCATATCCCACGACAAAGACTGAATCCGACCATACTCAAAACGACGCATACACACACCTCCATTCGGTTCTAATCCTTTATAAATAAAATTATTCCCTTAAATTATACCATAATTTAAGGGAATAAATAATTTGGATACATTTAATTATACATGCAGAAAGGGTTCTATCTCTTTGAGACCGACTTAGGTCACTATGGAGGTCGATGAGAGATAGAACCCTTTCTACTAGTAGAGGAAATTTACCAAATCAAGTGATACACGTGATCTAGATTACTTCCTTCTTGTATTTGTACTTTTGTATTTGCCAATGTTTCAGAGCCAATCATATAGCCTTGAGGGTTATATGTAGCAACATCAATGAGCTGTACTGTTTTATCAGCACGGTTGAATGTCATTGTGTAAATAGAGTGATCTCCATTTGGATCTACAATCTTCAAGCGCAATGTAGCACGAGCATCGTTTTTATCAACAGAGTCATTGTCGATATAACCAGTACGACCATATTGATCTGTATCAAGAGCATACCAACTTTCAGCATGAGATACGCCCACATCAGCACTAAACAATAAACCGGCTACCGCTAAACAAGCAAACCATTTTTTCATAACTATTCTCTCCTGACTATAAAATTCAAATAACTATGCAATCTGCATACCATAAATTCCCTACGCCTTCATTATAACACTAGAACTGCATATTACTAATAAAAACTCTATAAACTGCATAATTAATATAAATCTATATAAGGACAATGTGCTGAGTCCTATGGGCTTTAAATAATCTAACGTTTTTAATAGCTGATATTCGCGCTGTAAGGTTAACAAAAACATAGAAAGCCCCGAACTGTTCTGAAAACGACTTAGGTCACTTTTTCTAAGGACAGTGTGCAGAGCTCTATGGGATAAAAGAATATAAATGGTTAGGGGATGCCCAGGCTAATGCTAAGGTAATTTAGAAAAGAAAAGACCCAACACTGCTATGAAAACGACTTAGCTCGCTTTGGAGGCTTTCATAGCAGTGTTGGGTCTACTATCTAAACACACAGTCTAGAATGGGCATCCCTACACCAAAGGATTATTTACCCCATAGGGCTTGCATAACTTCCGCACCCATGGTATCATCTTCAATTTTTGTAGGTTTTTGTGCTTCTTTGCTGGACAATAACGCTACGCCTGCAGCGCTGTATACTGTTGTATCAAGTTCTGTCCATGTTTTTTCTTTACGGTCAATGCGTACTGTGTAGATGTATGTGAAGCCTTCTACATTGTTAATTTTAACGAGTACTGTAGCCGCATCATCTGTTTTGTATACAGATGCATTATCGATGAACCATGCTGCATCGTCAGCATCAGCATCGATGTAGTACCAATCAGCAGCGCTAGCTTGACCAAAGCCGCCTAAGAATAAAACCCCTACTGCAAACATAGCAGCTAACCATTTTTTCATATCTAAACTCCTTAACGCTAGAGACGACCATCTAAGATGGCCGCCCATAGTTTCTTACATATACTATTAATACAAATTATTCTGCTTCTTCGTCTTCGATTTCAGCACCTGGAATAACAGCAATACTAGCTACTTTATCACCTTCGTCGAGGTTTTGTGTTTTCACACCAGAAATAGCTTTGCCCTTCTTCACAG
>CABSJA010000098.1 GCA_902477915.1 uncultured Veillonella sp.
GGGGCTCTATTGTGCCGGTTTTATTAATTGGTACAATCGGCTGGTATTGGTTTGACCCATCTATTTATTGGGCAGCGTGGAACCCAAATGATCTTCCGTTTTTTGATGCAATAAAACAATCTATTTCCCTTACTTTATGGGGATTCCTAGGATTTGAGTCCGCAGCGGCTAATGCTGATGCTGTTGAGAATCCAAAGAAAAACGTACCTATCGCTACAGTGGCAGGTACATTAGCAGTGGCAGTGGTTTATATCTTGTCCACAAACGTTATGGCAGGTATTGTGCCGAACGTTGACTTATTAAATTCTAACGCACCATTCGGTTTGACATTCGTATACATGTTCAATGATACTATTGCGAACATTGTTATGGCTGCTATGGTTATTTCTTGCTTTGGTGCTTTACTTTGTTGGCAATTCACATTGTCCCGTGTATTCAAAAGCGCAGCAGAATATGGTTACTTCCCTAAAATATTTGCCCGTGTAAATAGCAAAGATGCTCCTGTTCGTGGCGTATTGATTTTACTCGCTGTTGAAACATTACTTACTTTGTTCACTGCAAGCGAATCCTTGCGTGAGCAATTTGAAATCTTAGTAAACTTAGCGGTTGTAACTAACGTAGTACCGTATGTATTGTGCATCTTGGCAGTACCTACAATGATGCGTATGGCTGGTGTAGCTGAAAGCCGTATTAAACGTTCCAACTACGTGTTCGGCGCAGGCGTTATCTACTGTTTATATGCAATTTACGCATGTGGCTTTGATGCTATGGTAGGTAGTGCAGTAGCGGTAAGCATCGGTTTCGTGATCTATGTTTTGCGTAAAGCGTGGACTACACGCAAAGCGCACCGCTTACAACAAAGTATCGATTAACTGAATATCTCTCGTCTTATTAGAGGCTGTTACTAGGTAATAGCCTCTTTTTTGTATGTAATTTAAATCGTTACATGTATTTTAAACCGTTGTATGTATTTTAACCGTATATGGGGTTCAGCTTTTTGGGTAGACTTATCCTTTGATCGTTGAGTTACTGGATACGTATTAGGAGGAGATTAATAAATGCTTATTTTATATAAAGAAATATTATATGGCCCTTTATTATCACATTTTTTAATATATATACATCTATATACAGTCTATGCTTGAAAAATTATATATATAAAGGTATTTTTAGGGGTTTATACATAAAATTGACAATTATCACTAATCGATATTTTTTATTAGTATAAAAATTATATTGATTTTATTGAATATAATGATACCCCTAAGGGGTATGCGTATTGTAAACATAATATTAATATAGTATATTTATAATCGATAAAAATGAATAAACTAATGAGTGTCGGTATTACCGAGCGTAAAAGAGGAAAATGGGTGGAAATCCCATACTATGCAAATAGCTGTAATGAGGAGCAAGGTTTCATTATAGGGTCACTGGGAAACTGGGAAGGCCGAAATGTTGCGATGAATCAGAGTCAGAAAGCCTGCTCTAAAGGTATGGTATGCATATGCTGTGCTTAATTTAGGTTAGTCGGGCGACTAGCCTTTTTTCGTTCCCTAGCCTTTAAGCTTCAACGCTATATAAAAAAGCTAGTACCATTAGTTTGTCATTTGAATTGTTGTTAGTGTTTAGAGAGTTTAGGAGGCGCCTATGGGCAAACGCTTTGTCAAACAATTGGGGCAATTTATTGTTACCTTGTTTGGCATCACATTTTTGACATTTTGTCTCACCTATTTAGCACCAGGTGACCCAGTAACGATGTTACTTGAAACGGCAGATACTATCGTATCTCAGGAGCTTATCGATGAAACTCGAGCTCAGCTTGGGTTAGATAAACCATTTGTAGTACAGTATGCAAACTGGGTCGTCAATGTCGCACAAGGTGATTTAGGGATGAGTTATTCTGCTAAAAAACCAGTAGTAGATCGTATGTTGGAGGCTTTACCAGGTACATTAATGTTAGCGGGTACGGCTTTAGTATTTACGCTGCTCTATGCATTGCCTGCAGGTATTATAAGCGCCTTAAATCGTAACAAATGGGTTGATTATGTGTTGAGATTTCTATCTTTCGTAGGCGTATCTATGCCTACGTTCTGGTTAGGTCTTATACTGATTTACATCTTCGGTCTTAAATTAGGCCTTGTACCGATTGCATCCTCTCGCGTGACTGCGTCTGGTGTTATTTTGCCCGCTATTACTTTGGCAGTTGTTGTTGGGTCTAAATACATGCGTCAAGTGCGGCTCGTTATCCTTGAGGAAATGCAAAAGGATTATGTTATTGGCGCTCGTGCTCGCGGTGTTAGTGAGATAAAAATTTTATTCGGTCATATTTTACCTAATGCGGTGTTACCACTCATCACTATTCTTGGTGTTCTTATTGGTTGGTTACTAGGTGGTGTGGCAGTCGTAGAAATGGTATTCTCTTGGCCGGGACTTGGGAATATGGCAATTTATGCTATTACCATGCGCGATTATCCATTGATCGAAGGTTTTGTATTGTGGGTTGCTTTAGCATATATGTGTATTAACGCATTGGTTGATGCATCATATATCTTATTAGACCCTAGATTGAAAAGGGAGAGAGCATAATGGCAGAATTTATTCAAAAA
>CABSJA010000099.1 GCA_902477915.1 uncultured Veillonella sp.
AATTATATACGGAACTTATTTTGGAACATAACCAAGATAAGCGTAATAAACATGAATTAGCTCATTTTACAAATTCTGAGCATGGCCATAACCCAAGTTGTGGTGATGACCTAACATTGCAACTCAATGTGGAAGATGGCATTATTAAAGATGCTGCATACACAGGCTCTGGTTGTGCTATCAGCCAAGCATCTGCATCTATGATGATTGATATCATTAAGGGCAAATCCGTTGAGGAAGCTCTTCGTTTGGTAGAAATTTTCTTAGGTATGATTAAAAAAGAGATTACCGATGAAAATGAGTTAGAAGAATTAGAAGATGCTATGGCATTACAAAATATTTCTAACATGCCAGCACGTGTTAAATGTGCAGTTCTTGCATGGCATACATTGAAAGAGGCTTTAAAGAAATAATATGAAGAAAACGATATTATTTGATTTAGATGGAACTTTAACTGATTCTCAAGAAGGTATTCTTAAAAGCATTAAATTTGCATTGGAACATTTTGGTTATGATGTACCTGATGAAGAAACATTACAATTATTCTTAGGACCACCATTGGTAGATGCGTTCCAAGAACATTGTCGTATGACCTTTGAGCAAGCGGAAGAAACATACTTTAAATTCCGTGAACGGTATGGTACCATCGGTAAATTTGAAAATAAAGTATATCCAAATATTGTAGATTTATTAGCTAAATGTAAAACTGAACAATATACTATAGCTGTAGCGACTGCAAAACCAGAACATTATGCTAAAGATATTCTAGACCACTTTGAATTGACACCATACTTTGATGTCATTGTAGGTGCCAATTATGAGGCTGGTTTATTGCATAAGAAAGAGATTCTTGAAAAGGCTCTTACCCTTTGTGGTAATCCATTGACCGATGATAACGGTCGACGTTTGGCCTTTATGGTTGGGGATCGTAAGTATGATGTAGAGGCAGCTAATGAACTTGGCTGTATCTCTATTGGTGTTACCTATGGTTATGGTACAGAAGCTGAACTAAAAGAAGCTGATGCAGAATATATTTGTGATGACGTTGATGAAATTGCTGATGTTCTGGACCTTGAAGAAATGATGGTTCGTAGATAATCTATTATAAATAAAATATCAACTTTAAAAGGCTAGAGGAATTTCCTCTAGCCTTTTGGCATCTATCTAAAAAAGGACTAACCTATAGGTTAGTCCTTTTGTGTTATTTTTTTAGGCCGCTTTTTTTAGCTAATGTTTTGATAACCTTAGCACTTTGTTTTTTTAACTTGCCGCCTGTTTGTTTGAGTTGGATGCGTGTACGAGAGACACGACCGAGTGTAGTAATCTTAGTTTTGCGACGTGGCTTCATATCACGTTCGTTACCAAAGTCGCCACGTTGTACACTTGTTGCTTTTACCTTTTCAGCTCTGAAAGACTTACGTAATGCTTTCATAATCAATGTAAGCGGTAAGGATTGCTCAAAAGAATACAAATCAACAGCCACATAGCCTAGAGCAGGATATGTGTGCAATGTAAAGTGAAAGCCTGGTGCAACAGATAGGAGGGCGATCTCCTCGTCCATAACTTGACAACTGATTTCATCAACATCAAGGTCAGCTAAATCAAATGCAGTTGCTACACTTTCTTGTACAGCTGTAGCGGATGAGATTGCATCTTCATCGCAGGAATATAAATCAATTAACAGTTCTTGTCCTAATGCTTCTGCCATAACAACACCTTCTTTCATAAAAATATATCTTATTCATTATACCTAGAATTTAAAATTAAGTCCAATCAAAGGAGAATGTATTAAAAGGTCAAAAATATAGTATAGAAATTTGACCTTTATATTGACTAAAGTCAAAAAGTCAAATATAATAGATATATGTAAAAAGCAAATAGTCAAAAATATATTAAATAAAATGTTAAAGAGGTGTTTTTTATGAGTATGATAGCTGATAAAATAGAAAAGTTTATATTAGATCGTATGCGTGAAGAACAAGAGAAATTAATTTTAAAACGTAACGAATTAGCCGATGAATTAGATTGTGCACCATCGCAAATTAGTTATGTACTAAGTACACGATTTTCTAATGAACGCGGCTTTGATGTTGAATCAAGACGTGGGCTAGGCGGATATATTCGAATTACTAAATTAAATCCAGAAAGCTCCGATTCACTACCAGCTGTAACAACCTATCGTATTTATGAAGGTCAAAACACAGTAGATCGATTGATTGATATTAAAGATGTAGACCAATCCTTGTTTCAATTACTACAGGCTGAAAAGATTACTCGTCGTGAAGCTCAATTAATGCATAATTCTTTTGCTACATTGATTGAGAATACCGACATTGAACATCGTAATGATGCAATTCGTCAGCTCTACGCAACAATGGTGGATACACTACGGAAGGAGTGATGATCAGTGATATGTGATCATTGCCATAAAAATGAAGCTACTATCCATATGACAAATATTGTAAATAATCAGAA
>CABSJA010000100.1 GCA_902477915.1 uncultured Veillonella sp.
AATCGATATAGGCGTTCTTCATTTCTTTATCAATCTGAACGGGATGAATATTCCCATGGGACCATTGTTGGTCTGCCACAATCTCACCTCATTTTACTAACACTGATTATAATACATCATAATATTATAGCATTTTTAAGGGCTAAAGGCTATAAACCCTTTATTATTAACTATATTCTTTCACAAACTTATCAAAATCAGAAATTACTTTCTGTTGTGTATTAAACGTTTTATATTCACTAACAGCTTTCTTCTGTGCTTGTGTCATAGAAATAAGTCCTTTGTTTGTTAGAATTTGATACTCATTAAAGTCTAAAAACTTATCTACACTTTCAATAAATGCTTTCATAGTAAATGTTTCATGTCGTTCAATAATACGTTCTATATAATCAAAAAATGAGGATACCATTCGCTCAAGTTGTTCAATCTCTTCAACAGATAAATAATTTTTTGCTACGATTACATCCTTCTTATAAATCCGCCCTTCCGGTCCAGATTCCCACGTAGTCAATCCCATATGATCCTTTGTAGCATCTGCATGACTATGAATGATTTCTGCAGCAGTTTGACCAGTAATAGCATAATGAAACTTATTCTGTATCGTTCCAAAAAATTCTCTAGTAATAGGTGATTGTGCATCATAATCAATTGCACATGCAGCAAATATATCTGTTACTTGTTGATATATGCGTCGTTCACTAGCGCGAATTGAGCGGACTCTTCGTAGCAATTCTTTAAAATAATCTTGTCCAAATGAACGTCCATTCTTTAGCATAACATCATCAAGAGCAAAACCTTTGATAATATATTCCCGTAAAACTCCTGTCGCCCAAATTCGAAATTGAGTTGCCTTTTTGCTATTTACTCGATATCCTACCGCAATAATAGCATCAAGATTATAAAAATCTATTACCCGTTTAACAGTACGAGTTCCTTCTATTTGAACTTGTTCCATTTTGGAACAAGTTCCTAGCTTTTCTAATTCGCCGTCAGAATAAATATTATTTAAATGCTTGGATATAGCCTGTGGATTAACATCAAATAGTTTTGATATATCTTTTTGTGTCATCCAAAATGTTTCATCTTTGAATAGAACATTCGTAGAAACAGATTCATTCTCTGCTTGATATACAATCACATTTCCTGTAATCGCATTTTCTAAGGATGTCATATAATCCCCCTCTATATTTATATCTCATTTTATTTCATACTTATAAGCTATTCCTGCTTATTATTTAATGAGCTGCATGATATATCATATCGTCCAAGACCTTAACAAAGTCTCGTTCCACAGCAGAAGTGTCTGCACCGGTGCTACCAATCCCAGTTAACATAGTTTCTTTCCAATCATTCTTTGCCTTAAATCTAAATGAGATCAAATACTTAGCTTTTGTTTTATCCGCTTCTCCTTTTGGCAAATAGTAAAAGCCTATGCTTCTTTCAGTAGGCAACAGTGCTGGATTATCTTGCGGTTTATATTGGCTATATATAGATTTCATAAAGGAAAGAACATCTTCACCCTTTACAGACGTATCTACAAAAATAATCTCATCGTAGATAAATAAAGGTATCTTATTAGTACCAGCAACGCGTGTCGCTTTAGATTTAGCTAACTCCAACGCCTCCTCATGAGTGGCCATCCGCATGCCATACTGCTTGGCACGCTCCACCAAAGAAGAGTTCAAATGAACTAAATACGCCTGTGAATAAGCAAAATCTGCATCATTATCCCTTTCCCCACCAGGTGCAGGCAAGGTTGGACGATGCACCACAGAATTTATGGCAAAAGAAAAACCATTGCTTTCATCGTAAAAAACATACACATTCCGCTGGAACGGTTTTTCCTGTTCCACTACAGAGGACTGGAGAACAAGATTAGGATGAACAACAGCAAACTCCTTTTCCACGCTAGACTTGATATCCTCTGGCGTCGCAGGATCACCATTCTCCGTCGTCCACACAAAAGAACAACCGCTCAATAAAAATGTACAAATACACACAACAACTAATGATATATACCTAATCAACTGCTTCATAGATACACCTCTCCCTGACCTATTTTCCTCGCACAGCCTGTTGTATTTCCCGATCAACAACGGTAATTATGTCTCGTTCAATCTGCTCAGAACTCTTATCTTGATAACCAACACCACTCATTAAGGTATCTCGCCAATCTTCCCGCCCTCTAATTTTAAAACTTATTAGGTACAGAGCCTTGCTCTTGTCTGTTTCACCATTTGGTAAATAGTAAAAGCTAACCTTACGGCCATACACGCTACTTACTAAGGTCTCGTCACCATTAGGTTTATATAGAGAATATATGTCTC
>CABSJA010000101.1 GCA_902477915.1 uncultured Veillonella sp.
CAATCCGCCGTGTTAACCGCTTCACCATACCCACCACCTTGTAGGTATCGAAGACGTTGTCTTCGTAACAAAGAGAATTATATCTGTTCTAGAGATTTGTGTCAACACCTTTTTCTCAATTTCATTTAACTTTTACAAACAAAATGATAAAGTGTGTTATCCCCAATATAAACTCTTTCTCCTCATAAAAATAAGGAAGCACATTCATAAGTTATACCTTACGAATGGTGCTCCCCTATTATACATATTATTTACTTAGTTGGCAAATAGTTTTTTACAAAATTTGGCAAAGCAAAGGCAGCCTTTTGAATTTCAGCATTATAGTACTTAGTTTCAAAGTTTTGTTCACGATTTGGTGTCCATGTTAATGGGTCAAATGTCTTGGAACCCAATGTGAAGCAATGCATACCTGCAGGATAAATTGGAATAAATGCAGTATACAAACGTGCAATTGGGAAGTGATTATTTACGTAACCAAACACTTTTTCAACAAGCGGTTGATGCAACATAGGAGATTCTGTTTGTTGTACAAATAAGCCATCTTTTTTAAGAGCTTTTAATGTATTCTTATAGAACTCTTCAGTAAACAAACCTTCACCAGGACCGATTGGATCAGAGCAGTCTACGATAATTACATCATAGTAATCTTCTGCTTCTGCCATGAAACCAATGCCATCACCAATTTTTACAGTCAATTTAGGGTGGTTTTCAATCATAGCTTTAGCAATAGTTGGTAAATATTGTTTAGCAAGCTCCACAACTTTACCATCGATTTCAACCATAGTAACTTCTTTTACACAATCATGGCGTACACATTCTCTAGCTACGCCACCATCACCGCCACCGATGATCAATACACGTTCAGGATTTGGATGTAAAAACAATGGAACATGACTCATCATTTCATGGTATATAAACTCTTCACGCTCAGACGTTTGGAATACACCATCTAATGCGAGCATCGTACCGTACTCTTTTGATTTAAATACTTCAATTTTTTGGAACTCAGATTCACCAGAGTATAATACTTCTTCTGCTTCAGCGCTAAGACGTAAATGAGGAGTTTGTTCCTCTGTAATCCATTGACTCATGTAGTACCTCCTACTTTTATACTACAATACGCACCGCAGATGATTGCGATGCGTATGTATATTACGTTAATTGCTCTGTTTCTTAATCTTTACGACTAATATAACAGAAACCGCCACCTAAAATAGTGTCTTTCATCCAATTGGCTAACGAGAAATCACGGATTTCACCTTCATCAAAGATGCCACAGCGAATATCATCGCCATCCATAAATATCTTGTGAATTGGAACCCAATGCCATGTATAAAGAGCTTTCTCTTTACCCTTATGACGATTCAAAAATGCTACAGGCACATCTTGTGCCAATGCATCATGAATAAACTGAGCTGCAGCCTCCACCTCTACACGAGATGCGCAGAACGGAGATACATTCAACATATGTACATCATAAGATAGACCTTTATCCTCCAGTAAACGAGTAAGACCACGTTCCATCCATTGAGTTTTATAAACACCACCACCAAAGCGTGGCTTTACATATTTCCAAACTAAGTTCATCCGTTCTAAAGCAAGCGTTTGATCGGATGTGGTTTCCAGATCTAATAAGCCATCCCTAAACAGCGAATAACCCAATACTTGTGATGCCGATGTGGGACCACAACCAGACAAGCGTTGCCACTCATCAGTGAACCATTCTTGGTCATACCCATATGATGTTTTACCATTTACATCAATATATAGCCATTCTGGATGTTTAATAGATACATCATTCATGAGATTAACCTTCGATTACTTCAACAGTTTCCATGATGGCACCTTGGTGAATACCATCAACTACGTCCATACCTTCGATTACTTTACCGAATACAGTGTGTACACCATCCAAGTGAGGTTGTGGTTCGTATACGATAAAGAATTGGCTACCGCCAGTATTAGGACCACGGTGAGCCATAGACAATGCACCACGTTCATGTTTATGTGGGTTGCCAATCAATTCATCTTTAATTGTGTAACCAGGACCACCTGTACCATTGCCATTAGGGCAACCGCCTTGAGCTACGAAGCCAGGGATTACACGGTGGAAACGAAGGCCATTATAGAAACCTTTGTTGATCAAGTCAATGAAGTTTTGTACTGTGCCAGGAGCTTCTTTATCAAATAATTCGATTACGATATCGCCGCCGTCAGCCATATGGATTTTTGCTTTTTTCATTGTTCAGGTACCTCCAAAATTGTACGCAACACATGTGCTGCTAA
>CABSJA010000102.1 GCA_902477915.1 uncultured Veillonella sp.
CATGATGATATCGTAGAGGGCTTCACGCTTTTCTTCGGTTAGCTTTTTAGAGTCATTTAAACCTGGAATTAATGTCATAGGCGGCAATATAACGGCAGCTACCGTTACAGGGCCTGCAATAGGGCCACGACCTACCTCATCGACACCAGCTACATGATACATACCTTGATCGTAGAACATACCTTCATAGTCATACATGCTCATGAGGCGTTGTTGTTCTTTTAGCTCTTTTTCTTGGCGCTTAATGTAAGAAGCGGCCATTTTTTGTACAGACGTACGAGTATCCTCTTGAGCTAAAGGCAAAATCTCTAAGGCTTGTTCAGTTTCAAAAAGAGCTTTTATATCTGCTACTTTTAATTTACTAAATGCATCCTTATCCATTTTGCGGGTCCTCACCATTTTCAGGATAGTATGGTTCTTCATCAACTTTATCGAGAGTAATTGTACCTAGTTTAGTATTGCGGTAGTCTTGCAAGATAATGCGACGTGCTTTATCGAAATCTACTATGCCACCGCTAACGAGACAGCCGCGACGACGACCGATACTTTCAAGAATCGTATCCACATCTATCATCTCTTCTTCTTTTAATTTATAACGTTCTACCAAAATATTTGGTGTATTCGTCAATAAGTGATTAATTAACTGTTTAATGACATGTTCTAAATCATACACATCATCAGAAATAGCACCCGTCATAGCTAGACGAGCTGCCGCGCGTTGGTCCTCTAATTTAGGCCATAATACACCTGGTGTATCGAGCAATTCAAGGTTTTTGCCGATTTTAACCCATTGTTGACCACGTGTATGACCAGCCTTGTTAGCTGTACGCGTTGCTGCAGCTCCAGCTAAGGAATTAATCAACGTAGATTTACCTACATTAGGAATCCCTAAGATGATAGTACGTACAGAACGACTACGAATACCTTTTGCAACCCAACGGTCAATGATAGGCTTGCTCAAACGCTCTACCGTAGATATTAACTTCTTATTACCCTTACCAGATTTAGAATCGATAGCCAATACTGTGATACCTTGCTTAGTAAAGAACTCAGTCCATTCCTTTGTAGCTTTAGGATCTGCTAAATCTACTTTATTTAACAGTACAATATGAGGTTTCTGACCAACCAGTTCAGTGATTACAGGATTCGCACTAGAACGAGGAATACGTGCATCTAATAACTCGATAACCACGTCTACCTTTTTGATATACTCCGTAATCATACGTGTGGCTTTTGCCATATGCCCAGGGAACCAATGTACGATAGGTGAATCTGCCATAGTATTTCCTTTCATATCTAAATTTTAGCAAAAATAAAAGGCTGCCAACGGCAGCCTTTTATGAACATTAGCGTTTTTCGCGAATACGAGCAGCTTTACCAGTAAGGTTACGTAAGTAGTACAATTTAGCACGACGAACAACACCACGGCGCATAACTTCGATTTTAGCTAAGCGTGGGCTGTGAAGTGGGAATGTACGTTCTACACCTACACCGGATGCAATACGACGAACTGTGAAAGTTTCACGTACGCCACCGTTTTGACGTTTAATTACCAAACCTTCGAATACTTGGATACGTTCACGAGAACCTTCCACTACTTTTACGTGTACGCGAACTGTGTCACCAGCGCGGAAAGTAGGGATGTCTGTACGAAGTTGTTCTTGTTCAAGTACGTTAATAATGTTCATTGTTTCCTCCTGTTTGCAGACATTCAATACCTACACCTTATAGGCAGCGGACTGTCTCAAATTAACAGCAATATAGTATCATAAATCACGTACTGTTCGCAAGTATTTTCTATATAATTTTGAGAAACTAATTATTTACTTAAGATTGGGCGCTTTAACTTACCTAACAAACGATATAAATCATCTTTTTCATCATCAGAAAAATCAGAAAACAATACATTAAGAAATTGGTCATACGAATGTAGTAATGATTTACCTAATCGTTTCCCCTCTTCCGTGAGGCCTACTACAGAAATTCGTTTATCCATATAATCAATATGCTTTGTTACATACCCTAATTCAATGAGTATATCCGTCTGCTCTGATACTGTAGCAGGACGCATATTAAGAGCATCCACTAATTGTTTTTGAGATGCTCCTTCAGATCGCATATATAATTCTATAATTATTTTATCACGAGACTTTTCTTTACCATTTGGCACCTTACATAAGGCTTTATATAATTCATCATGATTCATGACAGTTATCTCCTCATACAACTTTGTATATTATAAG
>CABSJA010000103.1 GCA_902477915.1 uncultured Veillonella sp.
CAAAGGATTTATTATTTGAAATCGGTGCAGAAGAAATTCCTGCCGGCTTTATGCCAAATATCTTAGGTCAATTGAAACAATTGGCTGAAACAAAATTAAATGATGCCCATCTTCCTTTTGAAAGCATCGCAACCTACGGCACACCACGTCGTTTGGCTCTTATCGTGAAAGGTCTTGCTGATACATCTGCTGAAATCAGCGAACGTCATAAAGGTCCATCTGCATCTATCGCATACGATGCTGACGGCAATGCAACAAAAGCAGCTATCGGCTTTGCTCGTGGTAAAGGTCTTGATGTAGCCGATCTCGTTGTAGAAGACGGTTATATCTATGCTGAAACTAAAACTGCCGGCGTACCTGCAAAAGATATCGTTACCGACATGTTGCCACAATTGATTACAGGTCTTAACTTCCCTAAATCCATGCATTGGGGCAATTTAGATGCTAAATTCGTACGTCCTGTACGTTGGCTTGTAGCATTACTTGATGAAGAGGTAATCCCTGTAGAATTTGCTACTGTTAAATCTGGTAATGTAACACGTGGTCATCGTTTCTTAGGTGCTGATGAAATCACTATCAAAAATGCAGCATCCTATGTAGATACATTAAAAGAAAACTTTGTTATGGTTGATCAAGACGCACGTCGTGAATTGATCTCCAAACAATTACATGATATTGCAGCTTCTAAAAATGCATCCATCGTTTGGGATGATGATTTGTTAGAAGAAATTAACTATCTTGTTGAATGGCCTACAGCATTGTGCGGTGGCTTTGAAGAGTCCTACTTGGCACTTCCAGATGCAGCTATCATTACACCTATGAAAGACCATCAACGTTACTTCCCATTGGTTGACCAAGAGGGCAAATTGTTGCCAATGTTCTTAACAGTTCGTAACGGCTCCGATCATTCTATCGAAGTAGTTCAAGCTGGTAATGAACGTGTATTGCGCGCACGTCTTGATGATGCTAAATTCTTCTTCAATGAAGACCGTAAGAAACCTCTTATCGACCGTCAAGATGGGTTGACTAAAATCGTATTCCAAGAAGGTCTTGGCAACTTAGCAGATAAAACTGAACGTTTACTTAAATTGGGCCGTGTATTTGGTGAAGAATGTGGTTTGCACGAAGATGCAGCTGTTGTATTAGAACGTGCTACAGAGCTTGCTAAAACTGACCTTACAACAGGTATGGTTACAGAGTTCACTGAATTACAAGGTGTAATGGGTAAAGAATACGCTTTACTTGATGGTGAGTCCGAAGAGGTAGCAGAAGCTATTTTCGAACAATATTTACCACGTTTTGCAGGTGATGTATTGCCTCAAACTGAAGCTGGTAAAGTATTGTCCATTATCGATAAAGTAGATAATATCGTAGCTACTTTCAGCCGTGGTTTAATTCCTACAGGTTCTCAAGATCCATATGCATTGCGTCGTCAAACAATTGGTATCTTGAATATCTTGCTTGGTAGCGAATGGAACATCAGCTTGCGTCCAATCTTCAAAGCATCTATGGAATTGCTTAATGTCCCAGCTGAAAAACAAGACGAATTGCTTGGCCAAGTAGAAGAGTTCTTTACACTTCGTTTGAAAAATATCTTCCTTGATCGCGAAGTTCCTCATCATGTAATCGACTTGTTGTTGTCCAACAATGAATTGTCCGTTGCTGATGCTGAAGGTCTTGTAAATGCATTGTTAGCAAACCGCATTGATGAAAACGTTGAGCTTGTTCAAGCTTATACTCGTATGTACAATCTCGTAAAAGATGTGGAATATACAGGCGTTAATACCGACTTGTTGAAAGAAGATGCTGAAAAAGCATTGTTCGAAGCTGCTTCTAAAGCATCCGAAGAAAGTCTTGCTGCATGGGAAGCTAATGATTATGCTGCAGTTGTAGCTATTCCAGCTACCTTGGTTCCAGCCATCAACAAATTCTTTGAGGATGTAATGGTTATGGATAATGACGAAGCTATTAAAGCTAACCGTCTACAACTTGTTCGCTTAGCGTACAACGTAATGGCTATTATCGGCGATATTAGCGCATTAAAATAATATATTTTGTATTAGATACATTAAACTTTTACAGAAATATATGAAAGAAGAGGTACCATTCGGTACCTCTTTTTTGCTTTTACGAAGAATATACATATTTTATGCAGGATTTTTTGATACCATGGCGAATACTTATAATATACAAAGTTGTATGAGGAGATAACTGTCATGAATCATGATGAATTA
>CABSJA010000104.1 GCA_902477915.1 uncultured Veillonella sp.
GAAAAGGTTAAGCTCCTTAATGAACAAGAGGGTATCGATTTCAAGCGTGCGATGGAGTTATTAACTAACATAGGCATTGATAATTTGTCGCCTATATTGTTAAGCGCCTTAGGACGTATGTATAACAATACTGGCCGCGCAGCAGAGGCTATTGATTTATTTGAACGTATCGATGAGGCACATCGCGATTGGTCTTGGTATTATCGTTGTGGCTATGCTCATGGGATGCTAGGGTATGGTAAAAGCTATGAATCTGAACATGTACAGAAGGCATTACAATTAATAGAAACAGGCATAAAAATGACGAAAGAAGCCCATTTAGATAAACAGCTTGTTTGGTGCTGTGAAGTGGTAAAATATCACCTATCTAAAATTAAGCCAAAAGAGTACAAGGTGGATTATCCTTTGGTATATGAAACTATTAAGAATGTCTTTGATAAGAAAAATAGCAAAGATACTATAGAAGATAAAGTTACTACGGAAGGTAAAGTTACTGGAGATATTAATGAATGCGAAGAAGATAAGTATCCTACATATGATGTAGTACATTGGGTATTTAATAAGAAAACATATAGCAGAGAAGAGTTTTCCAAAGAATACAATGAAAATGTAAAGAAATATACAGATGATGGTCAAGCAGATGACGACGATAGATTAGAAGAACCTGAAATTCTAGTAACCTATGAAGCTTGGATTGAAAGTGTAGACCAGCTCTTTGATAATGAACGTGTAACCGATGAAGAACTATTTGAAGAGGATAAAGAAGATGGTATGTGGCAAGTAGAAATCATGGCTCATCTCGTAGCGGATAATGGTACATATTTTACAAGAGAAGAGTTGCTCTTTAAATTGCATAATCTAATGGCTAATAAAGAACTGGGTGATCACGTATTCTTTGAAGGTATTGAATACGAAGGCCATGAATGTGAAGGCTACGGGCTTATAGATAACGAAGATGGTATACCTGTATTCTATACATGCTGTGGTAGCTAACTAATAGAGATATAATAGATTAGCCCTTCGCTTATGCGAAGGGCACTTACTATACACGCAAACTTATAACAGTAATAAAATAAATTAAATTATTGTACTTTTGTGCTTTAAGCTACGTTATTTTATATAGCCTTCGTGTAAAATATTGAGAAAGTATTTTAGTAATTTGAAATCGAAGCATTGATAAGGAGAGAGAAGATACCTATGAGTGAAAATGAACTCGTATATAATGAGAGATATTGTGATTATAGACTTCTTTATGAAGGCTTAGAATTCTGTTGGGATGAGAAACCATCAGGTGATTATTTAGATACTGTAAAAGTTCTTGCCAAAAATTACCATAAAAATATTGATAAGATTGCTGCTTTTATGCTTGAAGACATTCGAGAAATGTATGATAAATCTATTACTATAGATGATGTGAAAGAACGGATCGGTATCCCTCAAATTGATCTAGAGCTAGGTACTGTAACCTATTGTGAACAAACCTTTGATCATACGCATATATTTTGCTTTGAATTTTGGGATGATGAGTTTGAAGATTTAAATTACTTTGCTATTGATGGCTGATATATTGCCATAAAAATGGTAAAAGAGTTTACTTTAGATATATAGATTAGTTTGATGTTGTGAAGTAGTATAGTATCTATTAACTTCAATTTATTTTAAAGGATTACAAGGAGGATTATCCTATGATTTTTGATGTCATAAAAAAACTGTTTAACAAGGATGAGAATACTGAGCAGATTGAATATCTCGGTACTGATAAAGATGGTAATAAAATATATGAAGGTTACTATCATGAGTTTAAGGGAATTCCTTGGGTTTTCAATAAAACTACTTATACTAGAGAAGAGTTTCTTAAGGCGTTTTATGAATGCTTAGAAGAGCATAACGTTAATCGTGATAATTTACCGCCATTAGTAGAGCCTGAAATTCTTGTGAGCTACGAAGCTTGGATTGAAAGTAAAAGTCAGCTTCACCCTAATGAATACTTATACGAAGACGATGAATTAGAAGAATACGATAAAGAAGACGGTATGTGGCAAGTTGAAATCTATGCTCGCCT
>CABSJA010000105.1 GCA_902477915.1 uncultured Veillonella sp.
TCATTACATCCTTTCTGGCTTCTAGAACCGTCCGGCGAAGAAAGGCCCTTTTTATCCGCAACGCACTAAAACTTGTACCTTAGCAGGAAACCATTTTAATTACATATGATTTATTATTGGAATATAATAACCCTCTTTACGAAACATGTAAAGAGGGTTTTGTAAATTTAAATTAAAATTAAAAAAGTATCCATATTCCTACGCAACTCGTAAGTAATGCTACAAGAACTGGCACGGCTGTGCGTTTAAGTAAATCTACGGATTTAATATGGGCCACACCTGCTACGCCGACCATTACAGGGCTGATTGGGCTGAGGAACAAACCAAGGCTAGCGCCATTTTGCATTACCAACATGGTTGTTTTGGGATCAAGGCTAAGATTAGATACAATATTAGGTACTAGTGGAACTAACGTAAATAATGGAGCTACATTGCTACCTGTTACCATACTTAATCCTAACATACCGCCTCCAAGAACAGAGGTAAGCCCAATAGAGTTAAGAGATAATGTTTGTAGCGCACCAACTAATGAATCAATAAGGCCGAGGCTAACTAAACCTTGTGCAAAGATTTGTCCCCCTATAATAAGTGTCACTGCATAAGAGAACTGGTTCCCCATACCTTCAAAGAAAATAGTTGTACTCTTAAGTACTGTCCTCAGATTTCGATGACGAATTAATTCAGCTAATAAAGCTATACCAAAGGCAAGCATCATAGCAAGGGTAACATTCATCTTCACCCCAGAAAAGCCATATTGACTAAAGCCTAAAATAAAACACAATGGCAATAATGGGAATATCATATACGGCTTAGGCCCTATTGGCGCCTCTGGAATACTTTCACAAGCATCTATAACCTTAGGTTCCTCCACCCGGTCACGATATTTCTGCCAGAAAAAGTGTGCTATAGCAGTCACAATGGCGACTAAGAAATAAAGACGCAACTGGTAGCCTACAAAATAGTTTGGCACGGGCATATTCAAGGTCTTTGCAATAAGTAAGGTAGATACTGCACCTGGCCCCACATCCATGAGATGTCCCGTAGCAATAACCGCTGCCGCCCCTACAGGGCTTACACCTAATCGAAGTAACACAGGATACATAGTGACCATCATAAGGAGTGCAAGGCTCAATGGATTAGGTACACAAATGGATAATCCCATATTGAGTAGAAACATAAGGGCCAGTACAATATATGGGCGATTTAGACGATATAAAGGACGTATAAATGTATGTGCCAATCTCGTCCCTGCTCCAATATGCTCCATATATTTTGCATAACCTGCACAGGTCATAATCATGAGGCCCAGATTGACTATGTTATTTGATGTCGTTATTCTTACGATATCCATTGCATCAAATATGAGAACTCCTGTGGATTGGTCACCAACTAATATGGCATCAATCCAGCTCGCCTCATAAGCGATGAACATCATAAGAATTCCTAAGCCAATCAAAATAGGTTGTGGCTGGTAGCGCTTCATCAATAAAAAGCCTGTAATAGCAATTATGATGAGACATATAACTATATTCATAAGTACCTCTCATAGAGAATGTATTAGACTTACAGCGGATTTATATCACAAGTACTACACTTGAATTATACTTATATAATACTTGTATCATACTTGCATCACATCCAACTTATACCTATATTATACCTATACTATACGGAAAATATAAATAAAAATACAATGAAAAAGCACTATTATCCTTGAGATAACAGTGCTTTTAAGATAGAAACATCTAATTGATTTTATCATTAAACATACAAATATCTAATCTATTAGACGGATTAGTACATAGATTATTACTTATATAATTAAACATTTTTTATTTATGCTCTTTCAACCATACAATAGCATATTCAGCATATACCGCTGATGCAGCAGACAGTACGGTATCATCCATATTAAATCTATTATTATGATGATCGTAGGTAGCCTCTATTTCAGGATTTTGAATACCAATAAAAGCAAAACATCCTGGTTTATCTTGTAAATACCATGCAAAATCTTCCCCTGGCATTACTTTACGCATTTTAGAAAGCTT
>CABSJA010000106.1 GCA_902477915.1 uncultured Veillonella sp.
TTTTTATGTGTATACGTACCACGTACGTAGTATTCAAGGCCATGGCGTTGTTTTACAGCATTGATAAGATTTTTAGCAATATATTTATAAGATTCAGCACCACTACCAGCTACAGGGCGCATCGCATTATGTACAGATTCACGACCATCCAAAGATAATACAAGGCTCATCTTATGTTCGTTTACATAGTCGATTTTATCTTGTGTTAAGAGCATGCCGTTTGTAGTCAATGTAAGCTTGAAAATCTTATTATGCTTTTCTTGAATGGACTCAATGTATTCAACGGTTTGTTTAACAACCTCCCAGTTCAATAAGGGTTCTCCACCAAAAAAGTCTATTTCACAATGTTGACGAGGACCGCTCATTTTAATGAGGAAATCTACAGCTCGCTTTGCTACATCAAAGCTCATTAATTCACGTTTTACACCGCCGTAATCACCTTGGCTGGCAAAACAGTATTTACATGCCAAATTACAATCATGAGCAATATTTAAGCATAATGCCTTAACGATAGGTTTTTCACCTACTACAAGTTTAAACTCTGTACTCATCGGAGCAAATAATTGCTCCGCTTTAATGAGCTCATCTAACTCATCCATAATCTCATCAAGTTCTACTGCATCTTCTTTAGCATCTAATGCAGCATGTACTGCATCGCGATTAGTGCCATCATATATGTCAAGAACTCTATCAATGAGTTCGTCGATAACGTGAATAATACCACTATTAACATCTAAGCAGTAATAGTTATCCTTCATCCGAAACTTATGGATCATTGGTTTTAATTCTAACATGGTACCTCCAATTATTATGTATGGTAAAAGTTCTACTATATAGAACTTTCTAGATAATTGTACCACATTTCTACGCTAAACGTTATGAAAAGAGTCATAAAGATATACCATACAAGGTATGTATTAAAAACATAAATAAAAAAGGCCCGCTATGCGAGCCTCTTTATTATTTTTGTTTGCAAACTTGGTTACCAACTGTGCAGCTTGTTTTGCAAGCGGATTGGCAAGATGTTTGACATTCCCCACAACCGCCAGTTTTAGCAGTTTTTTGTAAGGATTCAGTGTTGATAGTACGAATACGTTTAGCCATGGTTATCCTCCTCAATACTTATCGAATGATATTTATTTTATCATATTTATGAAAAGCCTGTAAAATACTATTTAGTTATGTTTTCTTCTACAGGTTTTGTTTCATTTACTTCTACAGTTGCAGATTTATTTGTATTTGCTGCACCTGTTGTTGCAGTAGTAGATGTAACATCCTCAGATTTTGATTTCTTTGGCGTATCCTTACGTAATACCTTTCTCAATGCCATTGCAACTGGTGTCACGATAACAGCAGCAAAAACTGCTTCTGGAATACCATGTGTAACAGATAAGAATACAATAGACCCTAATACTTGATCTGGACTAAGATTCATTTTAACAGCAAACATATCTGCGTAAAGTAAGAAAATAAGCCCCATAACCATAATTGTATGGAATACGGTACCCATGAAAGCAGACACGATAATGCGTGGACCTTGCGGTGCTTTCCATAATAGTAAATATACTAAATATGCTAATACTGGGAAAAGAATACGTGGTAGCACAGAAATAATTGGATTAATAAATAGAGGGGATAAAATATTCGGTGCTGTAATATTTTGCCACAAGCTATAGCAACCAAAGATGAAGCCTACAAAAGCACCCACTTTAGGTCCCTCTACGATAGCACCAATAAGTGTCGGTACATGCAACGTAGTTACATTAAGAGGGCCTAATGGAATAATACCATAGCCAGAAACACCTAATGCAATAGTAATCCCCGCTAATAGACCAATAATTGTTAATTCTCGAATCGTAATGCCACTCTTCTTCTGCTTTTTGGTCTCTTTACGTTCAACTTGCTTCATTTTTTCATTGTCTTGGATTGATACAGTTGAGTTATCATCCACTGGACGTTCAATGTTGTTCATAGATCCTCCTTCGCTCTCATTCCTTACGGATATAAGTCGAAACTAGAAATTAAATACGTTCACGGCGTCGTGAAAT
>CABSJA010000107.1 GCA_902477915.1 uncultured Veillonella sp.
CTGTTTGTGGTTCTTTATATATTTTAGGAGATGCTCGTCAGTGGTTTAACCATGAGATGAGTCACTAAGGTGAGCCTATGGAACTCTCACTTATTCCTAATCAGAAGAGAATCACGTTCTATATTGAGCGTCTAATTTATGGTGTGGTGGTTGCTATGCCATTACAACCTATGGTGGGGGATGTGCTTCTGTGGCTAGCGATAGGGCTTGCTTTATATGATTTGATATCTAGTAAATCACTAAGCTTACCAACGGGCTATTTATCCTGGTCTGTTATGATCTTTGTGGTATGGACTGGCATATCTGCACTAGTATCAGAAAATTGGGATTGGTCAATTCAAAGTTGGTTTTATCAAATCGTAGCCAGTGGAGGAATGTATTATCTAGTTCGCACATACATTCAAACACCTAAACAGTGGAATTATTTTCTTCGTGCTCTATTAGGTACTGCTGTACTAGTGTGTATAATAGGTGCTTATCAATATGTATTTGTTCCTAATATTCATATAAAAGAGTGGGTAGATGCAGCACAGTTCCCAAAATTGATGCGACGTATGTCATCTACATTACAAAACCCTAATTTATTGGGCGCTTATCTATTGATGGTACTCAGCGTATGTATCAGCTATATCTTGGTATATATGAAAGAAAATCGTACTCGTGAAGTCGTTACGATGCTCGTTATAGGGATTATATTGTTCTTAACGATGCTATTAACCTATTCTAGAGGCATTTGGATTAGCTTTGCGGCCATGATCCTCTACTGGGCTATCTTTGTAGAAAGAAGATTATTCTTATCCCTATTAGTAGTGCCAATTATCTTGTACTTTTATGATGGTGAAATCGCCTCGAGACTATGGTCCATATTCCAAGGCCATGATACATCAGCTGATCTTCGATGGGCTTTATGGGATAGTACCATGTATATCGTACGTGAAAATCCTATCTTTGGTATTGGGTGGAATACATTTTATTTAGTATATCCAGATTATAACTATTATATTCAAGGACCTCACGTCTTGATGTATCATGCCCATAATTTGTATCTTAATATATTAGCTGAATCAGGCATCCCAGGATTGATATCATTCCTAGCAGTTATTATTGGTCATGTTATTACATCTATAAGACTTAAAGGGGATATATTCCGCCAAGCTGCACAAGTTGGTGTAGGTGCGTTAGCTATAGGTGTTTTATTTAGTGGCTTATCCGATTTTGAGCTATATAGTCATCAAGTAACCATCGTATTTTGGCAATTGTTTGGTTGGGTAGGGGCTTTTGTAAAAGTTCAGTTATCTGCTGATAAATCTGCATAATTGTAATATCTTGTATAATTAGCATGTTTTATGGTAGATATATAATTTCATAATATGGTATAATTAATACATACCTTGGGTAGGTACGTATTAGGTAGTATAACCGGTTTTCTAATGTTAGACATAATTGAACATTATCGTTAGCATTTGAAAGCCGGTTTTTTGTATATCATTGTATCTTTATAGGGAGGTGTAAGGTCTAGTTCTTGTATATGAGATGTTGTTTTATATTGAAAAGGGTCTATATATTGTATAGAGAGAGTTCGATTTAATTGAAAAACATCAATATATGCCATATATCGATGATTCCTGTGAGTTATAACGATGTGAATAAAACTTATGTGGAAATGTGAAAATCTATGCATTTTAATCATAATGCTAATCAAAGTGTGATAAAAAATACATTTTAGTCATATAAGTTGACAATGCATTGGATGTGGACTACGATGAAGTCGGTTTAAGGAACGACCAAGAGATCAAACTGTCGTTTATACAATGTTACTCTTAAAGGAGATGGTAATGGTGATAGACATCAAAGACCGCGTTAAATGTGCGGCCCTCCAAGGTAAAATTGTCACTGCTTATGATGCAGCTCTTTTGATTAACCCTAACGATAAAGTTGGTATTTCCGGCTTTACTCCATCTGGTTATGCAAAAGCAGTGCCATTGGCATTGGCAGAAAGAATGGAAAAAGAACCATTCAAAATTGATTTGT
>CABSJA010000108.1 GCA_902477915.1 uncultured Veillonella sp.
AGAATATTGGACTATTGAAGGCAATTTTGAAACGCCTAAAAAAGAGGCTTTCACATCAGAATTGACTCATATTAAAGGTGAAAAAATCGATATTACTACTGAAAGTGAAGCGCAAGCCGTGGTAGATGCTATTGGTGGAGCCGATGCAGTAGTGACAAATATTGAAAAGCGCAAGCGTTCTCGTAAGGCGGCACCACCATTTACAACATCTACGTTGCAACAAGATGGTGTGCGTAAATTGAACTTTGGTGCGAAGCGTACCATGATGATTGCACAACATCTTTACGAAGGTCTTGAAATCGGTTCCTATGGTCACGTAGGTTTGATTACGTACATGCGTACAGACTCTACGCGTATCTCTAAAGAGATGCAGGTCATGGCTAAGGACTATATTATTCGTAACTATGGTGAAGATTATTATCCTTCTAAACCTAATATGTATGGTGCAAAAGGTTCTGCTCAAGATGCGCACGAAGCAATTCGCCCTACATCTTTAGAGTTAACACCTAAAATGGTAGAGCCATTCTTGAGCCGTGATGAGCTTAAATTATATACATTGATTTGGAATCGTTTTATGGCGAGCCAAATGGCACCACAACAAAACGAATCCACTACTATTGAATTGACCGTACATGACGACTACACATTTAAAGCGACAGGCTCCCGCGTAATCTTCCCAGGTTTTAGTGCTGTTTATGAAGATGGGAAAAAAGAGGATGTTCCTCAATTGCCAGCTCTTAAAAAGAATGATGCAGCCCATACAGTAGAGGTATTGCCTGAACAACATTTCACGCAACCACCTCCACGTTACTCTGAGGCAAGCCTTATTAAAACGCTTGAAGAACTCGGTATTGGTCGTCCTAGTACGTATGCGCCAATTTTAGATACTATCGTTAGCCGTAACTATGTAGAAAATACAAATAAACAATTTGTTCCTACAGAGTTAGGCTTTGTAGTGGTAGACTTCTTGATAGCGTACTTTGAAAAAATCATCAATACTGGCTTTACACGAGACCTTGAAGAAGAGCTTGACGCTATTGCATCCGGTAAGGATACATATCTAAAGGTATTGTCTGATTTCTATGAAGTATTCGCTAAAGAGCTAGAAGATGCGAGCGATGTAGATCGCATTGAAATTGCATCTATGGAAAGTGATGAAACGTGCGAACTCTGTCATAGCCCTATGGTATATAAATTTGGTCGCTATGGTAAGTTCCTTGCATGTTCTAACTTCCCAGAATGTAAAAATACTAAACCTATTACGGTAGGGACTGGTGTAACTTGCCCTAAATGTAAGGAAGGGGAAATCGTAGAGCGTAAGTCTCGCCGTGGTCGTCTATTCTACGGCTGTAATCGATATCCACAATGTGACTTTACATTATGGGATAAACCAACCCATGATTTCTGTGAAACATGTGGTTCTATTATGGTTGAAAAGACATATAAAAATGGTACAACTAAAAAGTTCTGTTCCAATGAAACATGTCCAACTAGACCACCAAAGAAAACAAGAAAGAAAAAAAGCGAAGCTAGTGAAGAAACTGTAAAAGAATCTAAAGAATCTAAAAAGTCTAGCAAAGCTAAAAAAGAGGAAACAACTGTTGAATAATAAAAATGTTATTGTTATTGGTGCGGGCCTAGCAGGTTCTGAGGCGGCTTGGCAACTCGCTAATTGTGGCATTCATGTAGACTTATATGAAATGCGCCCCGTGAAGAGTTCTCCTGCGCATCAAACAGATCAATTTGCAGAGCTCGTATGTAGTAACTCCTTGCGAGCTGGCAATATTGAAAATGCAGTAGGTCTTTTAAAAGAAGAAATGCGTCGTTTAGGTTCCCTGATTATGGAATGTGCTGATGCGACTGCTGTACCTGCCGGTGGTGCCTTGGCCGTTGATCGTCATTTGTTTAGTGAAATGGTGACGAAGAAGGTAAAGGGACATCCTAATATTACAGTTCACAATGAAGAGGTAACTGA
>CABSJA010000109.1 GCA_902477915.1 uncultured Veillonella sp.
GTAACCTCTATAATAGGGGCAATGCCTTGGGACCTTGTTTCTAGTATAACTATATCCACAGGCATAAACTGTGATATTTCATACAGATTTGATTGTTCTTTAGTGCGTATACGAATCGCTGTTTCATTAGGGCCTGCAATAGCCACCGCATCAGCGCCAGCTTTATAAGAAAGGTCTGTATCGGTCCCTTCATGGTCCATTTGAAAGCCGTGTTTATCACTCTTTACAACACCTACAGAAAACCCAGCTCGTTGTAACTCAGATACAAGGCGGGTTACTACCGTAGTCTTACCTGTTTTACGTTTTGATGCTACTACACTTATAACTGGAACTCGACGAAACTCATTTTCTGCTAATGCACGAGCCCATTGATAATCATCATAATGATTTACATTACTTAGCTCCCAATCATAATCACTGGCATCAATAGATTCAACATGACCAATCGTATCAAGGGCATGCTGCAACGATACGTCTTTACCGGCTAGAATAGATGGAAGTAATGATACAATATGAGGTCTATAAATTCCTGCCATAGGTTCTGGCTTACCTCTAGAACCAGTAGGAACTATGGCATTCCAATTGTTATGATTCACTTGATATAACCAATCATAATATAAATCCATAGGCATAAATGGCATATCTACAGCCATCACCGCATAGGCAGGACTCATTCCAACAGCTAGAGCACTATAAAGTCCCCCTAGAGGACCACATCGCTCAATAGAATCCCGAACAATAGAAACTTTATTCTTCTCATCGTTCGATAACGTATCAATAATATGAGTCTGAATGGCATGTCCTAACCGATCATCATCACCAATGGAGATGATGATATCATCCACATCCGCTTCTAATCCCTTACGAAGTGCATGAGATATGAGGCTTTCACCATTAACCCAAGGCAATAATGCCTTAGGTTGCCCCATTCGAGAACTCAAACCACCAGCCAAAATAATTAAACCTAATTTATCCACGACGTCCTAAACCTCGTTTAACACCTTGGTAGATGAATAGTAAAACAACAATATTTAAAATCCCATCTGGCACCATATAAGAGGCATTATAAATCATGGAGTAAATCCATGGATTTTGACCTTGAGGTGCATAGCTAGCGAACACAACGGCACCGCTCACAACAGTGGCGATCCAGCGCAATATAATACCAACAATAGAACCTGTAATGAGTCCAGAAATAGAATCTTTGAAGTAACCACATACACCTATAGCACCATAAGCAACTAGATAATCCAATATAATACTTAAATAGTGTACAGATGATTTAAAGCCTAAAATAAAATGTAAAATACCATATACGACGCCAGCAAAAATTCCCCGTGCACCCCCCCAACGATAGGCATAAATCATGAGCGGCACCAAAGCTGCAGCCTTAATAGAGCCTCCTTGAGGCATATGAAAAATCGTAATAAATGATAATACCTGAGCAATTGCAATCGCCACACCTGCTTCTGCAAGCATGCGAGTTTTGGACTGATCCATGTCAATCAACCTCCCTTTACCATATATATTAATGTATATAACTTGCATAATCTACTTGTATTGTACTACAGTTCGTTTCTGAGTCCAAACAAAATATTCGGAACGTATTGAAAATTTTACGCGACTCTTGTATAATGGTACAGGTTCAATTTGTAATACTCGAAGGAGATATAGAAAATATGATTAATACAACGAACATCTTTGATTATGAAGACGTGCAATTAATTCCTAATAAATGTATCGTAACTAGCCGTAGCGAATGTGATACACATGTTAAATTAGGTAATCGCACATTCCGCTTGCCAGTAGTTCCTGCAAATATGCAAACTATTATCGACGAAGAATTGGCAGAAAAATTAGCTCGTGAAGGTTATTTCTATATCATGCATCGTTTTCAACCAGAACGTCGTATGGACTTTGTAAAAC
>CABSJA010000110.1 GCA_902477915.1 uncultured Veillonella sp.
GTAGATATTCTAGAAAAAGAAGTATCCGAAGGTGGCGGTACAAAAGCGATGGTAGAAGGTTATCACTTCGGCGGTAAAACTGGTACGGCCCAAAAACTAGATACCAAACATGGCGGTTATCTCGACGGACAATACATTGCGTCCTTTATTGGTTTTGGCCCTGTAGAGGATCCAAAATTTGTAGTTCTTGTCGTTATTGATGACCCACAAAAGGGTTCTTATTATGGTAGTCAAATTGTAGCCCCTGTATTTAAGGACATCGTATCTCAACTTGTACGGTATTACCAAATGAGTCCGTATGTTAAAGAAAGTACACCAGTAGCTGTTAAAGCTGCTAATACATTACCTGAACCAAAACCGGGAAGTGATGGTTCTGTTACATTGCCTAACTTTACTGGTTTTACTTATGGTGAAGTACGTGATTGGTTACATAAGGCGGGACTTGCCTTTAAACCGGATGGAACTGGTACGGCTACATCTCAAGATGAAAGTAGCGGTACAAGCGTTAAGGCTGGTACAGCAATTACTGTCCATTTCCGCAGATAAAACGAATTCGGTCATAATTAGAAATTATAGACAGTTCGTTATATAATAGAATAAGAGACTTAGGTGCCTCTCAGGAGGCACCTTTTTTATAAATAGTTTGAATGAATGGAGATACACATGATCGAATTACGCGGTAAAGCAGTAGCAGATGCTCACAAGGCGATTTTACAAGAAAAAGTTGCAGCAGTAGGAGACTCTGTAATTACTATGGCAGTATTACTTGTTGGTGAAGACCACGGTGCTCATATGTATGCTACATTTATGGAAAAGACAGCAAAGAATTTTGGCTATAGCTTTGTATTAAAACAATTACCTGAAACGGCTACACAGGATGAAGTGGTGGCAGCATTGCAAGAATTAAATAATGATGCGGCTGTTCATGGAATTTTACCGTTAATGCCGATGCCTAAACACATTGATACTGAGGCTCTTATCGATATGCTAGATCCTAAAAAAGATATCGATGGTTTAACTACGTACAATATTGGTCTTGTAACTGCTGGCAAAGGTGGCTTTGCTCCTTGTACAGCAAAGGCGTGCATGGCAATTTTAAACCACTATGATATTCCTGTGGAAGGCAAACATGTGGTTGTAGTTGGTCGTAGCCAAGTTATCGGTAAACCAGTAGCTCTTATGACTCTCGGTGCAAATGGTACGGTTACAATTTGTCATTCCAGAACTCCTGATTTGGCAGAGCAAGTAAAACGAGGCGATATTGTTATTGCTGCAGCGGGTCGTGCTCATATGATTACAGCAGATATGATTAAGCCAGGTGCTGTTGTTATCGATGTAGGCATAAATGAACTGGAAGGTAAGACGGTAGGCGATGTTGATTATGAAGCGGTAAAAGATATTGCATCTGCAATTACTCCGGTGCCCGGTGGTGTAGGCTCTGTAACGACTACTATGATGCTTGAAGCTGTATATGAGGCATACCATGCATGAGATGTCTATAGCAGAAGGCATACTTGATGTAGCCCTCGATACGTTACGCCAATACGATGCATCTGTGATCCATTCCGTTCAACTCGATTTGGGCCTTATGAGTGGAGTAGAGCCAGATGCTCTCCTATTTTGCTGGGAAGCCGTTACAAAGGGGACTGCCGCAGAAGGTTCTCGCATTGAAATCAACACGATCCCTATTGAAGGAAAGTGCTTAGATTGTGATAAAACATTTCCAGTAGAAAATTATAAGTTTATCTGTCCCTATTGTGACAGTCATTTCGTACAAACCATTGGTGGCCGCGAATTGCAAGTGACCTCCATGGATATCGATTGATAGAAAGGTTAGGACATGCAAGTTCAAGTTAAAACTAATGTATTGGCAAAAAATGATGCCATTGCAGA
>CABSJA010000111.1 GCA_902477915.1 uncultured Veillonella sp.
CTTTTTCCCATATAAAGTTCATTAATAACTCTTCATAATTCCAAAAAATAGCATGATTACTGGCATTCTTTGTTGTATCAATATGCTCATCATTTTTAATGATGAGTAAGAAAAATCACACCTTTTTTAGGATTCTACAGAATATATATTGTATAGCTTATAAATAATTATTACTTTAATAAGCCAAACAGATATTTAGACTTTCCAGTTATTCATTATTCACATTAATTTCATGAACACTTTCTGAATTTTTATAGAATAGAATATTTAATCATTTTTCTGAATTTTATACTATTTTTATTTTTATGCTTAATAGCATAACACATCTATGTAAATACTCAAGATTAGTATACACATATCGCCACACATATTCGTATAAGCTTACAAAAATAAGACTTAATCTATATATAATACTCATATAATTCCAAATAGATCATAAAAACCAAAAAGCTCCTACGTTCTATGAACGCTAGGAGCTTTTTATATATTAAGCTAGCAAGGCTTTTACAAGTTCTTCTGCTTTGCCAAAATCATCTGCATCTGGGTTCCAGTTACATTTGATTTCAGGTTCAACAACAGAGAATCCATTTTTAGTTAATTCTTCACGAAGTACCTTTGTAGATTCACCAGACCAACCATAGGTACCGAATACAGCAGCTTTTTTGTTTTTAAACTTCAACTCGCGTAAGAAGTCGAGCCAACCTGCTACAGCAGATAATACACTATTCCCTACAGTTGGGGAACCAACAGCAATGGCTTTAGACTTGAATACTTCTGTCATGATGTCATTTTTATTGGTTTTACTGATATTAAAGATCTTAACTCGTGTATCAGGAGATTCTTTTGCAATTTCATCAGCAATTTTATGAGCCAATTTCTTTGTACCATCCCACATCGTATCGTACACCACTGTAATTTGGTCTTCTTGGTAGGCTTGAGACCATTCATAGTATTTTTCTACGATTTGCAATGGATTTTCACGCCAAATAGCACCATGACTTGTAGCGATAATATCGATTGGCAAGTTAAGCTTTTGAATCTCTTCAACCTTTGCTTTTACCAATGGAGAGAATGGATTCAAAATATTAGCGTAATATTTCATCGCCTCTGCCCATAAACGGCATTGATCAGCCTTATCAGCCCACAATTCTTCTACCGCAAAATGTTGACCAAAGGCATCGTTGGAGAACAAGATATTGTCGCCAGTCATGTACGTCGCCATGGAATCAGGCCAGTGAAGCATGCGCATTTCAACGAATACCAAAGATTTACCGTTGCCGATATCTACGGAATCCCCTGTTTTCACAGTTTTAAAATTCCATTCTGGATGATGGTATTGACCAACCAAGGATTTAACAGCGTTTTCTGTACAGTAAATCGGAGTATTAGGAATTTTCTCCATCAATGCTGGCAAAGAACCACTGTGATCGACTTCGCCGTGGTTACATACGATGAAATCAATCTTGTTTAAATCAATTTCAGATTCCAAGTTATCAATAAATTCTGTGGAATGAGGTTTCCACACCGTATCGATGAGCACAGTCTTTTCCTCTTCGATCAAGTATGCGTTTTGGCTAGATCCATTGTTAATGCTGTAATCTGAACCGTGGAACTCTTGTAATTCCCAGTCAATTTTACCAACCCAAGATACGTTATTTTTTATATGCTTTCTCATAATAACCTCCATAATTCTTGTGAAAGTCTTTCACAATCAACAATATGTATGGCCTATGTGGTATCTATGTATAGAACTATCTATACCGCTATGCATATATCACAACTCGGTCATTAATTATGGTTTTATTATAATCATATCGCATAATTAAGTCTGTATCTGTAGGTACAGATTTGAGAATTATTATAAAAA
>CABSJA010000112.1 GCA_902477915.1 uncultured Veillonella sp.
AAAGGTGTTTTACCAATTAATTCAACGAAAGATTTTGCAATATTAGACATAATAGTCACTCCTTTTTATATAGAACCATCCCAATTGTCATATTTTGTATCAAGCTTAGCGTAAGTTCCATCAATTACATCTTGAAGAGTTACGTTTTCTAAATAATCATGAATATAGTTTTGTAATCCTGCCCAGAAACCAACAGTACGTTCGTTGATTACTGTATCAGTACTCACCCCTTCATCAAGAGTAGAGATGATAGCCATGGACTCTTCCGTGGCGAGCAAAATTTCAATAATAGTATACTCTTTAGGGCTTTTAGATAAGCGATAGCCTCCGTATTTACCACGAATACTATCCACTAGGTTAGCGGCACCCAAACGAGCCACAATACCCTCAAGGTATTTCTCAGATATACCTTGTCGTTCTGCAACGGATCGCAAGGAAACCGGTTTCTCTTGACCTTGCTCTGCTAAATCGATGAGAACCATCAATGCATAGCGACCTTTTGTGGAAATCCTCATATATCTTGCCTCTCTTTGTAAAAGTTAGTGCTAACACACCCCATGTTATAAAGCACTTATCCTACTCTATTTATAAAACCTTGTGTATCACTAGGAATTAATTTCATTATAGACCACTAAAATCAAAAATGCAAGAACTTATTTCCTACTTTCATAAAGGGATATTAAAAAACCTTCAAGATATAAGGTTTATACGATATTTTACTTTACTTCTAGCAAGTCTTTTTCTATTTTATTACCTCTAAACAGATTAAAATCAATACACAATACTAAGTATATAAAAATAGATATATAACACAAAAGGACCAGCCCGAAGGCCAGTCCTTTTGCGTATAGTTTGTAGTTTGTTATATGAGGTTTACCATGATGAATTGGAGAGGGTTCATCAGGTATTGGGACTTACCGTATCGTCAGGAAAACGATGCGCGCCCGTTTTGTCATTTGAGGAGTTGTCTAGATTATTCTAGCGTTTTAGGTTGATTTCTAAATTAGATTTTACCTACGAGATCAAGACCTGGTTTCAATGTGTCTTTACCTGGTTTCCAACGTGCAGGGCACACTTGGTCACCATGTTTTGCTACGAATTGAGCCGCTTGTACTTTACGAACCAATTCTTCAGCAGAACGGCCGATACCCATGTCATGGATTTCAGCTGTGCGAACGAAACCTTCAGGATCTACTACGAATGTACCACGGTAAGCCATAGCGGATTCTTCTTGGAATACGTCGAAGAAATCAGCTAATTCATGTTTTTTATCAGCTAACATGTAGTACTCGATTTTATTAATGCTTGGAGAAGCATCAGACCATGCTTTGTGAACGAATTCAGAGTCACAAGATACGGAGTAAACTTCGCAACCTAGTTCTTTCAATTCTGCATAAGAGTTTTGTACGTCTTCTAATTCTGTAGGACAAACAAATGTGAAATCTGCTGGATAGAATACGAAGATGGACCATTTGCCCAACACATCGGCAGTACTAACTTTTACTAATTCAGGTTTTTTGAAAGCATCTAGAGTAAATTCAGGAAGTTGTTTACCAATAATAGACATGTTATGTCCTCCTTAATTGAGTTCAAATGTAACAGTTATATTATTATCGGTGTACTTATCACCAAATCTATATCTATCTTTGTCTATATAATAACAAATATCATTCAAGATTGCAAGTGTTATTTTTAAATTTATCGATATATTTTTCAAGTTTTTTCGATATAAATAAAAAAGAAGAAAGATGCTCATTTCTGAGCATCTTTCTTCTTTTTAC